>JBBDMR010000156.1:0-10267 GCA_040878225.1 Acidimicrobiia bacterium
CTAGTGCCGCAGGACTCTCATCTCCTCTCGACCGGACAGGTCAGTCTCGGCCTATCGACGTGTGGCGCGATTCCCCCTGGCCAAACAGACGAAGAGATAGAGACACACTTCACCCTCGTTTTCCCACTCACCGGAGTCTTCGCTGTGAATACGGAGGGCACGCGAACTTCGACCACCCCGGCCAAGGCAATCCTGTTCAGCAAGGGTCAAGCCCGCCAGATCCAGCATCCAGACGGTGGTCATGATCGGAGCGCTTACATATCGATGAAGTCCGAGTTCGGAGAGCCGTACCTCGACAGGTCAGGGAGGTTCCGTGTCGAAGCGGGCCCCACGACTACCCACCTCGACTACTGGCTGCGCAGTCTGGTTGCGACGGCCAAAGTCGGCCGACTGGACGCACTGGAAGCGGAAGAATTCACCGTCAAGGCGCTCGCCGACCTGATGCACAAAAGCAGCCAGCCGACACGAAGCCGGAGCGACACCGTTCTCGACGCAGAGGAATATCTGTCGGTCCACTTTCGCGACCACTGCGACCTGCCCACGATTGCGCGCCAGGTGGGCTCCTCGAGTCACCACTTGAGCCGAATCTTCAAGCAGGTCACCGGCGAGACTCTGTCACGTCGCCGAATGCGACTTCGTCTCGCTGCCGTACTCTCAGAAATCCTCGATGGAGCCGATGATCTCTCCAGGGTCGCAGTTCAGTCGGGGTTCTACGACCACTCGCACATGACGAACAGTTTTCGTTCCCACTTTGGCGTGACCCCGAAGGAAGCCAGGTTGAAGGTCACAGGCCGCGTCAATCCTTACATGAAGGACTAGTGACGAAGCCGACCCACTAGACGACGTTCATCTCGCCCGGCAGGCGTCGAGCGGCTGGATTGGGTTCAGGACTACCTTTCCACTCGGCGCGCCAGGTGCCTGCCTGTCTGGTTGACCAATCCCATGTGCATGGCTTGGTACAGCTCCAGATGACGCCGCTGGGTTGCGGTGATGCGCAAGCACACGTAGTCCCAGTGCATCGCCACCTGGTCCCCAACTGCGATCTCCTGGGCATCGACTGGCGGCTGGACTCGCTCCATGGTCTCATCGCCCATGCCCAGGGAGCGGCCGTCCCATGTCAGGTGCCGTGTCGAGACGATCAAGGCCCCTTTCTCCTGAGCGACGATTGTGCCCCATCGGATTCGGCATCGGTCGAGGACATGGAGCGCCTGGTCGATCGCTCCGGAGCGAAGCAGGCCGACCCACGGGTAGACACAGAAGACATGGAAAGAATGAGTGGGCCGTGCCGGTGATCCGAGGGTGCGGGCAATTATCTCCCATTCCGGGCCGGCCTGAGCCCTGAACCGGTCAGCGATCGAGTCTCCCATGGTTTGGAGGTCGATCCGCTCCAGTATCGAGTTCCCCAACCAGTAGGCCTCGACCACCCGGTAATCGAGCGGATCACTTCCAGTGCTGTCAGAGATCAGCTCCAGATAGGGCCAGGCGCCGGCGAATTCGGCGGCAGCATGACGCATCTCCACCAGTGCCTCCCCTCCACCTCGGAGCAGCTCACCGACGAGGCCGGTGTCGGATGGTCCGCAGTACCCCAGCAGGTTGGGAGGAAATGCAAAACGACAGAACAGCTCAGGGCCGGTGATCACCGGCTGGGTGCGGCGCGCATCCATCCGGCCGACCCCACCAGAACCACCCCTACCAACACCAACCCCACTCCGGCCAGAGAGGGAATCGCAGCCCCCCGGACCCCGCTCTCGAGAAATGCGGTGATCAAGGCCCCCCCGACGAGAACCGCGGTGACATCGACGGCGGGTGCCCGGGCCAGGGCCGCGAACCACGTACCCACGTAGGCGGCGAGGGTCAGGCCGGTCACGACGATCCAGCCGAGGTGTGCACCGGTGATCAGCCCAAGGCTGGAGAGGTCGCTGAACAAGAGCACGTAGATCACGAGGATCGCGCTTCCCCCCGCCATGCGGGCGATTCCTACCGTCACCGCTGGCACATCGGCGAGAACACGCTTGGCGACGACGGTCTCGATCGACCAGAGGAGGGTGGCAGTGAGGATCATCCACTCGCCCGAGCCGAACTCGATCCCTCCCACACCGGAGAGGGCGGCCTGGCCGATGACGAGGATGGCGATAGCCACCATGTGCACAGGTCCGATCCGCTCCCGCAGCAGGGTCACAGCCAATAGGGCCACCCAGACCACGAGGGTCTTGTGGATGAACGCGGCGTCTCCGGATGAAGCCCGGGTCAGCCCTTCGAAGAAGAGGAGAAACGGGACGCTTCCCCCGATCACGGCGATGGCGGCCAGCCCTCGCCAATGTCCTCGAAGAACCGTTCGGTCGAGGGCTCGACCCTCGCGCCTCCTTGCCGCCGTCAGTGCAGCTACCAGCAGGATCAGCGCAGCCGTCGCATTCTTGGCGGTTGTGTAGGTGGCTGAATCGGAGATCTCCGACCACGCCCGCACTCCAAATCCATTCATGAAGACGGCAAAGCCGCTGATGACCGCGGTCGCGACGGCGAGTACGATTCCATTGCGACGAGTACCGCGAAGACGGGTGTCGGGTGTCATGTTGGAGCATGACCTTACCGTCCGAGATTTCTCGCCGGAACGGCCGAAGTACCCGGTTGGAATGGACCTTAGACACGAGATGGCCATGATTCGAGATGGTATGAATAGGCCGATGCCCCGCCTCGTCCTCCCGAGAAGCGACTTCCACACCCTCATGCTCGCCCTGGGGGCGGCCGGGTACACAGTCATCGGTCCCAGAGTGGCACAGGGGGCCATCGTCTACGACCGGATTGACCGGGTGGAGGATCTGCCGATCGGATGGACCGACGAGCAGGCTCCAGGTGTCTACCGGCTGCACCGCCGGGAGGATGAGGCCTTGTTCGGGTACGCGGTGGGCCAGAAGTCCTGGAAGAGTTACCTGTATCCGCCGAGAAGCACGCTGTTCACCGTGACCAGGACCGATGGCAGCTGGCAGTTCGCGCCGGGGGAGGTCGCCGAAGTCCGGTACGCCATGCTCGGCGTGAGGGCATGTGAGCTCGCAGCTATCGCAGTTCAGGATCGGGTCTTCCTCGGACCTGGGCATCCCGACCGTATCTACCAGACCTTCCGGCGCGACCTGTTCACGATCGGGGTCAACTGCGGGGTGGCAGGTGGGACCTGCTTCTGCGTGTCGATGGAAACGGGGCCGCGTTGTGAGTCCGGCTACGACCTCGTCCTTACCGAGCTAATCGATTGGTGGCGGCACGAGTTCGTCCTCGAGGCGGGCAGCGAGGCTGGCGAAGCGATCCTGGGACAGCTCCCCGGGCGCCCGGCCACCGACCAGGATCTGGTCCGGGTCGACGAGGTGGTCGAGCGAACCTCCTCGACGATGGGCAGGTCGATGAACACTGACGGGATCAAGCAGCTGCTCTACGACAACCTGGAGCATCCTCGCTGGGATGAGGTGGCCGACAGGTGCCTGGCTTGCACCAATTGCACACTGGTGTGCCCCACCTGCTTTTGCGCGACTGTCGAAGACTCGGTCACTCTCGACGGTGCCGAGGCAACTCGAACCCGGCGTTGGGACTCGTGTTTCAGCCTCGACTTTTCGTCGCTGCACGGGGTCCCGGTTCGCGAGAGCAGGAAGGCCCGTTATCGGCAGTGGATGACGCACAAACTAGCCACCTGGTATGACCAGTTCGGGTCTTCGGGTTGTGTCGGCTGCGGCCGATGCATCACGTGGTGCCCAGTGGGGATCGACATCACAGAAGAGGTGGCCGCTATCCGTTCCAACCAAAAGGTGGTGACATGAATCTCGACACGTTGCGGGAGAAGAGTGCTCTCTTGCGGGCGCTGGCCAACACCGAGGTGAGCCTCTTTGAGTCGGCGGCGTCCCAGCTTCGGGTCTCGGCCGGAGAGGTTCTATTCGACCAGGATGGATCGGCTGATGCCTTCTACATCGTGGTCGAGGGGAGGATCGGGCTCGAGCTGACCAGCCCCGGCAAGAACCCGATGGTCATCCAAACGCTCGGGTCTGGTGACCTGCTCGGAGTCAGTTGGCTGTTTTCGCCGCATCGCTGGAACTGGCGGGCCCGGGCGATGGTCGACAGCGAGCTCGTCGCCTTTGACGCCGATGTGATCCGGTCTGCGATGGAGCAGAATCGTGATCTGGCCTTGGAGGTGCTCGGCGTCGTTGCCGGGGATTTGGCCGATCGGCTCCACAGGACCCGGTTGCAACTCCTAGACCTCTATCGAGGTGACTCACAGTGAGCCCACTCACCACCTCCATACCCGACAGCCACGTGTCGGAGGCCATGCTTCCTCGGGCCTTTCGCGTTGTCTCGGCCCAGGAGGAGACCTCTGACACGATCACTCTTGTGTTTGAGCCCAGCGACGGGCGGGAGCTGACATTCCGACCTGGCCAGTACACGATGCTCTACGTGTTCGGTGTGGGAGAGGTGCCGATCTCCATCTCCGGAGACCCGCGCCGACCCGAGATCCTGGTCCACACCATCCGCGCCGTGGGCGCGGTGACCAGGGCATTGGTGGGGATGCGTGCTGGAGATGTGGTCGGGGTTAGAGGGCCATTCGGAGCGGGCTGGCCGGTATCCGAAGCAATGGACCGGGATGTGCTGGTGGTCGCCGGGGGGATCGGGTTGGCACCTCTGAGGCCCGTCTTATACGAGGCGGTGTCCAATGCTGGCGGGGACGGTCGGGTCTCCCTGGTCTACGGAGCGCGATCACCGTCCGATCTGCTCTATCGGGATGAGTTCACGGCCTGGAAGGAGACATTCGGTCTCGATGTACAGGTCACGGTGGACGTATCCGATCGCGGCTGGCGCGGCGACGTGGGGATGGTGACCGGGTTACTTACCCGGGTCCCGCTCGAACCGGGAGAGACGGTTGCGTTGCTTTGCGGCCCCGAGGTGATGATGAAGGTAGTGGCTCGTGCGCTGATGTCCGTGGGTTTTCCCCCCGAGGACATCCACGTCAGCATCGAGCGCAACATGAAGTGCGCCATCGGCTTGTGCGGACACTGTCAGTTCGGCGCAAGCTTCGCATGCTGGGGCGGGCCCGTGTTCTCCTACGCCGCGGTGGCAGACCGGTGGCAGGTAGCGGAGATATGAGGGATCGGCCCAAGCTCGCCGTGTGGAAATTCGCCTCGTGCGACGGCTGCCAGCTCACCCTGCTCGACGCCGAGGACCACTTCCTCGACATCGTCGGGGCGATCGAGATCGCCTATTTCCCGGAGGCGACGAGGGCTGCGGTCGAAGGCCCATATGACCTCTCCCTGGTCGAGGGATCGGTCACCACTCCCCATGATGCTGCGAGGATCCTGGAGGTGCGGGAAGCGTCGAAGACCCTGGTCACCATCGGAGCCTGCGCCACGGCCGGTGGGATCCAGGCGCTGCGCAACTACGCCGAAGTAGGCGACTACCTGAACATCGTCTACGCCCACCCCGAATACGTGGAGACACTCGACACGTCCACACCGATCTCAGATCATGTGGCAGTTGACTTCGAGCTGCGTGGCTGTCCGATTTCCAAGCACCAGCTTCTCGAGGTGATCGACGCCTTCATCCACGAACGCAAGCCCAATATTCCGGGTCACAGTGTGTGTGTTGAGTGCAAGCTCAGGGGAACCAACTGTGTCATGGTGGCCCAGGGCATCCCTTGCATGGGCCCGATCACCCAGGCCGGCTGTGGTGCGATCTGCCCGGCCTACGACCGCGGGTGTTACGGATGCTTCGGCCCGGCGGAGTCGACCAACATCGATTCACTGGCGTCCTGGTGGTCCGACCTCGGCGTCGCCCGGGTCGATCTGGTCAGAGCGCTGCGCACCTTCAACGCCTATGCCCCGGAGTTTCGAGAGGCATCGGAGGCCTATGACCACTGAACGCGAAATCGTCGTCGACTACCTCGCCCGAGTCGAGGGCGAAGGTGCCATGTATCTGAAGGTCGAAGACAACCGCGTCGTCGACCTCAAGTTCAAGATCTTCGAGCCGCCCCGCTTCTTCGAAGCCTTCCTACGTGGCCGTAAGTTCTCTGAAGCACCCGATATCACCGCCCGGATCTGCGGCATCTGCCCGGTCGCCTATCAGACCAGTGCCTGCAATGCCTTGGAGTCTGCGGCGGGAGTCGTGCTCAGCTCCGAGCTGCGTGACCTGCGGCGCCTGATGTATTGCGGTGAGTGGATCGAGAGCCACACGCTGCACGTCTTCTTCCTCCATGCTCCCGACTTCCTCGGCTACCAGAGCGCCATTGAGATGGCCGCCGACCACCCCGAGGAGGTCGAGATGGCATTGCGCCTCAAGAAGATCGGCAACCGAATCATGACTGTGCTCGGTGGTCGGGAAATCCACCCGATCAACACCCGGGTGGGAGGCTTCTACCGCGCCCCCACCCGCGCCGAGCTCCAGGTCCTGGTACCGGAACTGGAGTGGGCCCTCGAGGCCGCGGTGAGGACAGCGCGGTTCGTTTCCAACTTCTCCTTTCCCGACTTCGAGCGCGACTATGAGTACGTGGCCCTGCGGCATCCCGACGGGTACGCCATCCAGGACGGCCGAATCGTCTCGAACCGGGGTCTCGACATCGGTCCCGCAGAGTGGGACGAGCACTTCGTGGAAAGCCATGTCGAGTGGTCCAACGCGCTGCACGCTCGCCGCCGCAACGGAGCCTCTTATCACGTCGGCCCGATGGCCCGTTATTCGCTCAACTCCGAACAGTTGACCCCGGTGGCGCGGTCAACCGCAGCCGAGGTCGGGCTGGGGCCTACGTGCCACAACCCGTTCCAGAGCATCGTGGTCAGGGCGATCGAGATCACCTTCGCCTGTGAGGAGGCATTGCGAATCATCGACGCCTACCAGCCGCCATCGGTCCCGGCGCTGGAGGTGGAGCCCCGGAACGTCACCGGGTACGGGGTATCGGAGGCGCCCCGCGGGTTGCTCTATCACCGCTACGACATCGACGGTGATGGGCTGATCACCGACGCACACATCGTCCCTCCCACCTCACAGAATCAACTCTCGATCGAAGACGACCTGCGTGCCTATGTCCCCGGCCGCCTCGATCTCTCCGACGAACGCCTCCAATGGGAGCTGGAACAGGCAATCCGCTGCTACGACCCCTGTATCTCCTGTGCCACCCATTTCCTCGATCTGAAAATAGATCGAACATGAGTCGGGTCGTGATAGGGGTGGGCAATACAGCAAGAGGCGACGATGCAGCCGGAGTGGTGGCGGCGCAGCGAGCGGGCGCACACGGTGTGGTGGCCACAGCTCCCTTCCAATTGATCGACCTGTGGGAGGGCGCCAGCGATGTCGTCGTAGTCGATGCCGCCCGCTCCGGAGCCCCTCCTGGCACCATCCACCGATTCGAGGTGGGATCCCAAGCATTACCCACTGGAGTGCTCGGAGGTAGCACTCACTCCATCGGAGTCGCCGAGGTGGTCGAGCTCGCCGGGGCACTCGATCGTCTGCCGGAGCGGCTGATGGTCTACGGGATCGAAATTGGTGGGATGTCCCAGGGCAGTGCCCTCAGTCCGGAGGTCGAAGCTGCCGTCGATACCGTGGTTGCGGAGGTGGGCGGTGCATGAGAGCCGGCTCGTCGCGCAACTGATTGGCCGGGTCGAAGCCGAGGTCGATCCGGTCGAGACCCGGGTCACTCACCTCGCCCTGCGCATCGGGGCCCTCTCGGCCTTGGCGTCGGCGGCCCTCCGCGACGGAGTCGAGGAACACGCTGTTCTGGCTTGGGGCTACGCGCCAAACATCGAGGTCGAGCGATCAGATGTCATCGACGATCCCGGTGGCTTGGGCGTGACCCTGGCTTCGATTCAGGTGCAGGGCTGAGCCATGTGCCTTGCCATCCCGTCTCTGGTGGTCTCGATGGGTGAGCAGAGCGCCGGAGCGTTGCCTGCCGTCGTTTCGGTGGCAGGCACCGAGCGGTCGGTGGACCTGAGCCTCGTGCCGGAGGCGACGGTCGGAGACTTCGTGGTCGTCCACTCCGGGTATGCGATCTCGATCGTGTCCCGGGAGCGGGCGGTGGAGACCCTCGGAATGCTCGGGCTGGTCTTGGGGAACGACCGGATTTCGTAAGCCTCAGGCTCGCGCGCGCCACGAAACCGATCCTAAGTGTTGCGTGTCATCGCGGGCGAGTGAAGGATCCATCATGCGGACGAGCACAAATTGACCTTCCTGCCGTTAATCGTCATCGCCCTCTTCTCCATCACCAAACATCTCTAACAGCCCGTCTATGAACTCCGCAAGCTCGGCCTCGGTGAGGCGGGCCGTTGGGTGGGTGAGTAGGTACGGATTAGGCGGCATCGAGCCCTCGCGCACGGTCTCTGCCGCCTCTTCTCCCTCCTGCTCGCGATCCCACTCCGAGAAGTTGAGTCCCTCCCGACCCTCGTCAACGTCACTCTGGATCAGCCACGATACCGGCGCAATGTTGGTGTACCAGGGCCACTCCGTTTCGTTGCTGTGACAGTCAAAGCAAGCGCGAACTGCCAGATCGCGAGTCTGCGACGAACCCCACTGCGGTTCGGCGACTACCGGTGGGTTAGTGTGATCTCGGCCGTAGGGAACTACCTGCGCTGCGAGCGCCGCCACCAGGACGGTCGCAAGACCCCTTTCACCCAACGCATCTTCGCTGCTCTCGAATCCGTTGCCAGGTGAGCAGACAGGCGTGACCGGGGTTCATGTCACCGCCCCGGTTTGGCTTCCTGTCATACATTGATGGTTCGAAGCCGTGGGCGGCACGCTGGAAGCGGTGTTGGTCGACACCCGAAAGGCGTGACCCGGACCTTCGAGATTCACACAATCCCGGAGTTGGGGTCGAGTTCGAGCGCCCATGCGGCGTCGGCCTCCTTTTCCATGATCGCTAGCCGTTGGTAGTAGTCGGGGAACTCTCTCAGATGAGCCAATGCGATCTTCGCCGTGATCACGGGATCGTCTCCTGTGACGTCCAGATCCGGGAATCGCGTTCCATGCTCCAACTCCACATTCATTCCGTCTCGCAAGTCATCAACCCCGTATCGCTCGTCGGTGATGTCGATTTCGGCACGCGCCAGCGCCTTGACCACGTCCTCGGCTGTAAACACCATTTGCTTCTTGGTACCCATCTCTTCCCTTCGAGGTGCGGGCATCGTTTGGTTGGATCAGCGCCGGGATGCCGTTTTGTGATCCCGGGGTTGGACCTCGGCGTCACTTCCCGGATAGACCAGGGCTTCGTGACCGTCCTCAGACCAGCGAACCAGATAGGGGGGCTCGCCGTGGTCGCCTCGAACCTCGACAATCTCACCGTCTCGCTCCGCCTCTCCAACACGATGGCTCTTGATTACCAACCGGTCGCCCTTCTTGGCACGCATATCGGCCCCTTTCTCTCGTGATGCCTGAACGCTGCAGTGTCTTCAACCCTCACGTCTTCGATGAACCCGGACTAGAGGCTTTGGTCACAGCCGTGGTGTCCCGCCGCCTCCACGATGTCTGGTTCTCGTGTCAGGTTGCAGGAACCCATTGGCCACCCCGCGACCAACCCAGGGCCTCCGCCCATGTTCTGTGGGCCGTCCTGGGGTCGGTCGACTCCTGAGTCAGACAACGCTGCTTTTTCAGACAGCCGCCGTTTCACCACCCACGGGGTGCTCCCGGCGACCACCAGGGGCTGATTTCCCCCCGGGTCGGGACCTCCGGCACTTGCCCCACTGACCCCGGCTGTGGACCATGAAGCATTGGCCAGGGAGGATCCCCGCATTAGGACCATTTCCGAACCCAGAAGGTGCCACGGCACGGTGGCGTCGAAAAATGGCCCTCATACCGGAGGGAGCCAGAGACGCCTGAGTCCGTGAAGCAGAACACTGCGCCCGCCGACCGGCATAGCGCCGGCGCAAGCCACTCGAAAGAACGCGCCACGATCTTCTTGGTGGTCGTTGCCCTCGCCTGCGTCCTCGCGCTATCACGCGGTGCCGGAGGCGCAGAGCCGATCTCGATCACGCTGGTCGGAGACATGATGCTCGGTCGCGGTGTTGCTCCGATCGCCGCCCATGACACTACCGGCCTCTTCGAAGATGTCCGATGGATCCTGCGGTCCTCGGACATCGCCGCCGGGAACCTGGAGTCCCCTCTGACCTCGGGCGAGCATCAGTTCGGCCCATATGCCCTCGAGGCAGACCCGGCTATGGCGGAAGTGGTGAGTGCCGCCGGGTTCGACTTGATGTCTCTGGCTAACAATCACTCCGGGGATGCCGGCGCCGGAGGGCTGTTGGAAACCATTGAGGTTCTGGAG
>JBBDMR010000157.1:0-49742 GCA_040878225.1 Acidimicrobiia bacterium
CAGGTCGAGCCCGGTGACCATCTCGGTGACCGGATGCTCCACCTGGAGCCGGGTATTCATTTCGAGGAAGAAGAACTGGTCATTGTTGAACAGAAACTCCACGGTGCCCGCGCCTACGTAGCCGACAGCATTTGCTGCAGCGACGGCGGCCTCGCCCATGCGCTCCCTGGTCTCCTTATCGATTGCCGGACTCGGGCTCTCCTCGATGATCTTCTGGTGGCGTCTCTGGATCGAGCACTCCCGCTCATGTAGAGAGACCACGTTGCCGTGTTGGTCCCCGAACACCTGGATCTCGATGTGCCTCGGCCCGGTCAGATACTTCTCGAGGAAGACCGTCGCATCGCCGAAGGAGCTTGCGGCTTCGCGCCGGGCTCCTGCCACCGCCTCGACGAGACCGTCGGCGGAATCGACGATCCGCATCCCTTTGCCGCCACCACCGGCGCTGGCTTTGATCAACACCGGGTAGCCCACTTCCTCTGCAGCAGTGAGGGCTTCTTCGTCGGACAGATCGCTGAGCTCGGTGCCGGGTAGACACGGAACACCGGCGGATGCCATGAGCTTCTTCGCTTCGACTTTCGAGCCCATGGCGGCAATCGCCTCAGGGGAGGGGCCGATCCAGGTCAAACCCGCTTCGATCACCGCCCTGGCGAAGTCCGGATTCTCGGAGAGAAACCCGTACCCCGGGTGTATGGCGTCTGCCCCCGAAGAAATCGCTGCCTCCACAATCGCCTTCTGGTCGAGATAGGTCTCGGCAGGAGTCCGGCCTGGCAGCCGGACCGCAGTTTCGGCTTCCCGGACGTGCGGTGCCCCGGCTTCGCTATCCGAGTAGACAGCAACAGTCTCTATCCTTAGCCGGGCACAGGTTCGGAAGATCCTACGCGCGATTTCTCCGCGATTTGCCACAAGGACTTTGCGAATCATGTTTGTGGAGGCTAACCGCAGGGAACTTTCTGTCGATAGCCGGAGTCTTATACCTAGTACACGAGGGAGAATCAGTTGTGACAATGATGAAAACAAGGCCTGAGGAGCGTCAAGACGCTCCCGCACCGGCCGTCAACCCCCAGCCGCCGCAACCAGCGCAGAGACGCTCGGGATCCGGCCTGCTCATCGGTTTGTCAGGATTCTTCCTGGCCGTCCTCCTCGTTGTCGTCGGCTTTGTCGCGTGGTCCGCGCGCGGGATCGTCGACGCTATCCCCACTCCTGCGGACATCGCCGCGGTGTTCGAACCGGAGCCATTCACCGATATCGGCCCGGTAGTGGTGAGTTCGGTCCAGGACCTGGGAAGCCTGACCACCGTTGAGGTCGTGGAGTACACCATCGTCGAAAAGGGCACCGACGCCGGATGGCTCTCCTGGGCTCGGGGTGACAGCCTGCGGATGATCGCCGTGGCCAGGATCGGGGCCGGGGTTGATATCAGTGGCCTGACACCGGGTGATTTCTCCGTGTCGGAGGATGGCGTGGTCGAAGTGAACCTCCCTGCTGCCGCAATCCAGTATGTGGCTGTGGACAATGACGCAACCGAAGTCCTGGACCGCGACATGGGCCTCTTCACCAAGGGCGACCCTCAGCTCGAAGGTGAGGCGCGTCGGGTGGCTGAGACCGTTCTGGTCGATGCGGCAATCGAAGATGGCGTCCTCGTTCAGGCCGAGGAGAACGCGACAACCGTGCTTACCAACTTCCTGGTCAGCCTGGGATACACCGACGTCGTGGTGAACTTCGGGAACTGATCGAGCCCGACTACATCCTGAAAACGCCGAAACGATCGGTACCCTTCACCGGGCCAGAGTGAATCGCCGATAACGCGATCCCGACCACGTGTCTGGTGTCTCTGGGATCGATGAGCCCGTCGTCACGGACCAGCGAGGTCGAGAAATAGGACTGTTCCTCGTGTTCGATCTGTGCCTCGATCTCGGCGCGCCTCTTGGCGTCGGCTGCTTCGTCGAATGCAACCCCTCGCGCCTCTGCTGCTGTCTTCGCGATTATCGACATGACCCCGGCCAGTTGTTTGGGCCCCATCACCGCAACCTTGTGGTTGGGGTATCCGAACACGAAGCGAGGCTCGAAAGACCGCCCCGACATTCCGTAGTTGCCCGCTCCGTAGGAGACACCGGCCATCAGGGTGATGTGGGGGACCTCGGAGTTGGACACCGCATTGACCATCTTCGCCCCGTCCTTGATGATGCCCCTCTGCTCGTACTCCTTGCCCACCATGTAGCCGGTGGTGTTGTGGCTGAACAGGATCGGAGTGTCATGGCGGTTGCACAACTGGATGAACTCGGTTGCTTTGTGGGCCTCCTCACTGAAGATGACGCCCTGCTGGTTGGCAATGACTCCGATCGGGTATCCGTGGATCGATGCCCATCCTGTGAGGATCGAAGACCCGTAGAGGCTCTTGTACTCCTCGAAGCGGGAACCGTCGACCACCCGGGCCAGAATCTCACGCTGGTCGAAGGGCACGCGCAGGTCCCGGGGGATCACACCGAGGATGTCGTCGGGATCGTGAACCGGGTCGTCGGCTGGTTTTGTCGGGCCATAACCCTGTTTGCGCCAGTTGAAGTGGCTGACGATGTCCCGGCCCATCCGTATCGCCTCGTGCTCGTCGTTGGCAAAGTAGTCCGAGAGCCCCGAGGTGCGGGAGTGCATCTCCGCCCCGCCCAACTCCTCGTCGGTCGATTCCTCCCCGGTGGCCATCTTGACCAGAGGAGGCCCGCCGAGGAAAACCTTCGCCTGGTCCTTCACCATCACCGAGTAGTCGCACATTGCCGGGAAATAGGCGCCTCCCGCGGTCGACGACCCGAAGACGATGGCCACCGTCGGGATGCCGAGTTTGGAGAGCCGGGTCAGGTTGCGGAACCACTTGCCTCCGGTGATGAAAACGGCTGCCTGGTCGGGAAGGTCGGCACCGCCCGACTCGATCAGGTTGATCAGAGGCAGCCGGTTCTCCATGGCGATGTCCATCGCCCTCAGGCTCTTCGCCAGCGTATAGCGGTTGAACGACCCGGCCTGGCTGGTGGGGTCGTTGGCGAGGATCACGCATTCGACGCCCTCGATCACTCCGATCCCGGTTACGAGGTTTGCCCCGAGGTTCTTGTCGGTGCCCCAGGCGGCCAGCGTCGACAGCTCCAGGAAGGGTGTGTCCCGGTCGAGGAGGAGATCGATCCGCTCCCGGGCGAGAAGCTTTCCCCGGTCGCGGTGGCGCTTGATGTATTTCTCACCGCCACCTTCCTGCGCTTCGCGGGTCAGATCCTCGAAAACGGCAAGGACCTGCTCCATTTCGGCGCGGTTGGCGACGAAGTCTTCCGACCCGCGGTCGATGTTGGTACCCAGTACTGGCATTACCCGACGAGGCTACTCGTAGTGATGCCCTGGCAGGTCTAGTGGTGGACGGCGTCTTCGGAGTAGGGCTCGATCATGATGCACTCGCCGGGGCACTCCTCGGCCGACTCGATTGTGTCCTCGATCAGCTCGTCGGGGACCCGGGCAAGACCGCGCGCCCCGTCCGGGGCCTGCTCGCCGTCGAAAACAACTGTGCTGTCGAAGTATTTCGACTCTTCTTTGACGACCCAGAGGCCGTCGTCACGCCCGACGAACACGTCAGGGGTTATCTCTTCACAAATCCCGTCACCGGTGCAGAGGTCCTGGTCGATCCAGACCATCAGCTTCGTCTCTTTGGCCATACCCACAAACTTAGCCTGACTGGCAGGTTTCGCTAGTCGTGGCACAATCCGTTTATGGAAATAGCGCGGAATCTCGCAGAACAGGTCGGCCAACATCTCGGTGTTTCGGAGTGGATGCTCGTTGACCAGGAACGGGTCAACCAGTTTGCTGATGCGACCGACGATCACCAGTGGATCCACCTCGACGCCGAAAGGGCGGCACAGGGTCCGTTCGGGGGGACAATCGCCCACGGCTTCCTCACACTCTCCCTCACTGTGACGCTGGCCGGGCAGGTCCCGCTCGATGTTGGAGAGCCCAAGATGTTGATCAACTACGGGCTGGAAAAGGTGAGATTCCCGGCCCCGGTGCCGGTGGGCTCCAGGATCCGGGCCAGTGTCGAGCTGGGAAATGTCACCGAGGTCAGCGGCGGAATCCAGGTGAACCGGATCGTGACGATTGAAGTCGAGGGCCAGGAGAAGCCCGCGATGGTGGCCGAAACCGTCTCCCGGTGTTATTACTGATCCAATCCTGAGGAGGACCGGGTCCGGGCCGACTCAGGTGAGACTCCGCCCTCCACCGACCACCAGGACGTGCCCTGTGATGTAGGAGGACTGGGGGGAGAGGAGGTACCAGACTGCGTTGGCGATCTCCTGTGGCTCACCCATCCTGCCCAGGGGGATCGCGGCAATCATCTTCTCCCGGATCTCGTCGGGAATCGCCAGGGACATCTCACTTGCAATCAGCCCGGGTGCAATTGCGTTCACTCTCACATCCGGTGCCAGGTCGATGGCGAGGGCGCGGGTCATCCCGACCAGGCCTCCTTTGGACATCGAGTAGTTGTACTGCCCGAAGTTGCCGAGATAGGCACGGGAGGCGATGTTGACGATCGCCCCTCCCGGGGCCATCAGCGGCGCGAGAGATCCGGCGAGGCGGAATGCGGCGCCGAGGTTCACGTCGAGGACGGAGGCGAAATCGGTATCGGTCATGTTGATCAGTCGGGCATCCCTGGTTATCCCGGCGTTGTTCACCACCCCGACCAGTGGCAACCCGGTCTGTTCAACGGCGACCTGCACTATCGAAGGGCCATCCTCGGAAGTGAGGTCGACCTGAACCGGCACGATGCCTTCGGAGAGGGCAAGTTCGGGGGCGATGTCCACGCCGATCACGGTGAACGGGCCGGCATCCCCGATCGTCTCGGCAATCACCCTGCCGATCCCGCGGGCGGCCCCGGTGACGACAACCGCCCCGTTCACGCCAGGGCCTTTCCGATGTGGCCGGGGCCAATGTGGACCAGTTCCCCGGTGACCATTCCGTCGGCGACGAGCGCCGCCGCCCTCTCGATTGTCCCGGCCGGGTCGTGGTCGTCGTCGTAGGCGACCACGTTGGCGGTCCACCCCTTCTTCCACCCCTCGATTGCAGCGGTTCGCGCGGCCGACACCAGCCCGGCGGCGACCATCGCATCTGCCGGACCATTCCTCCCGAGAAGGGCGTCGTTGGTGACGATGTAGACAAAGGAGTGGCCGCTCCGGGCGGCTTCCCGGGATCGCTCGAAAGCAGCGGTCAATTCTGCTTTGGCGTCATCCCAGGTTGCGGCCCCGGATTTGGCCCAGAAGATGAGCCCCCGTTCCAGAATCAGGTCTTCGGCTTCGATACCTTCGGGGGGTCGCACCTCACCGCTCAACTGCAACCGCCTTCCCTTCGTCAATCAGCTTCTCGACTGTGTCGGTGTCGACCCCCGCCTCGATGAGGATCTGGCGGGTGTGGCT
This sequence comes from Acidimicrobiia bacterium, assembly GCA_040878225.1. Taxonomy (GTDB): domain Bacteria; phylum Actinomycetota; class Acidimicrobiia; order Spongiisociales; family ZC4RG35; genus MA-ANB-1. Next base: position 5,424 of record JBBDMR010000157.1, read on the forward strand.
CCCCAGTTCGGGCGGAATACCTTCGCTTCTTCCGGGTCTGCCGTCGATGCGAATCGGGCTACCCGTCGACCGGACCAGCCCGGCGACCGGATGCTCGAATTCCACTGCCATCTCGTGATACCGGGCCTGGGGGTCGTCGAAGGCCTCGGCCAGGGTGAGCACCGGACCCGCAGGCAGGCCAGCCAATTCGAAGAGCTCGATCCAGTGCGAGGCCGGCTCCTCGTCGAAGACACTTTGCAGCCTCGTCACGAGGTCATCGAGATTTTTCATGCGATCTTGGTTGGTTGGATAGTCGGCGAGAAGGTCTGGCATCTCCAGAGCGTCACACAACAGTTCAAAATGACGGTCGGACACCACGGCCAGGGTGAACTGGCGGTCTTTCGACCCGAACACCTGGTTCGGGGCGAGGAACGGGCTCGCGGTACCGGTCCGCTCCGGCTGGCTGCCGTCGGCGAAATGGATCGCGTTCCATCCCGATTGCACCGCCATCGCCCCGTCACGCAGCGAGATGTCGATCTGGCGGCCCCGGCGTGGCGACTCGGCGAGTGCCGCCGAAACCGCGAAGGCCGCGTTGGTCCCTGCGACGTAGTCACCAATTGTGGTCGCGGTCTTGCGGGCCCCGTCACCTGGAGCCCCGGTGATCGAGATCATCCCGGACTCTCCCTGGAAGACGATGTCTATCCCCGGTCGGGAGGCGTAAGGGCCTGCTGAGCCGAAGGCCGAGATGGTCGTGTAGACAAGCGTGGGGTTGATCTCGAGGCAGCGTTCGGCGCCGAGCCCGAGCCGGTCCATCGCGCCGTAGCGCAGATTGTGGATCAACGCGTCAGCCTTCTTGACCAGATTGTCGAGAACCCGCTTCGCCACCCAGTCCCGGGTGTCGATGGCGAGCGACTCTTTGCCCCGGTTGACCGCGAGGAAGAACACCGACTCCCCGTTCTGAAAAGGCCCGAATTGCCGCCCCAGGTCGCCGGTCGGAGGTTCGACCTTGATCACACGGGAGCCGAGGTCGGCGAGAAGCATCCCCGCGTAGGGGGCGGCGATGAGATTGCCCAGTTCGACAACCGTGAAGCCCCGCAGCGGGCCTTCAGACACGCTCGATCACCAGGGCGATCCCCTGACCGACGCCGATGCACATCGTGGCCAGCCCGAATCGTCCGCCGCGGCGCCGCAGTTCATGGGCCAGGGTCACCACAATCCGCGCTCCAGAGGCGCCGAGTGGATGGCCGATGGCGATGGCTCCGCCGTTCACGTTCACTATCGCCGGGTCGAGGTCGAGGAGGCGCATGCTGGCCACCACCTGGGCGGCAAAAGCCTCGTTCAGCTCCACCAGGTCGAGGTCGGATGCGGCCAACCCGGCCCTCTCCAGTGCCTTGGTGGAGGCCGGCACCGGGCCAATCCCCATCACATCAGGGTGGACGCCTGCCGCTGCCGAGCTCACTATGCGCGCCATCGGGGTCAAATCGTGTTTTTCCAACCCTTCCCCCGTGGCAAGGAGGAGAGCGGCCGCCCCATCGTTCATGGGGGAGGAGTTTCCTGCGGTCACGGTGCCGTCCGGTTTGAATACCGGCTGCAGCGACGCCAATGTCTCGAGAGAAGTGTCGGGACGCGGTCCTTCGTCGCTTTCGACCATCGCGAGGCTGCGGCCGGCGGGATCAGAAGGAGCCGCGATCGGATCGATCTCGTCTTTGAATCTCCCTCCCTCCACGGCGGCGACGGCCTTCTGATGGCTTTCCAGGGCAAACTTGTCCTGGTCCTCGCGGGAAACCTCATACGTTTCGGCAACCCGCTCGGCTGTCATCCCCAGTGTGATCGGCGGGTACATTTCCTCCATCAGCGGGTTGATCAGCCTCCATCCGAGGACGGTGTCGGCGATCTCGGGCGCGCCCGACGGGAATGGGCGGTTTGCCTTCGCCAGCACGTACGGAGCACGGCTCATGGACTCCGAGCCCCCGGCAATCATCACCTCGCCCCATCCCGCGCCGAGTGAGTGTGACGCCGAGACGATTGCCTGCATTCCGGATCCGCAGAGCCGGTTCACCGTGTTGCCGGGGGTCTCGATGGGGAGGCCGGCGAGCAGGGCAGCCATGCGGGCGACATTCCGGTTGTCCTCACCCGCCTGATTGGCCGCGCCCCACTGGACGTCTTCGATGGCGGAAGGGGCGACGCCGCCGTTGCGCTCCATCAGCTTGGAGATCGCATGAGCGGCGAGGTCGTCGGGCCGGACGTGGGCGAGCTGGCCACCTCTCTTGCCCATAGGGGTGCGGCACCCGTCGACTATGTATACGTCTGTCATCGCTCGCTTCCTCGTGCTTCTCGCAGATAGGGCCTATAGCCCTATTACACCTCATCCTGTTTCGCAGTATGTTCGCATGGTTGGGATGGGGGTTAGGCAACGGCCCGGTTGCCGGGTGAAAGGTGGGGGACTCGTCCGGCGGCCGCGGCCAATGCCACCGATCTCGGATCTTTCTCCTTTCTGCAGCCTCCACTACCGTCCGGGTCATGAAACGGCCCGATCAACTTCACTTCACAGAGTCAGAGGAAGCCAACCGCCTCCTCGCCAACGACGATCTCGCGGTGCTCATCGGCATGCTCCTCGACCAGCAGTTCCCCATGGAACGGGCCTTCTTCGGTCCACAGCTACTCAAAGACCGCCTCGGGGAAGACCTCGATGCGGGGAGAATCGCAGAAGCTGATCTCTCCCGCCTCGAGGAGTTGTTCAAAGGCCCGCCTGCGATTCACCGGTACCCGGCGTCGATGGCGAAACGCACCCAGGATCTCTGCCAGTTGATCGTGGATGAATACGAAGGAGATCCGGCTCGGATCTGGTTGACAGCAGAAAGCGGCAAAGACCTGTTGAAGCGGCTCAGGGCCCTTCCCGGCTTCGGCGAGGGCAAATCACGCATCTTCGTCGGCCTTCTCGGAAAGCGCCTCGGAATCCGGCCCGAAGGCTGGGAGGAAGCGGCAGCCGACTGGCCGAGCATCGCCGATGTGGCCACATTCGACGATGTCTTCGAGTTGAGAGAGCAGAAGCGGCTGATGAAACAGAAGAAGAAGGACTCTTCCTCTTAGTCGGCATCCCCGGGCGCACCCGCCGATTCGTACGACGCCGCTACAAACTTTCTAGGTATACCGGCCCATTTATTGCTAAACCGGAGGGCGCGGTTGTCCGATACCCAAGTCATGGCGGAAGGAACTGACGACCGTGGATAGAAGCATGAACCTCTCAGGCCAACTGGCCGACTGGACAATGGACGACTTGCTTCAGATCGTCCAGGTGACCAAGAAGACCGGATCCCTTGACATCGTGGGTGTTCACAAGGGTCGTGTCCATTTCCGTGAGGGAAACATCACCGGTGCCGAATTGCACAGCTCGAAAGGTGTCTATGCGGGAACCGACACCTCGATCATCGCCGACGTAGTTTTTGTTCTCGGATCGATGACCGAAGGCGCTTTTGCGATGGGCCGCTCCGATGGCCCCGATGTCGATGGAGTCCCGATCGAAGCCATCACCGGTGCCATAAGCGAGTTGCGGGCCCTCGAGGCGATAGTCGCCGACAAAGGTTTGACCGACGCCGGGGATGTGAAGCTCAAATCCACGATCGAATCTGAAGTCACTATCTCCCCCGACGACTGGGCTGCAATTGCATCCCTGGTGGTGCCGTTCACTTTCACGACCCTGGCCGAACGCCTGGGCCGGGGGGCGGCAATCCGGATGGTCCATGCCTTCCACCGTCTCGACCTTGTCGAACCGGCCGAGTCGGATACATCAGAGTCAGTGATCGAACCTGTTCCGGGTGAGGTCAGTGAGGAAGAGTCCAACTGGCTCGACCGGCTTGCCGACGAAGTCTCCAGCACCGACTCGACCAAGTGGCTCGAAGACGCTGTCGCAGAGATGACTGCCGGCAGCGACGACGGTGCCGTCGAAGCAGTGCCCGCCAATGCAGCCCGGGCCGCGGACGCGAGCGTGAATGTCGAAGAGTCCGAGGCGGAATCATCCGACCCCGAGGTTGTGATTGCACCGAATGAGCCCAAGGACCGCTCTGCGGGAGCGCGGGGCATCTCTGCCCCTGCCTCAACCACCCTGACCACCGGTGTCTACGACGATATTCGCCGTCTCCGCAGCAAGGTCTCCGAGTAGTGCCCCGACCACTAACGTTTGCCGCGTTCAGGACGGCCGATGACGCCGCCAGCTGCGTCCTCGTCCTAGGCGAACGGGCCAGTGCGCCGTCGTCCTGCGTCCTTGCTGGACGACGCCCCTGACTCGCCCTGAACATCGCCAACGTCACTGGCCAGAGCACTTGCGGTAACGTCCCGTCGATGCGAGACAAGAGCCCCTGGGTTCCCGACCGCCCCCTTTTATCGGTCTGGCCGGTGGCTCCGGTTTGGGGAAGACCACAGTTGCCGAAGATCGCGACGGTGCGTCCGATGCATATCGAGTTTGTCGAGACATCGAAGCGGTATGCCGATCTGATAATCCCCGAGGGACACAATCCCGCGGCCGTGGCGACGGTCATCGAATTGATACGCTCCCGTCTGGGCTAGCGGCCCTTGCAAGTCCGCTGACATTTCAACAGCCAGAAGTGCGCGACCAAACTTACGCGATAGTCCACTAGTCGGCGTTCTTATACTCTTCGCAATGTCACATCAACCTTCTGTTGCGGTCCTCGGTGTCGGCGCCATGGGGGAGGCCCTCGTCTCCGGGTTGCTTCGCGCCGGATGGGGGAGCGAAAACGTGTCCCTTTGCGTCCGTCGAATTGAGAGGGGCGACGTGTTGGCCAACCAGACCGGGTGTCAGGTCTACCTCGACCCGGCCGAGGCGACAGCCGACCGCGACGTGGTCGTCGTGGCAGTCAAGCCGCGGGATGTCCCAACCGTGGTCAGCGCAATTGCGTCTTCGTTGCGCCCCGACCAGCTGGTCATCTCCCTGGCCGCCGGGATCACCACTGCCACCTACGAGTCGATGCTGCCAACCTCACCGGTGGTCAGGGCGATGCCCAATACCCCGGCCCTGGTCGGTGAGGGGGTGACCGGCATCGCCGGCGGGTCACGAGCGGGGGCGGCTGACCTGGAGAAGGCCCGCGTGATCCTGGGAGCGGTTGGTGACGTCAGAATCATGGATGAGACGTTGCTCGACGCGGTCACTGCGGTTTCCGGGACCGGCCCAGCGTATGTCTTCCTGCTCGCGGAAGCGTTGACCGATGCCGCGATTCGCGAGGGCTTGCCCCGCGACATCGCGGAGATGTTCGTAAACCAAACGGTGCAGGGAGCAGGCAGATTGCTGACCGCCATCGACAAGACACCCTCGGAGTTGCGGGCGCAGGTCACCTCTCCGGGAGGAACGACCGCAGCCGCGGTACATGTGCTCGAAGAGCGCGGGTTCAGGGCGCTCGTCGAGGATGCGGTGAGGGCGGCGGCGAAACGTGCCCATGAACTCGGGGAAGCCGGGTGAGTATCTTCTCCCGGGTGGTGACCGCCACCACCCGATCCCGCCCGGTCGAGAAAGTGATCACCGGCACGAAGCCGGGAAAGGCCCTTGCCTCGAGGTTTGTGGCAGGGGAAACCCTGCAGGAGGCGGTGGCGATAGCTGCCGAGCTCAACCGGAGCGGGTTCCTCGTCTCATTGGACCTGCTCGGCGAGGAGGTCCACGACGAGCAATCGGCCCGCAACGCCCTAGCTGAGTACCTCGATTGCCTCGACCGGATCGCACAGGATGGAATCGATGCCAACATCTCCGTCAAGCTGACCCAGCTCGGTCTCGGCATCGACCGGGAGCTGACGATCGACCTCGTGGCGCAGCTTGCCCGGCGGGCAGCAGAGGTCGGGACAACGGTGACAATCGACATGGAGGACTCGCGGTTCACCTCCGACACAGTGGATATCTTCGCCGACGCCCAAGAGAAGTTCGGCAACCTCGGGATTGCGATCCAGGCATACATGAGGCGAACACCTGTCGATCTCGATCGCCTCATCCCGTTGGGAGGGCACATCCGACTCTGCAAGGGAGCATATGTCGAGCCTCCGGAGGTTGCCCTCACCGTCAAGAGCGATGTGGACGCTGCCTTTGCGGCCCAGCTCGAGACGTTGATGGCGGCCGAGTCGATCCGGCCGGCGGTGGCCACACACGATTTGGAGATGGTCGATCATGCCCGTCAGCTTGCTCCCCAGCGGCTCGGGTACTTCGAGTTCCAGATGCTGTACGGGGTGCGGCCGGCCTTACAGCAGTCGTTGGTCGAGGAGGGATTCCCGTTACGGGTCTATCTCCCGTTCGGGTCGCAGTGGTATCCGTACCTGACCCGGAGGATGGCCGAGCGACCGGCAAATTTGTGGTTCTTTATGAGGTCGTTGGCGGATTGACCGTGTCGACCAAACCGGGTCGATCGAATTGGCATGAAGAAAGGGGCAGCCCCAAGGCTGCCCCTTCACTCCGTTTGTAGGACGAGACTCAGGCTGCCCTATCCAGGCCCGGTTGGTTGGCCGAGGGAGGTTCGGCCAGCCTCTCGCCAAGGGCGATGAGTCCGTTTCCGATGGCCCCTCTAAAGGAGTGGCCGTTTCGGACCATGACGCCGCTGGCTTTCGCCGAGCGGGCCATACGTCTGTTGTCTGTGGACATCTGGAGTCTCCCGACCCGATAGTCGTATTCGCTTCTGTCATTCAACGGGTACATTTGGTACTCCTCTCTCATGCAAGTGCAGATTTGTCTTGTGGTCGCATATAGCCCTCGAGAAATGCTGATGCATCCTCGAACGCCTGCGGTCTGAGGCCGTACTTGGACTCGGCTTTGGTCGATCCCATCTGGACCCGGACCAACCCGGCACCCCTCAGGATCGTGATGTGGTGGTGAACGGTTGACTTGGTCAGGTCGAGCAGTTCGGTCAGTTCATCGAGGCTCGTGTCACCCTCGGAGAGCCGGCGGAGGATCCTCAGCCTCTTCTCATCACTCAGTGCCTTGTAGAACCGGACCATCCAAGATGGCGGTGCCTCAGGATTGAGATTGAGGAACTCGTCGGCGAGCCCGTAACAGACGATCAACGCATCGCGGTACTGATCGATCAGCGACAGTGGTCTCACCACTACCGACGGCACCAGGATCACCCGGCAAACACCGAGCGGGATCTCGTAGTCGAGGCCGTTGGTCACCTCTTCGATCACGTCCTTGGCGCTTTCCCTGGTGGCCACCGACCGGCGTGCCGCCGCTGCTGCGGCGATTGCCGTACCGAACTCGTCTTCATACTTCGAGAAGACTTCATTCCGGAACCTGTGCAGTGTCGCTGCCATCCGATCTCGCATCTCGATGGGGTCCATCTCGAACATCGCCAGTACCTGGTCGACGCCCTCCTGGTCCATGCTCGATCCGATGATCTCTCGCACTGATTCGATGTCGCCCTGTGCCGCCTGCTCGATCAAGGATGGAGATGGCGGGCTCTGACCTGTCTCGAGAGCGTTCTGCTCGCCGAGATAGCCGAGGATCCACCGCCGCAACCGTTGCGGGTTCAGTTCCCCGATCCAGGTGAAGACACTGTCCGGGTCGTGCGGGTGCGGCGCCACCGAGATGAGCCCGAGGAGGCTGAGCCACACGGAGCAGTGACTCCCACCAAACCTGATGATCTCTTCTTTGAGATCGTCGGGAGTGGCGTCATGTGCTTCTGTGAACCAGTCGGCACCAAGATCGAACGATCCGGTGTATTTCTCCGAGCTGAAGAGGCTCCACATCGTGATCACCACCTCATATGAGATGGCACCATCGATCTCGATCGGGATCCGGCGCGTTGCGCTGTTCAGTTCCCTGACTTTCTGTTGTGGTGTGATCAATTCGGGCATTTTGAAACTTTCATGGATAATTCGATAACCATCGAACGACACTATATCACTAGGAACATGCTCACGCAAGGGTCTATTCGATAAACTTCGTATGAGCAGCTCGTGTATCACCAGAGTCGCATGGCATCCGAGAAAGGGATGGTAGGCAGACGTCCTCCGTGGATATACACTCCGGCGCTATGACCGCCACGACGGAGCAGGAATCCGGGGTAGACGCTAATCAGCGCTCATCGGCGGTGCCGATGATTTTTGAAGCCCTGGGCGCAATCTCGGCTGTGGCGACGCTGCTCCTCGGAGTGCTGGGGACCATTCCCGAGCACCCCCATTTCGAAATTGGCCGTGAGGTGTTCGGAAACGTGCCGGATGCGGTTGTAGCTGTCTTCTACGTCGGTGTTGCCGGGTTTCTCTGGCTGACTTTCCACCTGCTGGCCCAGCGATCGCGGTCGTGGTTCCAGGGCCGGCCTGAGACCAGGTGGGGCGACTGGAGAAAGAGATTCCGGCGTCTGGGCCAGGGTCTGCGAATGGAGACTCTGATGCGGGACCGGCGCATGGGTGTCATCCATTCGATGATCTACTACGGCTTCATCGTCCTGTTTCTGGGCACCGTCACCCTCGAGATCGATCATCTCCTCCCTTCCAACCTCAAATTCCTCCACGGCGGGTTCTATCAGGGTTACTCGGCGGTTCTCGACCTCGCCTCGCTCGTCTATTTGGGAGGTCTGGCGCTCGCCGCCGCCAATCGGTACGGAGCGAAGCCATGGCGCCTCAAGTCGAAGACCAAGCCCGAAGACGCTCTGATCCTCCTGACGCTGGCCTTGATTGGCATAACCGGGTTGCTCACCGAAGGCGCCCGCATTTCACTGGTTGGCCGCCCCGACTTCGAAGTGTGGTCTTTCGTCGGATACCCGATCTCACTCTTGATCCCCCAGGCGGCGGCAGGTGAGTTCCATCTCGCGATGTGGGTGGTTCACGTTCTCAGCTTCGTGGCCTTCCTTGTCGTCCTCCCCATGACCAAGCTCCGTCACATGGTCACCTCGCCGGCAAACCTCTTCCTAAGCCCGCAGGAGCGGCCCAAAGGGGCGATGCGACCGGTGCCGAACCTTATGGAGGCCGACGACATCGAGACCATCGGAGCCTCTCTGGCGAGCGATCTCACCTGGAAGCAGCTCTTCGACACCGATGCCTGCACCATCTGTGGCCGGTGTACGTCGGTGTGTCCCGCAAACATCACCGGCAAGCCACTGGACCCACGGGAGATGGTCCTCAAGTCGGGTGAGGTGGCCGCGGCAAATGCCGGAGTTGGCCCACCGGTCGGGTCATTCGCGACGCTTGCCCCTGGTGCGGGCCTCTTCGATCGGATTACCGCGGAGGAAGCCTTCGCATGCACCACCTGCCGGGCGTGTGATGAGATCTGCCCGGTGGATATCGGGATCCTCGACCGCATCCTCGACATGCGGCGCCATCTCACGCTCATGGAGTCGGATTTCCCGGCAGAACTGGGCAAGGCGTTCGTAGCGATGGAGAACCAGTCGAATCCGTGGGGGATGAGCCAGCAAGCGCGCGCCGATTGGACGAAGGAGCTCGACTTCGAAGTCCCGGTCTTCGGTCAGAACGGCAAAGACACCGCGGAGTACCTGTGGTTCGTCGGATGTGCCGGGTCATTCGACGATCGCAACACCGCGGTGTCGGTCGCTCTGGCCCGACTGCTGCGCAAGGCCAACATCGACTTCGCCATTCTGGCCGGCCGGGAGCTCTGCAACGGCGACCCGGCACGGCGTTCCGGCAACGAGTTCGTGTTCCAGCAGCTTGCCCTGCAGAACATCGGGACCTTTGACGAGATCGGCGTGAGAAAGGTGATCACCCAGTGCGCCCACTGTTTCAACACAATCGCAAATGAGTATCCGCAGTTCGGCGGCAACTACGAGGTAGTCCACCACAGTCAGCTGCTGGCTTCTTTGTTGACCCTGGGGCGGCTGCCCGAACCGATCAGGGCCGATGGGCAGCGAAAGAAGATCGCCTATCACGATCCTTGCTATCTGGGCCGTCACAACGACGTCTATGTCTCCCCAAGGGAGGTGGCTGCTGCTTCTGGCGATGTCGACCTGGTGGAGATGCCCAGGCACGGCACCCGGGCGTTGTGCTGCGGTGCCGGCGGGGCCAGGTTCTGGATGGAGGAGCAAACCGGCAAGAAGGTGAACATCGAGCGTGCGGAAGAGGCGCTGTCCACCGAAGCCGATGAAATCGCAGTCGCCTGCCCGTTCTGTCTGGTGATGCTCGATGACGGGGTCAAGGAGCTGGGCAGAGACGATGTGAGGGTACGGGACATTGCGATGATCCTCGCCGAGGGAATTCTGCCCGCGGCGGAGGATGGGTGAGCGTTAAGAAGGTGGCCGCCGTGGTGGCGGTCAGCATCGCGTTTGGCTGTACGGCTGCGCCGGGGGGCACGTCGGAGTCGACTGTGCTCTCGGTGACGACCACCACCACGACGATCGCAGGCGATGCCGCAGCTACCCAGTACGTGGCGTGTCTCCGTGCCGAGGGCGTCGAGGTCGACGACATTCCCATCGACGCCAATGGGCGGCCGATGCTCGACGCCATCAATGATCAGCTCAATTACTCCGACCCGGCGACAGTCGAAGCGGTCTCTGCCTGTGCCGGCATTCTCTCCGAGGGGGCTCTCGATCTCGGGTTCGACGAGGGCTTCCGCCAGGCCGTGGTGGAACAACTTGCCGCTTTCTCGCGATGCGTTCGCGCCCGGGGGGTGGACGCCTTCCCCGACCCGGTTCCCGGGTTCATCGGAATCGGCTCGCCTTACCCGGTCGCAGAGATTCCATACGATGACGCCGACCTGCCGGCGGCAGTCGAGGCGTGCGAGAAGACCGTTTTCGGCGCCTTTCCCGGGGCCAGCGGCTGACACGGAGACGATCTGCGTCCATGCTTCTATTCTTGCTGGGGTGACAGCACCCGCTCCGGTCATCGATTCTCATGTCGACGAGGCGACCGACAAGGACCGACCCTGGCAGGTCGTGGTGTGGGACGACCCCGTCAATACGATCCCATACGTCATCTACGTCTTCCGCAAGCTCTTTGGCTATAGCAAGCGCAAGGCAACCCGATTGACGATGGAGGTCCACAACGAAGGCAGATCAGCGGTCTCTGACGGGCCGAGGGAACAGGTCGAGGCCCAGTGTTACCAGCTTCACGCCTATGGTCTCTGGGCCACAATCGAGCAGACCTGATGGGTAAGCGATTTCAAGCGACCCGGGACGGGCGGATCTCCTTGCATCTCGACCCGGCCGAATCCGCCTTTCTCTCCGACATGGTGAGAATGCTGGAGAGCGTGGGACAGGTGGAGGGTGACCCGGGCGAGAAGCGACTCAACGTCCCTGCCTACCTGGGGGATGCCGAAGCTGCGGAGGAATGGCGCCGGCTGATGGGGGATCGAATCGAGGACGGCAGGGCCGAGGACAGGAGAGCCCTGCGCAATGCGGTTGATAGCCAGGGCACTGCTGCGATCGACCCGGCGCGGGCGGAGGCCATACTTCGTGCGGTGAACGAGGCACGATTGGTGCTTGCGGCGCGGCTCGGGATCGAGGTCGAGTCTGACTACGCGCAGCTGGACGCTGGTGGGACCGTGGCGCTGCACTACCTCGGCCTGTTTATCGAGGATCTCACCGATGAGTTGTCGCAGATGCTCTGATCGCCTGCAGGCTGCGCCGGAAATGAGTAGCTTCGAAGTAGTGGTCTGCTGTGTCGTTTGACAACGTGGAGGATTCTTGGTTGCCGATCCGATAGCAGAGCTCCGCAGCCCCGAGGGAGCCCTGATTTCGATGTACATGGAACGTCCCAGTCCGGGGGGTTTCAGCGCCCTTATCTCCGAGCTCGGGAGGGATGTCCGCGACGTCGCCCGGACCCGGGACAGGGTCGTCCAGAAGAGTGTTGAGGCGGACATCCACCGGATCAGGGGAGAGGCCGAGCGGTTGGAAGTGGAAGCGGTTCCTGCGTATGCAGTCTTCGCATCTTCGGTGAATGCCATCTATCAGATCAAGCCGCTCGCTCACCCGGTGCCATCCAAAAGCACCCTTGGCTCCAGGCCGTATCTCCGACCGCTCCGGGCCGAGCCCCGTCCGTCCCGGACCGCAATTCTCGTGGCCGACCGGGCCGAGGTACGGGTATTCGTGGGATATGACGGTGCGATCGCAGAAGTGGGGCGCCCCTTGACCGCCGACCCCGGGAAGTCGAACTTCGGAGGTTTCGCAGGTTATGAAGAGCACACGGTGCGGGGACGGGCCGACGAGGTTGCGGCGCGCCTGTGGCGGGAAGCCGGCCAGCGCCTGCTCGACACCCACCAGGATGCCCCTTTCGACTCGATCGTCATCGGTTGCCATGACGAAGCCGTTGATGACATCCGCAACCAGTTGCACCCATACCTCCGGAATCTCCCCCACGGCAATTTCCCGGTCAGCCCTTCCGAAGTCTCCATCACGCGACTCCGCCACGAGATCGATGAGCAGAACCGATCGATTCGCGAGGAACGCGAGATCGCCCTGGTGTCGACCCTGTTGGCCGCGGCGAGCCGCGGAACGGGGGCGGTGGTTGGCCTCGCCGACACACTGCGGGTGGCCAACGTCCAGGGAATTTCAGACCTTGTAGTGGCGGGCTCGTTCTCGCGGCCGGGCGTCATGTGCCCGGAATGCGGTTTCCTCGGACGGGACGGGAGCGTCTGCGAAGTTTGCGCGACTGGCCTCCACGAGGTCGCCGACGTCGTGGCTTCACTCATCGACGCCACCGTCGAGTCCGGGGGTCTGGTCCATCAGGTCGTCGTCGGTTCGGTACTCGACAGGGACGGTGTCGGTGCTCTGACCCGCTTTGATATCGGCGGTCTCGACTGAGCACGCGACGGCCACTACCTTCCCTCAGATGTCAGTAGCAGCTCTCATCCTCGCCGCCGGTGGATCGGTGCGTCTCGGGCGACCCAAGCAGCTCGAGCCGTGGGGAGAGGACTCACTGCTCGAGCATGTGATCAAACGGACCAGAGACTTCCCGGTCGACGAGGTCTGGGTTGTGATCGGGGCCCGTTCCGAGGAGCTGCTGGAAAAAGTCGACTTCCTCGATGCCAGCGTGGTGGAAAACCCGGAATGGGAGGAAGGCATCGCATCATCGATCCGGGCCGGCCTCGACGCCCTCACCCAGCTGTCACGGTGCGACTCCGCCCTTATCGTCCTGGGAGACCAGCCGGATGTGTCGGGCGAGATCGTCGAGGAGTTGTTGGTTTCGCATCGACGATCCGATAGCCGGGTCAGCGTTCCCAAGTACCGCTACAGCCGGGGCAATCCTGTCGTCGTCGACCGGTCTCTCTGGCCGCGGCTGATGTCGCTCGAGGGCGACGACGGAGCGGGGCGGTTATGGCAGGCCCATCCTGAGTGGGTGAACGAGGTCTGGTTCGCCGAAATGGGGCCGCGCGATGTCGACACTGACGTCGACGTCAGAGATATGAAACCGCGGGATGTGTCCCAATGAAATTGTCCCAGTGAAAAGCGATCGCTTCGATGTCTAGTGTTACGCGCATGACGGTGTTTTGGAGTCTCGGTTAATGGGGCGAATCGACGAAGTCGTCGGGTTGGGTGTCCGGCAAGCCACGCGATTGCGGAAGGCCGGGGTGAAGACCAGCAAGGGGCTGATCGAAGAGGCTTCGACACGAGCGGGCCGCAGTGCGTTGTCAAAGAAGACCGGGATTCCGCCCCGGGATCTCAAATCGTGGGTCCACCACGCCGATCTCCTTCGTGTCAATGGGGTCGGGGGCGAGTACGCCGAGTTGCTGGTTGCTGCGGGTGTCGAGACGATCCGGGATCTTCGCCGCCGTAATCCGACCGCATTGGTGGCCAAGATCATCTCGATGAACGGGTCGAAGAAGGTAGTGAGGCGACTCCCCACAGAGGCAATGGTGACAGGCTGGATCGAATCCGCCACGTTGGTCGAGCCTTCCATCGACAAGTAGCCGCCCTCCGCGCGGCACCGGTGATTCAAATCGGCTTTGGGTACCATCAGCTCCTGATGACGGTACGCGTATGACTACTGCACGAGATGCCAGCGAGTTGCAGCCTGGCTATACCCCTCACATCGGTGAGAGCCGCCAGTACTGGCGCGACATCATCCTCGGAGTGAACGATGGCCTGGTGTCGATGTTCCTCCTCGTGGCCGGGGTTGTGGGCGGGGGTCTCAACTCGAGCCAGATCCTGCTCACCGCGATAGCAGGCGCGGTGGCCGGCGCAATTTCGATGGCTGCCGGAGAGTACCTGGCGACGAAGTCCCAGGACGAGGTTCTCGAGGCCGAGCTCGTGCTGGAAAGGACCCACATCAGGGATTTCCGGGAATCGGAGCTCGAACAGCTTCGGGAGATGTTCACAGAGATGGGGTTGCGGGCAGACGACGTCGAGATGGTGGTGGGCGCCTTCGACCGGTCAGACGAAGCGATGCTGAACGCGATGAAGTCGCTCGAGTTCGGCGTGGTCGACTCGGAGCGACGGTCTCCTTATATGGCTATGGCAATCTCAGGATTGCTCTTCCTCGGCGGATCCCTCCCCTCCGTGCTCCCGTTTGCCTTCGGCCTCCGTCCGTCCGTCGGCCTCGCCATCGCGACGGGGTTGTCGCTTACCGGCCTGTTCCTGGTCGGGGTCATGAAGGCACGTGTGATCGGGTCCAGTCGCATCAAGGCAGGTTTTGAAAATCTGGTGATTGCCGGTGTCGGGGGTGTCCTCGCCTGGTTGATCGGCGACGCAATCGGAAGGGCCGTTTTTTAGGGAGTTAGCATTTCGCTTGCTATAGTTAGCAGCTTGCGATATACTTACATACTGTGAGCGATAGCAAGCAGAGCGATCTCGGCGATTTCATCCGCCAGCAGCGGGAGAGGGCGAACTTGTCCCTGCGGCGTCTGGCCGATGTAGCCGGCATCTCGAATCCCTACCTCAGTCAGATCGAGCGTGGGATCCGAAAGCCTTCCGCAGAGATCCTCAAACGTCTATCACGAGCACTGGAGATTTCGGCCAACTCGATGTACACAAAAGCCGGGTTGATCGACGAGGAGTTCGATTCGCCGTCAGTTCTCGATGCCATCGACGCTGATGCGAGTCTGACCCCTGACCAAAAGAAAGTGCTGCTCGACCTGTACCGGACAATGAGCCGGGCGAACGGTCTGGCAGCTGAAGAGCAATAGGAGAAGAATATGCAGGCTAAGAATGTCCTGTACGCGGCCGTCGGCGCCCCCGTCGTAGCCGCTCGCAAGGTCTCCGACTCCGTCGGAACCCTGCGAGTCAAGATAAATGAAGAAGCCGGCGACTACACCAAGTTCGCTACCAAGACAGTCGAGGACTGGGCGAAAGAGGGCGAGAAGCTCGTCTCCCGCGTCGCCGACAACGAAAAGGTCGAGGAACTCGCTTCCCGCGTCGACCTCGACCAGGCCAAAGAGCAGGTCGGCAAGCTGCGCACGCAGCTCGAGGACATGCTCGACACATGGCGCTCGTCTTTCCGTCCGGAAAAGACCGTGACCAAGGTCGAAGTGACCGAGATCACGAAGCCTGCTGCGAAGACAGCGGCTAAGAAGCCTGCTGCCAGGACCACCACGGCGAAGAAGACAGTGGCTAAGAAGCCTGCTGCCAAGACCAGCACGGCGAGGAAGTCAGTGGCTAAGAAGCCTGCTGCGAAGACAGCGGCTAGCAAGCCTGCTGCCAAGACCAGCACGGCAAAGACGACAGTGGCTAAGAAGCCTGCTGCGAAGACAGCGGCTAGCAAGCCTGCTGCCAACACCACCATGGCAACGCCGAAGACGACAGAAGCTGCAAAAGCTTCCTGAGGACGTCCTCCTCATGTTGTGAAACGGGTCCCCGGAATCGGGGGCCCGTTCTCGTTCCGGTTAGACGTCGCGCAAAGCGACCAGGGTCTGTTCCAGGGCGTCTTTGGCATCGGCGAAGTACATGAGAGTGTTGTCGTTGTAGAAGAGGGGGTTGTCGATGCCGGCGAAACCGGGGGAGAGGCTCCGCTTGACGACGATCACAGTTCCGGCACGGTCGACGTTGAATATCGGCATGCCGTAGATCGGTGACGAGGAGTCATCACGTGCCGAAGGGTTCACGACGTCGTTGGCTCCGAGGATGAGCACGACGTCGGTCTGGGGCAGTTGGGGATCGGCTTGCTCCAGGTCGAGCAACTGCTCGTAGGGAACGTCTGCCTCGGCGAGCAAGACGTTCATATGCCCGGGCATCCGGCCCGCCACCGGGTGGATTGCGTAATGGACGGTGATCCCCCGCTCCTCGAGGGCGGTGGCCAGCTTGCGGGTCGCATGCTGTGCCTGGGCAACGGCGAGTCCGTATCCGGGAACCACCATCACAGAGTCGGCGTATCCGAGGGCGATTGCTGCATCTTCGGCGGTCGCTCGCTTTACCGGCTTTGTGCTCATCTCACCTGATCCGGTGATTGCGTCCCCGCCGCCGAATCCGGAAAAGAGGACATTCGCCAACGAGCGGTTCATTGCCCTGGTCATCTGAATCGTGAGGATCAAACCGGCGGCACCGACCAGCGCACCGCCGATAATCAGAGCATTGTTCTCGAACACAAAACCTGCCGACGCCGCGGCCAGGCCGGAGAAGGAGTTGAGTAGAGAAATGACGACCGGCATGTCCGCCCCGCCAATCGGGATGACCGTCATGACACCGATGATCAGGGCAACGGCACCGAGCACCCAATAGACGTCCGGATTGCCGTCGGCCATCACCAGCACGCCGGCTCCAATAGCCACAACCAGCAGAGAAGCATTTAGGACCTGCTGCCCCCTGAAGATGATCGGGTTGCCTCCGATCAGCCCTTGTAGCTTGGCGAATGCAACGAAACTGCCGGTAAAGGTCACCGCCCCGATCAGGGTCGAGAGGAGGATGGTCAACGTCGTCTGTGCCGGCAGGGCGGACAGGTCAGATTCCAGAACGGCGACGGCAGCGACGAGCGCTGAGGCGATACCGCCAAGGCCATTGAAGACGGCAACCATCTGCGGCATCGCGGTCATTTGCACCCGAAGGGCGCCCCAGACCCCGATGATCGTCCCCACGACGAGGCCTGCTACGACGGTCGTCCAGTTGAAGATGTCGGCGTCGACCAGTGCAACAACCAGTGCCACGGCCATCCCCACTGCGGCTATACGATTTCCCGAACGCGCCGTCTTCGGGCTTCCGAGCCGTTTGAGGCCCACGATGAAGGCGACCGCAGATGCCAGGTAGAGCAGTTCGATCATCTGGCGCCCGGGTCCTTGCTCGCGTCTTTGGCTCCGGGCCTGCGGAACATCTGGAGCATCCGGTCGGTGACGAGGAAGCCGCCGACCACGTTGACGGTGGCAGTGACGACGGCGAGGAAGCCGAGGACTTCGGCGACAGCCGTTGATCCCAGGCCGGCGGCAGTCACCGCTGCGATCACCGTTATGCCGGATATCGCGTTTGCACCGGACATGAGGGGCGTGTGCAGAGTTGGGGGAACCTTGCTGATCACCTCGAACCCGACAAATGCTGCGAGCACAAAAACGGTGATCCCGACGATCAGAACACTCATGCAGGACCTCCGGAGCTGATGCGACGACGTACGACCGGGTGGTTCACTTTGCCCTCGTGGGTGATACAGGCCTCGGAGATGATCTGGTCGTCGAAGTCCAAGGACAGCTCTGCGTCCTCGCCTGTCATCCGATCGAGCAGTGCTGCCACGTTGCGGGCATACATCTGGCTGGCGTCGTAGGCGACCTGTCCGGCAAGGTCGACGGCACCGACGATCGTGACCCCGTTGAGCACAATGGTCTCGCCGGGAACCGTCGGCTCACAGTTGCCACCAGTTGGCGCCGCGACATCGACGATCACCGATCCGGGCCGCATCCGCTCCACCATCTCTGTCGAAACCAGGAGCGGGGCAGGAGAGCCCGGAATCTGGGCGGTCGTGATCAGGACGTCGGACTCGGCCACATGAGGGCTCAGGGCGTCCTGTTGGCGTCTCTGTGTCTCGTCTGCAACCTGCTTGGCGTACCCGGATGCCGCTGCTGCGGATTCATCGACCGGAGCCGATACGAATTTTGCACCTAAGCTTTCGATCTGTTGGCTGACCTCGGGCCGAATGTCGTATGCAGAGACGACAGCGCCCAGTCGCTTCGCCGTTGCAATCGCCTGCAACCCGGCAACCCCGGCGCCGAGGACCAGAAGCTTCACCGGTGGAATGGTGCCTGCCGCGGTCACAAGCATCGGGAACAGGCGCGGGCTGGTGACTGCGGCGGTGAGGACAGCCTGGTAGCCGGCCGCCGTAGCTTGCGAAGAAAGTGCGTCCATGCTCTGGGCGAGTGTGGTCCGAGGGATTGCCTCCATGGCAAAGGAGGTGACTCTGCGGTCGATCAGGGCCTGTACATGCGGCCCCGCAGCGAAGGGGTCGAGGAACCCGATGAGGACTGCGCCGGAGGGGATTCTCTCGATGAGCTCTACGGACGGCGGGCCCACGATGATGATCACCTCGGCTCCGGTCAGCGGGTCGGTGCTCACGTCGGCTCCCGCCGATCTGTACTCCTCGTCGTCGAAACCTGCTGCCGCTCCAGCTCCCGATTCGATCGAGACCTGATGGCGGTTCTCGACGATCCGGACTACCACCTGCGGAGTGAGGGCCACCCGCCTTTCACCGGTCGACTCCCTGGGGACTGCAACTCGCATCAGCTAAGCACCTACGCCGTCCCGAGATTCAAGAGCGCCGCCACCCCGCCGCGGATCCCGTGGGCAACGGCCGCCTCGTCCAGTTGGAACGATGAGGAGTGGAGGTCGCCGTGGCCCTTGGCCGCACCAAGCCGGACCAGGGCACCGGGGACAACGTCGAGATAGTTGGCGAAGTCCTCGCCTCCCATGCTGGTGGGGGTGTGGACGATGGCGTCGTCGCCGTAGATCGAACCGATTGCATCGACCACTCTTACCACCACCCGCGCGTCGTTGACCACCGGGGGTATCGCCCGCTGATAGGTGAGTTCGTACCCGGCCTCGCTGACCCCGACCAGGTTGGAGAGGATCTTCTCCATGAGCGCCGGCATCTGGTCCCACACTTCCCGGTCGAGTGTGCGTACCGTGCCTTTCAGCTCCATGCGGGTCGGAATGACATTTTCCGTCGTCCCGCCGTGTATCGAACCAAAGACGACTGTGAGGGCTCGCCTGGCGTCGATGCTCGACCTGATGGCAGCGGGGAGATCGACCACGATTCGCGCCGCGGCGTCGACGAGATTGACAGTCTGATGCGGCCTCGCCGTGTGCCCGCCAGGGCCGGTCAAAGCAATCGTGAATTTGTCGGCGCTGGCCGTGATCGCTCCGGTCCGGATGCCAAATTTGCCAGCCTCGACCGAAGGGTCGATGTGGAAGGCAAGAATCGAAGACATCCCATCGATCAAGCCGTCGCCGACCATCTCGACAGCGCCGCCCGGAAAGCCCTCTTCGGCCGGCTGGAACAGAAAACGCACTCCGGGACTGGTTTCGATCCGGCTGAGGACAACAGCGATCCCGAAGGCGATGGCCGAATGGGCGTCGTGACCGCAAGCATGCATCCATCCCGGATTCTGCGACTCGGGTATGTTCCCCGCGGGCTCATCTATCGGAAGGGCGTCGATGTCGGCCCGGAAGGCACAGACCGGGTCGGGCTTGCTGTCGACCCATAGCCCGGTGCGCGGAGTCCGGTCGCCGGGTTCCAGCCCGGAAGCCAGCAGCGCTTCTTTGATGAAGCGGGTCGTCTCGTATTCGTGATACGAAGGCTCCGGGTGCTGATGTAGTTTCCGTCGGAGTTCGAGGGCGCGGGGCAGGACGCGCTCGATCAGTTCTCCGACTTCAGAGGGTGGTTGCATTCACATGAAGCCTAATCGCAACAAGGAACGACCTTGATACCAGCTACTCGTAGAAGAGACGCTCGAAAACACGACGGGCGCGTCTGGTGACCTGCTGAAAGCGTTCCCGCAGCTCGACGGTCCTGTCATAGCCGAGGGAAGAAGCCAGCATGGACAGCTGATCAGGATCTGTCGGCAGCGAGTCGGCAAGCCGCCCTCGCTGCAGGTGGAGCCTGAGCCGCACCCGGGTGCAAAACTCGTAGGAGTTGATCAGCGTGTTGTAGTCGCTCTGATGGATCACACCCATCTCGAGCAGGGCGCCCAATGCCTTTGGCGTGACCGTTGTCTGGAGGTGGGGATTGGTGGCACCGTGCTTCAGCTGTAGTAGTTGAGTGACGAACTCGATGTCGCTCAGCGAGCCCGGGCCCAGTTTTATGTGAAAGTCGGGATCCTCATCGGGGTCGATGCGCTCCGTTTCCACCCGCGCCTTGATCTTGCGGATCGACTGGATCACCTCCGGCTCGACCTTCTCACGCCAGAGAATCGGGTTGATCGTGTCGTAAAAAGCGCGAATCACATCGGGATGGCCCGCGGCAGCTCTGGCCCGGGTGAGCGCAAGGATCTCCCAGGGCTCCGCCCACTCCGTGTAATAGCGATGGAGGCTCTCCACCGAACGCGCGATCGGTCCACTCTTGCCTTCGGGCCGGAGACCGGCGTCGAGCTCGTAGCCCTCTCCGTGTTTGCCCGGATCGCTGAGGATCTGACGCAGCCTGCCGGGAATGGCCAGTGCATCGTCGCGGTCCATTCCCTCGTAGACGTACATCAGGTCGAGATCGGAACCGTAAGACAGCTCGCCGCCGCCCCATCTTCCGAGCGCAATAACCGCAAACTTCTGCTCAGGAGCTGCGACCTCGAGGGCCGCGATCATCGCCGCATCTGCAGTGACCGAGAGAGCTTCGATCGTTCCCGTTATCGGGTGGTCCCTCAGGATGTCCCGGGCCGCGATCCGGAGGCGGCGTCGGCGTGAAAACCTCCGGATCGTGCCGATCCGGTCGTCGAGGTCCGGCCGGGACGCCAGAAGCCCGAGGAGGCGCCCAGCGGCCTCATCGCGGTCCCTTACCCGGTCGAGTGCTTCGTCGCTTTCGAGTCTGGGGATCGCCTCCGGAATCCGGTCGATCAGGTCGCCGAGGAGGCGTCCGGTTCCCAGGAGCATTGCCAGGCGCTCACCGGTGGTCGGGCTGTTCAACAGACGGGCCACCAGCGAGGAGTGGTCGGGGGTGCGGGCCAGCAGCAGCCGGAGTTGGCTGAGGCCCAGATCCGGGTCGGGCGCAAGCGACAGCCAGTCGAGCATCAGCGGCATCATCTGCTGCATCGCACGCGATCGCCGGCTGAGGCCCTTGGTGAGCTCTTCGAGGGCCTTGCCCGACTCGCGAGAATTCCCGAACCCCAATGCGATCAGACGCTCACCCGCCCGGTCGGGGCCCAGCCGTGCACTCGGGGAGCCCACCAGCGACTCGAGCACCGGTCTGAAGTAGATCCTCTCGTGAAGGGTGCGGGCCTGGCTCCTGATCTCCCTGAGCCGCTCGGTCAGCTCGGCGGCGCCAAACATCCCGAGGTTGGATGCCAGCCGGGCCCTGTCTTCTTCACCTCCGGGGAAGCGGTGCGTCTGGCGGAGGTCCCAGAGTTGGATCTGGTGTTCCAGGCTGCGGAGAAACCGGTAACCCTCCTCGAGCTCCGAGCGCTCTTCGGGGGTGATGAACTCCCCGGTCTCCAGGGCGTCCAGTGCGCCGAGGGTGGACCGCACCCGCAACGTCGCATCGTGCCGGCCATGGACCAGCTGCAGCATCTGGACGGTGAACTCGATGTCCCTGATCCCTCCGGGCGCTCTTTTGATGTCTTCAGGATTTGCCCGTTCCTCCGTCATGGCCTTGATCCTCCGTAGACCCCGGAGGGCATCGACATCGAGTCCCTTCTCCCAGACGAACTGCGATGCGAGTGCAGCGAATTGCTCGCCAAGTGTCTCGCTACCGGCCGCAGGCCGCGCCTTGATCAGCGCCTGCAACTCCCAGGGCTCGGCCCATTTCTCGTAGTACCGCTCATAAGCCTCCATACGTCGGGTCAATGGTCCCATCGTCCCCTCTGGTCGGAGGTCGGCGTCGATGATCAGGCCAGGCCCGTCGAAAGTCGAGTCGGAGAGCGTCGCCATGAGCCGGCTGGCCAGGGCCAGAGCGGCCTTCCGTCCCGCTTCGGGGTCGGGCGGATACTCACCGTGGACGAACAACAGATCTATGTCCGAATAATAGTTGAGCTCCTGGGCCCCCCACTTGCCCATTGCGATCACCGCAAACTCGATTTCCGCCGCCGAAGGATGTTGGGCCGCGACCCTGTCCCTGGCAGAGCCGAGCGCCTGTTCGATGAGCCCATCGATGAAAGTCGAGTAGCGCAGCATTGCACCGGTGAGGTCGACGGTGCCGAGAATCTCGTCCCCCGCGATCTGAAACAGGGCCTGGCGCTGCTGCAGGGCGAGTGAGTGGTCCCCGGCGGACGCGGGGTCGATCAGCGAGGGGTGGTTGGCAAGCGCCGCGGGGAGGGCCCGGCTCACCGAGGCCACCGCACACAACCTGGCCATGGTCTCGTCGTCGAGAGCGGACAGTTCCACGGCGGCGATGACCGGCCCGAGTCGGCCCAGCGCTTCCCTCCGGGGGCCGAGCACGGCAGCGGCCCGGGCGAGGGCCGCCTCACGACCGTCTGAATCCCCGCTTGAGTTCGGCTCCTCGAAGTCGTTCACACCAACAGGCTAAGAGGTTGAATAACGTGCGGCCATGCCGTTTCGTATCGCAGGCGCCCAACTCAACCTCGTCGTCGGCGATATCGCCGGGAACGAACGCCGCATAATCGAAGCGGTCGAGCGCGCAACGGATGCCGGCGCATCGGTGCTGCTGTTGCCCGAATTGGCAATCAACGGGTACCCGCCAGAGGATCTGGTCCATCGGTCCGACTTCGTCGATGCCGGGATCTCTGCGCTGAATCGGATCGCCCGTGTCACCACGACCACCGATGTGGTGGTCGGATTCGTCGACCATGCCCCGGGCCCGTCTGCAGGTGCGGCCGACTCGGTTGAGCGGCGGGTGGCCAACGGCGCAGCCCTGCTCGGCGACGGTGAGATCAAAGGGATCTATCACAAGGTTCACCTTCCCAATTACGGAGTGTTCGACGAGGACCGTTACTTCTCGGTGGGCGCTCACCCCGACCGCGTCTGGGAGATTGCAGGTATTCCGGTGGGCATATCGATCTGTGAGGACATCTGGCTTGCCGACGGGCCTCCCCGGATGCAGGCGGCAGCAGGAGCCAGAGTGCTCCTCAACATCAATGCTTCCCCTTTTCACGCAGGCAAGGCAAGAGAGCGCGAAGACATGCTCGCCTCCAGGGCGCGCGCCGGAGGGACCCCGGTCGCTTATTTGAACCTGGTCGGTGGCCAGGACGAGCTTGTCTTTGACGGGGCTTCGGTGCTATTCGACGAGCGAGGCGCATTGGTGCACAGGTCCCCGCAGTTCGAGGAGGACTTCTTCGTCGTCGAATGCCCGCTTCCCGGGGAGACCGTTTCGGATTATCCCGAGCCTGCGGCCCTGCTCGAACCGGTCGAGGAGGTGTACCGGGCCCTGACTGTCGGGTTGGCCGACTACGTGTCCAAGAACGGGTTCTCCCGGGTCCTCATCGGGCTTTCCGGTGGAATCGACTCGGCGCTCACGGCAGCCCTGGCGGCGGATGCAATTGGCGCAGAGAACGTATGGGGGATTTCGATGCCATCTCGCTTCTCCAGCCAGCATTCGATCGACGATGCCCGTCAGCTGGCCCTCAACCTTGGGATCGAATTCGACCTGATCTCGATCGACGACGTCTTCGGGGCATACCTGGAGACGCTCGAGGGCCCTTTTGCCGGGACCGAGTTTGGAGTCGCCGAGGAGAACATCCAGGCGCGGGTGCGCGGAGCACTGCTGATGGCCTTGTCGAACAAGTTCGGGCCAATGGTCCTCGCCACCGGGAACAAATCTGAGATGGCCGCCGGCTACGCAACCCTGTACGGCGATATGGTTGGCGGGTATGCGGTGCTCAAAGACGTGTTCAAGACCCTTGTCTACGAACTGGCGACCTGGCGTAACAGAGACGGGGATCTGATTCCCGAAAACAGCATCTCCAAGCCGCCCTCTGCCGAGCTCCGGCCCGACCAGAAGGACTCCGACTCGTTGCCTCCCTATGACCTGTTCGACGCGATCCTGGAGCGATACATCGAACGGGACATGGGCGTCACCGACATCATCGCTGAGGGTTACGACCCGCCGACGGTGATGCGTGTGGCGGCAATGGTCGACCGCAACGAATACAAGCGGCGGCAGGCAGCCCCCGGGGTCAAGATCACAGTCAAGGCGTTCGGCAAGGATCGCCGATTGCCTATAACCAACCATTACCGCCCGGTGCCGGATGAGTAGGAAGGTCTGGGTCAACGGAGCCCTCTCGGACGGGCGTATCGATGTCACCGACTCCTCGGTCCTCCGCGGCGACGGTTGTTTCGAAGTGATGCGGGCATACGAAGGCAGGGTGTTTGCCGCGGCCGACCACCTGGATCGTCTCGAGAAGAGTGCGCGGAAGTTAGAGATCGCTCTGCCCGCACGGGAGGACCTCCTCAGTTGGATCGAAGCAGCGGCCGGGGACGAGCCCAACGGTGCGGTCCGGGTGGTGGTGACGAGAGGGTCTGCGATACCCGGCGAGGAACAGGATCCCGTCGTTGTGGTCTTCGCCCATCAATGGAGCCGGGGACCCGAAGCTGTCGCCCTCGGGCCGGTGCGGGCTCCGTGGCACAGCGCCGGTGAGGACTGGGAGTTGAGCGGGGCCAAGGTGCTCAGCTACGCGCCCAACCTGTCCGCGACCCGTGCCGCCAGGGCGGACGGATTCGACGACGCCCTTCTGGTTTCAACCGGGGGCGTGGTTCTCGAAGGCCCCACCTTCTCTGTGGCGTGGGTGTGCGACGGTGTGATCGAGACACCGGCGCTGAGCCTGGGAATCCTCGATTCGATAACACGCCGCCACGTCCTGGACCTGGCGACGAGGGAGGGGATGGTGACCGCGGAGGGATCCTGGAACCTGAGCCGCCTGGAGTCCGCCGGTGAGGTGATGGCGTTGAGCACGATCAGACAGGTGCAGCCGGTGAGCAAGGTAGGCAACCTGGACTTCGAGCCGGGACCGTTTACCCGGCGTCTATCCGGATCGTATGCTCAGCTGGTGGGCTCTTTGCCCTGAGCGCAATTGGTGCCGTTGCCGAGTATCCACCAGGACAGCATGCTGGCGGTCTCGGCCCGGGTCAGAAGTCGATCCGCATCGATGGAGTCGTCGCATATCCCGATGATGCCGAGCACACGTAGCCCGTTTTCGGCTTGCCTTGCGTTCACGAGGTCGAGGCCCGGGTCGACATCGGGCGAAGCGGCGATCTGGCGCTGGGTGAGATTCACCCAGAGCGCAAGACGGGCCAGGTCTCCAGCCGAGATACCTGACTGGAGACAGGAGTCGAGACTCCCGCAGCCAAGGACGTCTTCGATGCGTTCGGCAGGGATGATCTCCTGGAACCTGAGGGGCCGTTCGGTTGCAGGCACCATCGGGGCGTCGAGCCCGGTCAACTGGTGGATCAGCTCGACCGCCTCCTCCGGTTGAGCGAGAGAGTTGGGACAGAACATCAGGCCACGGTCATCACAGCCCCAGAAGACCCCCTCGGTCACCAGGCGGGTGAGTTCGAACCCAAGAACAGACTGGTCAACGTCGAGGTAGGGGCCGGCGGCGTAGGGGAGGTCTCCGGCGGCCGCTCGGGCGGCCTGCAGGCTGCTGTATGGGTCGACCGAGTATCCCTCGGGGTGGCGCAACTCGAAGTGGAGGTGCGGGACCGAGCCCTCGGCATTGCCGGAGTCGCCGTTCCATCCGATCACCTCACCGGCTACGACCGTGTCGCCAGCTGCCAAACCCGGTCTCACCCCGTGCCCCAGGCCGTCGTCGGTTCGCCAGGTGTCGTTGTTCAGGTGCACATAGATGCTCTGCCAGCCGTCAGTGTGAGTGATGAGAATCCAACAGCAGTTGTCGGGAGGCGTCGAGTGGACCGCGGTCACCGTTCCGTCGGCCACCGCGACCACCGGGGCCATTTTCGAGACGACGAGGTCGTTGCCCTCATGCCGCCGGGCACCGCCATCACGGTCCGCCCCGAATCCGGAGAACACCCGGCTCTCCACCGCCAGCGGCCATTGCATCTCGTAGACCCAGCTCGTGCATGGTTCGCTCGGGACCGGTGTCGGGACCGGTGCCGGTGGCGGAGACTCTGTGGTTGGTGTAGTTGGAGTCGTGGTGGTCGATGTGTCCGTGCTGGAGGTCGACGAATCGGCCTGTGTGGTCGACGTGGTCTCGCCTCCGTCGGGAGTCGTGGTGGAGGTGGCTTCAGGGGTGGTGGTGGTGGTGGTGGTGGGGATCGGTTGGCCGTGAGCGTCGAGATGTGGGAATAGCTGGTCGAGGGTCACCGGCCCGCATTCACCCTCAGCCGCTTCTCCCGGCGCGGCGAGCCAGAAGAGGCCGCCCATAAGGGCCGCCACCGCAATGACTCCACCAATCTTCCCAGCCATGGACCCCAGACACTACACAATTGGACGGCCCGAGGAACTATGACAGGGATGTAGTACGTTGGAGGGGTATGGAACGATTCAAAACACTCAAAGTTTTTTCACTTGCAATCGCTGTCTCTCTGGTCATGACCGCCTGTGACAATGGCGAGGTCGAGCCGGAATTGACCACTACCTCGTCACTTGTCGGTCAGACGACTGCTCCCGACCCGGATACCACCACCACGGTCGATGGCGATGAGATGACCACGACAAGCCTGGTGGGCCAGACCGTCGACAGCTATGAGGTGGTGCTGCGTGAGAGCACCGACGAAGGAGAGACTCTCTACATCGTTGTGCCTCCCGGCGATTACACAGCCATCGATCTCGAGAACTTCATAGGTGACCTGATCGAGGGCGATGACGACCTGGAAAGTGTCGAGGTCTTTGACGATGAGGCAGCGCTGGACTCCTTCCGCAAGGATGAGTCGGAGCAAACCGCAAGTGACCTGTCAGCCATCGATGCCCATCATTTGGTCAGCCTTGTCGATTCACACACGATCCGCTTCCAGGGACCCTTTGCCGACGAAGGCGAATACGCGATCGGTTCCTAGAGGAAAGCGTCCGCGATCAGCAGGAAGCCGCCGAAGCCCACGGCGTCGGTTAGCAGCGTTAGGAAGATCGCCGATGCCAGGGCCGGGTCCTGGCCCCACTTTCTCAGAGTGACCGGGATGGCGGCGCCGGCCAGCGTCCCCACGGTCAGGTTGACGATGGCAGCAAGCCCGACCGTCAGGGCGACCGCCAATCCGTTGGTCCTCGTCTCGAAGATCCCGGACAGAAGCAGCAGGTAGGTGAGGCTTCCCCCGATCAGGGCAAGGACCACGCCATTGAGGACACCGACCCCGGTCTGACGGGCGAGTATCCCCGGAACCTGTGACCCGGGGACGTCGTCGGACGCCATCGACCTGATCATCACGGCAAGGCTCTGGTTTCCCCCATTGCCGCCGATCAGTGCGATGACAGGCATCAGCGCAGCAAGCACCGGTTCCCGGCTGATCACCCCCGTCTGTTGCTCGATTATCAGCGCGACGAAAAGCGCAAGCACCAGGTTCAGGAGTAGCCACGGCGCCCGCACCACAAAGGAGGCGCCGACATCGGAGTACACAGTCTCCTCGATACCTGCTCCGACGGCCGCCGCGAAGTCCTCGCTCGCCTCGTCCTGGATGGCCTCGATGACAGCGTCGTTGGGCACCATTCCGAGCAATGTGCCGTCGGCGTCGACTACGGGAACACCAAGAAGGTGGTATCGCTGACAGATCGCTGCGATTTCCTCCCGGTCGGTGTCGGGGCCGACCGTGATCGGACCGGGGATCATCACGTCGGCAAGCGTCGCGCCCGGTCTCCTGAACACGAGGTGGCGGAAGGAGACGACACCATGGAGCCGCTTGTCTTCGTCGACCACGTAGATGTAGGCGAGGTCCTCGTATTGCTCGTTGAGCTGGCGGATCCGCTCGATGGCTTCTCCCGTTGTCAGGCCCAGCGGCAGGAAGGCAATTTCGGTCGACATGAGGCCGCCGGCCGTGTCAGCCGGATACTGCATCAGCCGGCGGTAAGCAGCCTCGGTCCTGTCGTCGATTCGATCGAGGACGTCTTCGACCAACTCGTCATCGAGCTCGGCCAGCAAGTCGGCCGCTTCGTGGTCGGTCATGCTGGCCAGCGCTGCGGTCAATTCGGCCAGGGGAACGTGCTCGGCGATCTCAGCGGCGAGTTCGGGAGCGATTTCCTCGAGAACCTGAGCGGCGTCACCCGGCTCGAGATCAGAGATCAGGTCGGCGGCGTCGACATCGCGGAGTTGCTCGATCACATCCGCGGCGTCGCTCGGCGAGGCATCGACCAGCGCTTCCCATTCCTCTGGCCTCAGTTCGAGATAGTCGGCGACCTCGTCGCGGTCCCGGCGCGCTGCAGTCACCAGGGCATGGGCCAGCTCGCGCGGTTTTCGCAGACGGAATCTCAATTGACAGCCTTCCGTTCCCGGGTCGCCGCCAGGCTAATTAGATTCAGGCCTCGTATGGACGCACCGTTTTGATGGTCACTGTCATCGTCCCGGCCGGGGCCTCGTAGGCGACCTCGTCTCCCTCTCCCGCGCCGAGGAGAGCCGCACCAAGCGGACTGGTCGGAGACGCAAGAAGCATCCCTGCAACCTTGTTCTCCTGGGGTGCGACGAAGTACTGCATTTCGTCGCCGTCTCCGTCGACGACGGTGACCACCGACCCAATCTCGACCCGCCCGCTATCGACCACATCGCGGACCTCTGCGGTGCGTAGAAGGTGTTCGAGCTTGCGGATCCGCGCTTCCATTAGGCCCTGCTCGTTCTTGGCCGCGTCGTAGTCGGCGTTCTCTCTGAGATCTCCGTGAGATCGGGCCTCGGCGATGCGGTCCTCGATCTCCTCGCGACCTTTGGTCTTCAAATGCTCCAACTCCTGCTCCATCTTCTTGTGTGCGGCAGGGGTCAGGAAGGTTGGTTCTTCTGACATGGGACTAGTGAGGGTAACGATTGGCAGGGAATATTCGGGGAGCGCCAGGCGGGGGCTAACTTTGGCCACCATGTCTGACGTTCGCCTCACCCGCTACAGCCACGGGGCTGGTTGTGCCTGCAAACTCAGCCCCGACGAGTTGAGCGAAGTCCTCGGCCCCGTACGGGGCCATCGAGCCCTGGCTCACCCCGACCTGCTCGTGGGGTTGTCGGTCGCCGACGATGCCGGAGTGTTCGCTCTGGGCGATGGCCGAGCCCTGGTGCAGACCGTCGACATCTTCACTCCCGTGGTTGATGATGCCTACGACTGGGGGCGGATCGCCGCTGCGAACGCACTCAGCGACATTTATGCGATGGGAGCGGAGCCGATAACGGCCTTGAACTACCTGGCGTGGCCTCGGGATCAACTCCCGTTCGAGGTCTCGGCCGGGGTGCTTCAGGGCGGTTTCGATGTCATGGCAGAGGCCGGGTGCACCGTGGTAGGGGGCCATTCGGTCGACTCACCTGAGCCGTCGTTCGGATTTGCGGTCACCGGCCTGGTCTCGAGCGACGCGGTGGTCACGCTGGCCGGCGCCCGGCCAGGTGACATCCTGGTTCTCACCAAACCGCTCGGCATCGGGATCATCACCACCGCGATCAAACGCGAGATCTGTCCCGAACCCATTGCCAGGAGCGCAGTGGACACCATGACGAGATTGAACCGTGCAGCAGGGGCCGCGCTGGGAGGTGCCGATGCCCATGCTGCTACAGACGTGACCGGATTCGGTCTCCTCGGCCACCTCCGTGAGATGGTCGAGGCGTCAGGCGTAGGCGCCGTGGTCCGCTCACCTGATGTCCCTGTTCTCGACGGGGCGAGGGAGTTGCTCGAACAGGGGGCATGGGCAGGGGGCTCGAAGCGCAACTTCGAATCCGTTCGATCCATCGTCGCATCGGATGTCGACGAGTTCTCATTGCGGCTACTCGCCGACGCCCAGACATCCGGCGGTCTTTTGGTTGCAATGGACCGGGCGTCTGTGGATGGTTATCTCGACCTGGTGCCCGGGTCCGCTGACATCGGTGAGATTGTGACGGGGTCCGGCATCGAGGTTGTATGAACCGATTCGTCGCAGCGGGAGAGAGTGCCGGTTTCCCAAAGCGCGCCGGGCCGGTTACCAATTGGTTCTCATGGACAGCCAGGAACGTCTGAAGGTGATCGCCGAGGGCCTTTCGATCCCACGGGCGCAAAGACATATCTTCCTCTGCGCCGACCAGACAACACCTAAGTGCGCGCCCCGGGAGACGACGTCGGTCTTGTGGATGCATCTCAAGAAACGAACCAAAGAGCTGGGAATCGCTTCGGCGCCGCCGCCATGGGCCGGACGCCCGGACCTGGAGGCCACACCGTGGCCTCAGGGAGAAGGGACGGTCCTCAGGAACAAAGTGGATTGCCTGCGGATCTGTGAGAGCGGGCCCATTGCGGTGATCTACCCCGAAGGCACCTGGTACGCCGACCTCACCGTCGACAAACTCGATCGGATAATCGATGAGCACCTGATCGGGGGCACCCCGGTTGCCGACCTCGTGTTCACAGTTGGAGACCTGGTCCGATGATCTCTTGGAAGAATTGGCTGGTCGGTGCTCTTGTGGTCCGCGCCCTGGCGCCGGTGGTCACACCCAGATTCCGCCAGCCGCAGACACACCCATGGCGTCAGCCGGGCAGAACGGTCTTTGTCGCCGACCGGGAATTCCTCGTACGCGAGGCGGGCCCCGTCGACGGCCCACCCATAGTCTTGATACACGGGCTTGCCGGGTCCTCGCTGGGCGAGTGGTATCAGGTCGCACCTGCACTGGCGGAGAATCATCGGGTGGTCCTCGTCGACCACCGGGGTCACGGCCTGTCTGCACTGTCACGTGGTCGCTACGAGATCTCGGACGTGGCCGACGACATCGCCGGTGTTCTCGACCAGCTTGGTGTGACGCGGGCCCACATGGTCGGGTACTCCCTCGGATCGACCATTGCCCAGGCCTTCGCCTACTCGTATCCCGGGAGGATCGACAAGCTGGTCCTGTTGGGCTCCTTCGCACACCACCCCGAGCCGCTGCGGACCCTGCGCGCATCGGGAAGCGTCCTCCTGCGCGGCCTGGAGCGGATTTTCGGGATCGGCACTTCCGACGTTCGCGCCGGCTATCTGCTTGCCGCTGGGGCTGTGAAGGCGGAGCACGGCCGCTGGCTCTGGGAGGAGACCCACCGACGCGATGTCGACGCCGGTGCCCAGGCCACGCTGGCAATGCTCAGGTTCGACTCGCGCGACTGGTTGGGAAAGCTGGAAGTCGAGACCCTGGTAGTGATCCCAACCAGAGATCAACTGGTCCCCGTCGCCTGGCAGTACGAGCTCGCCTCATTGCTGAAGTACCCGACAGTGGTCGAGTTGGTCGGGGCCTACCATGAGGTGCCCTGGGTGCACCCGGAACGACTGGCGGATGAGATCGAGCGTTTCATCAACCCGGAGCGGGAACCAGGGTGAGGGTGTTCGCAGCTGCATCTTCGATCTGACTGAGGCCCCACAGCATGGGGTGCTGGCCGCCGTCGGCCCACATTTCGATCATGTCCGCATAGTTGGCATGAAATGCGTGGCCCGACTGACCGGTGGTGTGAATCGAGGTGGACCGAGACAGATCGGCGAGATCGATGACCATCCGCATCGACGGAACCCAGTCGACGGCGTATCCCTCCGCAGCGTTCCAGCCCACAGCGTTGACGATCGACGGGCCGCCTCCCACCCGGTCGGGTGCTGTCCTGTTGAAGAGCCACTCGATAGGCCCGATCCCGGATTGCCCGAGGCTCTGGTTCTCGAATCGGGCGATGTGGAGCTCACCCCACGCCCAATCGTCGGAGTTCTCGCCGAGGAGCCCGGAGAGCTCTGAGTGTGCCCTCGCCATTGCCAGCTCGAGGATCTGTGGGGCGGTTTCGATGCTGGCTGAAGACCGGTCGTCCCAGAAATGGTCTTCGTAATCCTCCAGGAGGTTCGCCACCACCTCGAACCAGCGGCCACTGCCGACCGGCCAATAGTCCTCGGGCAGGTCATCGTGGAAGGTGAGGGCCAGCACCTGTCGCCAGGTCGCCTCATACGCTGCGGCCCCCGCCGAGTTGGGATTTGCCTGGAAGCCGGCGAGCCCTTGCGACCAGCGATCGATCAAACCCTGGACCTCGGCGACACGTGCATCAACCGAGGACACCTGCAGTAGATGGGGGACCAGGTCGATCGCCCCTCCATCCTGGTTGTCCATCTGCATCTCCGCGGTGGCCGCGACGCCGAGGGGAGCCCTCTCCTCGATCATCTGCTCGATCCGGGCGGCGCGGTGGCCGTAGGCGGCGTCGATACCGATCACGGGGAGCGAACCGGGTTCGACTACGGGCTGGTTAGCGGTGGCGATGTAGCCACGCTCCGGGTTGAAGATGAACGGCATCTCCTCGAATGGGACGACACCGGCCCAGTCGTTAGCCGAATCCCAACCTGCAACCGGCCGCAATCCGTCATGGGACTGCCGTATCGGCACCTCGCCGGTTGACTGATACCCGATATTGCCTTCGACATCGGCGTAGACCATGCTCTGGGCTGCGATGTCCCAGGCGGAGAGGGCGGTGCGGAACTCGTCCCAGTTGGACGCCTTGTTCACGCCAAGAATTGCTTCGACCAGGGTGGACGGCTCCAGAGTCTGCCAGGCGAGCGAGATCGCGTAACCCTCCGGGTAGCCGGTGTCGATCGCCTCGAGGTCATCGGCAGGGGCGAACAGTCCCGAGATGATCGGCCCATGCCTGGTGGTGCGGACCTCGTATTCGACGGGCTCGCCTCCGGCGACGTCGATCGTCTCGGTGCGCACCTCCATTTCGACCCAGGCGCCATCGACCTCATACTGATTCGGGTTCTCCGGATTGATCCGTTCGATGTAGAGGTCCTGGCTGTCAGTCGATTGGTTGGTCACTCCCCAGGCGATGTTGGCGTTGTGCCCGATGACCACACCCGGAGTGCCGGCGAAGGAGAACCCGACCACGTCGAACGGACAGGCGGCGTCGACCCGGGTGCAGTGGAGGCCGACCTCGTACCAGATCGAGGGCATCTGGATTCCCAGATGGGGGTCATTCGCCAGAATTGGAGCGCCGGTCTCTGTCATCGTGCCGCTCACAACCCAGTTGTTCGACCCGATGCCTTCGAACCCGCCTCCGGTGAGCGAGTCGACCAGTTGCTGTCCGACAGCCACAGAACGGAGCGCGGTAATCGCGCCGGGGGGCACCTGGGTCGATCCCACCGGGCCGGCGTCGCGGATCCCCGCAGGCGCGATCACGGGGTGGTCGTCGGGGTAAGGCGGATAGAGCTGGTCCACCTGTTCGGAGCTCAAGTCACCTGCCAACAATGTGCGGGCGATCTCGTTGCGGAAGTTCCCGCTCAGGTCCCAGGACATGACTTTGGCCCATATCAGGGTGTCCACCGGTTCCCAGGGCTCCGGCTCGTACCCGGGTGACTGGAGCGGCAAGATTGCATACTCGAGGCTGATCGACGCACCGCTGTGGTCCTCGAGATACGCGTTGACTCCTTCTGCGTACCACTGCAGGACCTGCATCGACTCGTCTGGCATAAGCTCGAGTTCGGCGCGGGCCATCGATTCGAATCCAAGGGCACGGAGGAATTGATCTGCCTCGACCTGGGAGTCGCCAAACATC
Organism: Acidimicrobiia bacterium; assembly: GCA_040878225.1. Taxonomy (GTDB): domain Bacteria; phylum Actinomycetota; class Acidimicrobiia; order Spongiisociales; family ZC4RG35; genus MA-ANB-1. The sequence continues at coordinate 38,966 of JBBDMR010000157.1, forward strand.
TCCGCGAGTCGGCCCGACCCGATGTGTCGCCAGAAATCCATCTGGAAGAAACGGTCCTGGGCCTCGACATAACCCTGGGCCCGGAACAGGTCGGGAGTGCTGTTCGAGAAGATGTGAGGGACACCAAACGAGTCGCGGTGGACGGTGACGGTATCGTCGAGGAATGCGACTTCCAGTTCTCCGTTCAGCTGGGGGTAGGAACTTCGGACGGTGAGGAACGCGTAAACGCCGGCAAGGACGACGACTGCCGTAAGGAAAATCAGAATCCGCTTTACCCATCGCATCAGAGACGGACAGCCTACGCAATCGGCGAGTAGTAGTTCCGCCGGGGAGTGGGTACCGTTCCCCTGGTGACCGCCAACACCACGATTGAGATCACGGTCGATGTCCCGGTTCGCACCCGGCTGGCGGCGTATGTGGCTCTCACCAAGCCACGAATCATCGAACTGCTCTTGATCACGACGGTGCCGGCGATGGTCCTGGCTGCGGGTGGCTGGCCCGGCACACGGCTGGTTGTGGCGACACTCGTTGGCGGGACCCTGTCAGCCGCAGGGGCCAACACGTTGAACTGCGTTTATGACGCCGACATCGACGAACTGATGAGGCGGACCCGGGGCCGCCCTCTCGCCCGGCACGAGATCTCACCGAAGAACGCCCTCATTTTCGGAGTGGTGCTTGGCGCCACCGGCTTCGTCGTGCTGTGGGTGACCTCAAACCTGCTGGCGGCGGCACTCAGCACCGCGGCGCTGCTGTTCTACGTCTTTGTCTACACCATCTATCTCAAGAGGAGATCGACACAGAACATCGTCATCGGTGGTGCCGCCGGCGCCGCCCCGGCCCTCGTCGGGTGGGCCGCAGTAACCGGATCCCTAGCGGTGACGCCGTGGGTGCTCTTTCTCATCGTGTTCTATTGGACGCCTCCGCACTTCTGGGCATTGGCAGTGCGTTACCGGGACGATTACGCCAGGGCGGGAGTCCCCATGCTCCCGGTGGTTGCCGGAGTGGAGCACACCACCCGCCGCATGCTCCTCTACACCGGTCTCATGGTCGGTGTCAGCCTCCTGCTCGTCCCCGTTGCCGGCCTGCGCTGGGTGTATCTCGCCTCCGCCCTGGCCCTCGGAGGTTGGTTCCTTGTTGACACGTGGCTCGTCTACAGGGATCCCGAAAAGGCGATGCGGCTTTTCACAACGTCGACCGTCTACCTGTCTGCATTGTTCGGGGCAGCCATGGTGGATGTCCTCATCCGATGAGGGTGATCCGTCTCGCGGCCGCGTTGTTCACGGCAGCGTTGCTGACTGCGGCGTGCTCTTCGGGTCCCGAACCGCTGGCGGTCGTAGCCAACGGCGCGTCAATCGGTACCGGTGAACAGCGCATCCTCATCGCCCTGGTCGACCCGGAGACCAACGGGTACCTTGCCACCGAGACTGATGCCGCCACCGCACTGCTCCGCAACGAGGACGGAAGCCCGCTCGGCGACTACGAGCTCGAGTTCGTCTGGACGGTCCCGGGTGTGCGTGGCATCTACGCCGGATACTTCGAGATCCCCGAGGCCGGGGTATACCAGCTGACCGTCGAGCGAGAAGGACTGGCGGTCTCGGGCCCCACCGGTTTCGTGGCCGTGGACGACCCACCGATGATCGGGCCCGGTGATCGGGCACCCCTCTCGGAGACACGCGTTGGAGATGATTATGCCGATCTGTCGTTGATTACCACCGACCCCGACCCGGACCCCGAGCTGTATTCGATGACGGTGGCCGAGGCTGTCTCCAATGGCACGCCGTCGGTGGTGGTCTTTGCTACTCCCGGTTTTTGCACCTCCCAGGCCTGCGGACCGATGCTGTCCCAGGTCAAGGACTTGAAGTTCGACTACCCGGGCGTCGACTTCGTCCACGTCGAGATCTACGACGACCTGCAAGTGGAGACCTTCGAAGAGTTGGTTCTCGTCGAGTCCGTGCTGGAGTGGCAGCTTCCCAGCGAGCCCTGGATATACATCATCGACGGTGAGGGCGTTGTGGTGGCGGCGTTCGAGGGTGCGGTCAACGACGACGAATTGACCTCGGTGCTGGAGGGGTTTGCCGGCTCATGAGGGCTTTGAGGATGAAGTTGGTCGGGGGTCGAAAGACCCCTTATGATGCCGAACCAATGGCAGGTTTCAAGCGGACGTTCGCTCGCACGCTCTCACTGGTGGGGGCGACGCTCTTTTTGGCTTCGTGCTCGCTGTTCGAAGACGTCGACCAGCCAATGACCACCTTCGACCCGGCCGGGCCCTTCGCCGAGCGGATCGACGGCCTGTTCTGGCCCGTGTTCTGGATCGCTACCGGGGTTTTTGTCCTCGTCGAGGGGGCGATCCTGGCCGCCGTCTTTCTGTTCCGGGATCGGGGCGGCTCCAAAGAGCCGAAGCAGCTGCATGGGAACGCGAAGCTGGAAGTGATCTGGACGGTCATCCCGGCGCTGATCCTGGCTGCTATCGCAGTCCCCACCGTGTCGGCCATCTTCGACCTGACCGAATGCGACCCGAACGCGATGCAGGTGGAAGTCGTCGGGCATCAATGGTGGTTCGAGTTCAACTACCCCGACGAGGAGATCCAGACCGCAAACGTGATGGTGGTGCCCGCCGGTGAGGAGATCTGCGCCGTGATGACCTCCGCCGATGTGATCCACAACTTCTGGGTCCCCGCCCTCAACGGTAAGAGATACCTGATACCGGGTCAGGAAACCGTGCTCCGGCTACAGGCCGATGAGCCCGGCGAGTACTGGGGCCACTGTGCTGAGTTCTGCGGACTTTCCCATTCGCTGATGAGGACCAGGGTGCTGGCAGTCGAGCCCGCCGAGTACGACGCGTGGGTCGCATCCCAGCAGCAGCCTGCCACTTTCCCCGAGGAAGGGACTCCCGAGTTCGGGGGCTGGGAGGTATTTCTCGCCAAGGGCTGTACCCAGTGCCATACGGTCGAATATGACGACGCCGAACGCTCCAACATCGTGGCCGAAGGTGGATTCGCGGGGCCGAACCTGACCCACTTCTCTTCCCGGAGTGTCTTCGCCGGGGCGGTGCTGCCCGAAGACGGAGAGACCTATGAGGAAGGCCTGAAGCGGTGGCTTGCCGACCCGCCTCAGGTGAAGCCGGGCAGTTTCATGCCCGACCTCGCCCTCACCGAACAAGAAATCGACCTACTCATCGCCTGGTTGGGGGGTAACCAATGACAGCCACAGCAGAACGACCGTCGACAACCATCTTCAAACGCCCGAGGTCGACGACCGGGATCTGGTCGTGGATCACGACTGTCGACCACAAGCGGATCGGCATCATGTACGGCTACGCGGCGTTCTTCTTCTTCATCATCGGTGGGGTAGAGGCGCTTCTCCTCCGGATCCATCTCGCCCAGGCAAACGCCGAGTTCCTCACTGCTGGCGCCTACAACGCGTTGTTCACGATGCACGGGACCACGATGATCTTCCTCTTCGTGATGCCGGTTTCGTCAGCGTTCATCAACTACCTGCTCCCGCTGCTGCTTGGTGCGCGCGACGTTGCTTTTCCCCGGCTCAACGCCCTTTCCTGGTGGATCTTCTTCTTTGGCGGGCTCTTCCTCTACTCGACCTTCATTTTCGGAACCTCGGTGGCGCCGGTCGGGATCGACGGTGTGGGCGGCAATCTCGCACCGGGAGGTGGCCCCGGAAGCTTCAACTTCCTGTCTGACTCCCCTGACGGAGGGTGGTTCGGGTATCAACCGAACGCCGGCCCGATCTTCTCCGCCGGCACGGCGATGGATTATTGGGCGCTGGGTGTGCAGATCCTCGGGCTGGCCTCGCTGATCTCCTCGGTTAACTTCGTGGTGACCGTGTTCAACATGCGGGCCAAGGGAATGCGATTGATGCGGATGCCGGTGTTCGCATGGATGTCGACAGTCACATCGTTTCTCCTCCTGTTCTCCCTTCCGATCATCGCCGTGGCCCTGTTCATGGTCACTTTCGACCGCCAGTTCGGGACCGTGTTCTTCAATTCCGCCGGAGGGGGCGATCCCATCCTCTGGCAGCACCTGTTCTGGCTCTTCGGACATCCCGAGGTGTATATCCTGATCCTTCCGGCGATGGGCATCGTCTCCGAGGTGCTTCCGGTGTTCTCCAAGAAACCCCTGTTCGGCTACTCGGCGGTGGTTTTTGCCGGGGCGGCTATCGCCTTCCTCGGGTTCGGTGTCTGGGCCCATCACATGTTCGCCTCCGGTATCACCCCGGTTGCCCAGGCGGCGTTCGGCCTGGCGACCATGACAATTGCGATCCCGACCGGCATCAAGATCTTCAACTGGCTGGGCACGATGTGGATGGGCAAGATCAGGCTCACCACCCCCATGCTGTTTGCCATTGGCTTCGTCGCGATGTTCACCATCGGCGGCCTGTCTGGTGTCACCCACGCCGTGGTGCCATCCGATTGGCAGCAGACCGACACCTATTACATCGTCGCCCACTTCCACTACGTCTTGTTCGGCGGGGCAATCTTCGGGATCTTCAGCGGGCTCTATTACTGGTTCCCCAAGCTGACGGGACGGGTGATGAGCGAGCGGCTCGGAAAGCTCCACTTCTGGCTGTTCATGATCGGGTTCAACCTGACCTTCGCTCCAATGCACTGGCTCGGCCTGCAGGGAATGGTGCGCAGGACCTGGAAATACGCCCCGGAGGCGGGTCTGGAACCGTGGAACTTTGCAGTGACGATTGGTGCATTCATCATCGCCCTCGGGGTCCTCGTATTCATGTACAACTGGGTGGTGTCGAAGCGTCGCGGTCTGGCGTCGGGACTCGATCCCTGGGACGCGCGGACGATCGAGTGGACGATCCCCAACCCGACTCCCGAGTACAACTTCGCAACAGCACCGGTAGTCACCCGACTCGACCATTTCTGGCACCTCAAGTACGACGAGGACGACGAGGGCCGAGCCGTGCGCAAAGAGGATGCCGACAAGGTGGTCGCCGACCTCGAGTACGACGGGCTCAACCCGTCCCAGCCGATCCACCTCCCGGCACCTTCGTACTTCCCGGTGCTGATGGCGTTGGGGATCCCGATAATCGCCTACGGAATCATCTACCACGAGGCGCTTTGGGGAAAGATCGCAATTGCGATCGGGGCCGTTATCTCCCTCGCCGCGCTGATCGGCTGGGGGATCGAACCCCTCGAAGAGCCCATGAAAGATCATGGGGAGCACAGCGAGCCACCGGTTGGTGCGGTCGAGCAGTCCGGAGGAGGAGCGGCTGACACGGGCGAGGAGGTAGATGATGACTGAACTCGCCCACGAGCCGGACCTCGGGCATCACGACGAGCATGAGTCGACCGGAATCGAGAACCGCAAGCTCGGGATGTGGGTATTCCTCAGCTCTGAGTTCCTGTTCTTCGGAGCCCTCATATCCAACTATCTGCTCTATTCGACACGTGCTGGATTCCCCTCCCCCTACCCCGCGGAGATCTACGACATACCGTTCACGTCGGTCAGCTCGTTTGTCCTCCTGATGAGCTCGCTGACCATGGTCCTGGCACACAACGCCCTGTCTCGAAACGACCAGAACGGCACCCGGACCTGGCTCTTCGCCACTGCCGCTCTCGGATCGGTGTTTCTCGGCGGGCAGGTCTTCGAATTCACCGACTTCATCGTCGAATACGGCATGACTCTGTCAACCAACCCGGCTGCGTCCGCTTTCTATGTCCTCACCGGCTTTCACGGTCTCCATGTTGCAATCGGGGTGATCATGCTGCTCGCCCTGTGGACCATCTCCCGCCGCCAGAACGGGCTGAGCGAGAAGTCGGGTCTGAACCTCGAGCTGGTCGGCCTCTACTGGCACTTCGTCGACATCATCTGGATCGTCATCTTCACCGTCGTCTACCTGCTGTCGCTCCCACCGGTATGAGCGACCACGCCGCCCACCCCTCCCCGGCCCAATACTGGAAGATCGCCGTCGTCCTTGCCATTCTCACCGCGATCGAGGTGGGCATGTTCTATATCGACCGGGAGCTGGGCTTGGGGGCGTTCAACGCCGCGATCCTTCTCGTGCTTGCTGCCGCCAAATTCATGATCGTCGTCGGCTGGTTCATGCACCTTCGCTTCGAAAGCCCTCTCCTGAACCGGTTCTTCACCGGTGGATTCATCCTCGCCTTCTCCCTCTACGCGATTGTGCTCGGGCTGCTCGGAGTCCTGGTCATAAGGGGCAGGTAGTGCTCCACCCGGCATCCCGCCCCCTTTGACATGACTCGTTGGATCGCCTTGATAATGCTGGCATCGGTCGTGGCCGCCTGCAGTTCGGACACCGGCACCTCGGTTGGGTTGGTGACTGAAGTCGAAGGTACCCTCCCCGACGTGGAGTCGTTCATAGTGCTCTCTGAAGGTGAGGAGATCAGCTTCCTCCCTTTGGAAGGGCAGCACTACGAGTTTCCGCTGGATCATCTCCGGGAACATCTCCGCTCGGGTGCGCCCGTGATCGTCGAGTGGGAGATGAGAGACGGAAATCGTTATGCACTTGCCATCACTGACGGCTGACAAAGAAAGCGAAACATGACAGAACCAACACCATACGGGCGGTTTTTCCTGCCAGGCCCGACCGAGGTGCACCCTGATGTGCTGCAGGCGCAGACCAGGGCGATGATCGGCCACCGCGGTCCCCATATCACGGAACTCATGCAGAGCATTGAGCCCGGTCTCAAGGATCTCTTTCAGACCTCCCGCCCGGTTCTGGTTTCCACATCGTCCGCAAGCGGCCTCATGGAAGCTGCGGTGCGCAACGGTGTCCTCGGCGGCAAAGTGCTCAGCCTGGTCAACGGGGCCTTCTCGAGTCGCTTTGCCAAGATCGCGGTCGCATGCGGGCACGAGGTGGAGCGCTGGGAGGTCGAGTGGGGGTCGGTCCATTCCCCGGATGACCTCGAGGAGCGCCTACAAGAAGGAGACTACGACGCGGTAATACTTTCCCAGTCTGAGACTTCCACGGGTGCCCTCCAGGATCTCGAGGCCATCGCCGGGGTGGTGACCGGACATCAGGACACACTGCTTCTCGTCGATTCGGTGACGGGTATCGGCGGAGTGGAGACGCGAACCGACGATTGGGCCGTGGATTTCATCCTCACCGGGTCCCAGAAAGCGGTTGCCCTTCCCCCCGGCCTGGCGTTCGGGGTGGCTTCGGATGCGATGATGGAGCGCTCGGCGAAGGCGCGCAACAAAGGGTGGTATTTCGATCTCGTGGAGTTGCTAGCAATGGGAGTCAAATACCAGAGCCCGGCGACGCCGGCAGTCTCCCTGCTCTATGCGGCGCAGGCCCAGATGAAGCGAATCGCAAGTGAGGGCGTGGAAGGAAGGTGGCAGCGCCACCTGGCCATGCAGCAGCGCACCTTTGATTGGGTCGACGAGATGGACGATGCCGGGATCGGTGTCGGGGTCTTTGCCGACGAGGGCCATCGCTCACCGACGGTCACCTGCGTCACCATGCCTGGCAACGCAGGCGCCGGTGACCTTGTCGACAAGGTGGCGGCAGCGGGTTGGATCATCGGTGGCGGTTACGGCAAGCTTTCCGACTCGACATTCCGGATCGGTCACATGGGAGACCACACTGTCGACGAACTCGACGCTCTCCTCGATGTGATCGCCGGAGCCCTCACGTGACCTTCAAGGTGGTGGCGACCGACAAGGTCTCCAATTCCGGTCTCCGCACCCTGGTCGAAGACGACAGGTTCGAAGTCGTTTTCGCCCACGACTCAACGACTTCCGATTTTGAATCAGCCCTTGAAGATGCAGATGCACTCATCGTCCGTAGCGCCACAACTGTTGGTGCGGCACTACTCGAGAAGGGGCCGTACCTGAAAGTGATCGGTAGGGCCGGGGTCGGTGTCGACAACATCGACATTCCGGCTGCCACCGAACGGGGGATAGCGGTTGTCAACGCACCGTCGGGAAACACGATTGCTGCGGCTGAGATGACCATGGCCCTCATCCTCGCCACGATGCGCCATGTCGTTGCGGCGGACACTTCCCTGCGTGACGGGAGATGGGACCGGAACCTGTTCAAGGGAGCCGAGTTGATGGGTAGGCGCCTCGGCCTGATCGGGGCGGGCCGCATCGGCGCCGAAGTTGCGCTCCGCTGTCAGGCGTTCGGTATGGACGTCATCATCTATGACCCGTACCTCACCGAGGAGCGCGCGGAAGCGATCGGCAGCCGTCTCACCGACCTGGACGAGGTGGTGACGACTTCGGATGTGATCTCGCTTCATGTCCCCCTCACCGACGAGACCCGGGGGATGATCGACGAGGCGGCCATTCTGCGGATGAAGCCGGGCACGTTTGTGGTCAACGCCTCCCGGGGCGGTGTGGTGGACGAAACTGACCTGGCCGCCGCCCTCGAATCCGGCCATCTCGCCGGTGCTGCCCTCGACGTCTACGAAGACGAGCCCCTCAGCGGGGAATCGCCATTGCGGACAGCCCCCAACCTCACCCTCACCCCTCATCTCGGAGCTTCCACGGTCGAAGCCCAAGAGCACGTGGCGGTCGAGGTGGCTGCCAATGTCGCCGCGGTCCTCGTCGAGGGTGATCTAGCTGCCGCTCTGAACAAAGACCAGCTGTCTAGCTGAGAACCAGTTCAGCAGCCGCTTCTTCGCCGGCGGGCTCCTCGGCTTCGGATTCACCGCCGAGGTTGGTGAGAACGGCGAAGAGGATGATCACGACGATCCCGATGCCGGCCAATGCGACGAGAAATTCGCCTTTGCCGATCTTCATGTTGGGCCGCGAGCCCGCCAGTGAGGCAAAGGTGAGGATTCCCAAGGCGGTGATTATCGCCACGACCGAGGCCCCGCCCGAAGTCAGATGATTGGACTCGAGCAATGTCCGGGCGAAGGGGAGTACGAGCAGGGCCAGCAGGGCTATTGCGCCGAGGGGGATACCGACTGCGTTGCCCATCCGGGCCCGCACCGTCTCCACCTCCACCACATCGGATTCGTCGACCGCGGCCGGTACGGCGAAGGATTGGGTGACAGCGGTTGTGATCGCACCGAGGAGGGCACCGCCGAGCACCATGATGATGAGAGTGGAGAGCACCGGGAGCTCGATAAGGCCTTCGGAGCCTTCGATTGGTGTGCCAACACCTGCAGCCAGCAGCGCCCCGGCACCAACCCCGAGAACAAACCCGAAAGCTCCCCCAACCCACGCTGTCCGCGACTTGGGCGATTTGAGCTGCATGGCCGGGTTGACCCATCCCGCTGCAGCACGGGCAAAAGCGGCAACGATGGCACCGAAGACGACACTGACCAGTGCCACCCCGATGAGCAGGCTGTTCGAGTCGGTGATGAAGATCGGGCTGAAAGTCTCCTCGCCCGTGACTGAGGTGGTCTGTGACCAGGATGCGGCCGCCAAGACAAATGCAAACAGACCGAGGACTGCACCGGTCCAGCTACCGATCCGCCCGGTTGTGCGAAGCCGGTGTTGGATGGCCACCGGTTCCAGAGGCTGTTCGAGTGCCTCTGGAACGGAGAAGGCGGCCACTGCCGGCTCGTGGGCCGCAACGGGCAGTTCCGGTGCTGGTGCCGGTTCGGCATCGCTCTCGGCAGCGGGCTCCGCAGCGGAACCTTCGGTTGCAATTTCCGGTTTGGGTTTCGTCTCAGCAGGTTTGGGCGCGGCTGCGGGCGCACCACCCGCCCACGCCTCGAGAATCGCTTCGGTTGTGGTGCCATTGGCCTCGGCGCGGGCGGCCGCGGACCTGCTTACCAATTCGGTCGGCGTGCCCAGTGCCTCGGCGGCGGCTGTCAACAGATCGCTCACGAACGTCGACTCTAGTGGTCTGTCAGCCATGCATTAGTTCAACGACTTCCATCCAGGCGGGTCAGGCGTTCTTCTCGTCCCGCCAGGCGAGCCAATCAGCGACCGGGGAGAGGTCGTAGCTGGTGCGGCCGTCGAATCCGAGGGTGATCAGTGTCGCCCCCGCCTCGAGTAAATCGTCGGCAGTGTCGACGCCACGGGCGCTGGCACCGCAGGAGATCTCGATTTCTGAGGGATCGCGATCGATCTCAGCACACCATTTCTCCAGCACCGACCGTTTGTGTCGAATCGAGTCTGCCCTGCCGAAGCCGTGCCAGATGTCGGCATGCCGGGCCGTATAGCGCAGGGTCTTCTTCTCGCCGCCCCCTCCGATGAGCACCGGGATCTTCCGGGTCGGGGCGGGGTTGAGTTTGTCCCACCGCTCCTCGATGCGGGGTAGGGCCTGTTTGAGGTCGGCGAGCCTATGTCCGGCGGTTCCGAACTCGTATCCGTACTCGTCATAGTCCTTCTCGAACCATCCAGCACCGATTCCGAGGATCAGCCTCCCGTGGGATGCGTGGTCGACGGTCCTTGCCATGTCTGCGAGCAACTCGGGGTTCCGGTAGCTGTTGCAGGTGACAAGTGCTCCGATCTCCACCCTTTCGGTGATTTCCGCCCAGGAGCCGAGCATCGTCCAGCATTCGAAGTGCTTGCCCTCAGGCTCTCCCGAGAGTGGATAGAAATGGTCCCAGTTGAAGAGGACGTCGACTCCCATTTCCTCGGCGCTGGTGACGGCACGACGTATCTCGTCGTACTCGGCATGCTGGGGCTGCAGCTGGATCCCGATTCTCACCTTGTAGGGCATGGTCCTCCAATAGATGTGTTGGACTAGGTCTTCAAACCGTACATCGTGTCGGCGATAAGCTCGTCGACGACCTGGTTCAAGGCTTCCCTGTCGTCGGCTCCGTCGCTCTTCGCCATCTCGTAGGTGGCGAGCTGGCGATGGGCGCTGGTTCCTTCGCTGACGA
>JBBDMR010000158.1:0-10159 GCA_040878225.1 Acidimicrobiia bacterium
CCTCCCCTCCGACCTGGCGGTCGGAGGTACTCCCTCCGCAAGCGGAGGGAGAGTTCCGCTAACATCATCCTTGCCCGTCATAAGCGGCGGGTGTCTTGAGAGCAGCGAAGTCGGTTAGATCCCGGCGCTGTCCCGCAACTGTGATGCCTCATCTGAGGACGAGCCAGGTCGCCTGATCTCCGGACCACAGAGAAGTCTCGGATGAAGACGGACTAGGTGACTCAGGGAAGCCACCCCATCTTCATCCTCCGGAACACGGAGGATGTTTCATTTATGAGAAGGGATTCCCTTCTGCTCTTACTCCTGCTGGTTGCCGCTGCCTGCGGCAGCGACGGCACAACCACAACGATTGCTTCCAGCGACTCGACGACAACCACTGTCGGCGCGACCACGGCCACTGTCGAAACCGGTTTTCCCGTGACCGTGCAGGCGGCCAACGGCGCCGTCGAAATCGCTTCAATGCCCACAGCCATCATCTCGCTGTCGCCTTCGGCCACCGAGAACCTCTTTGCCATCGCTGCCGGCAGCCAGGTCGTGGCGGTGGACGATCAGTCGGACTACCCGGATGAGGCACCGGTCACCGATCTCTCCGGATTCACGCCGAACCTCGAGTCGATCCTCAGCTACGAGCCCGATCTGGTGGTCATCACCTACGATCCCGGCGACCTGATTGCCGGATTGGAGGCGGTCGGGGTCCCAACCTTGCTCCTTCCTTCGGCCACCTCGGTAAACGATGCTTTTGTCGAAATCGAGACGCTCGGGGTCGCCACCGGACATGTGGGTGAGGCTGCTGAGGTGGTTCTAGCCATGCAGACAGAGATCGACGAGGTGGTTGCCGAGTTCGGCGACCATCTGTCGGGCGTCACCATCTATCACGAGGTGGACAACACCCTGTACTCGGTCTCGTCATCGAGCTACGTGGGCGAGCTGTACAGCCTTCTCGGCCTGGTCAACATCGCAGATGAGGCAGATCCTGACGGTTTCGGCTATCCGCAACTCTCTCCCGAGTACATCGTGTCCGAGGATCCCGACGTGATCTTGCTCGCCGACGCCGCCTATGGGGAGTCGATTGACTCACTGCGCGAGCGGCCAGGCTGGGCGGATATGACGGCAGTCCAGTCCGGGGCGGTTATCGAAATCGACCCTGATCTGGCATCCCGATGGACCCCGCGCAGCGTGGAATTCTTGCGGGAGGTTGCCGGGGCAATGGCCCTGCTGGTGCCGGCTGGTTGAGAAGTAGGGAGTCGACCACAGCGCTGCGAGCGGCCCGGGTTGGGCCGGTCGCGCTCGGCCTCGCATTCGGTGCCTGGCTCGTGGCGTGCCTGGCCGGGCTCCTACTGGGGCCAATCGGGCTGCCCGCCGGGGAAGCGCTGCGGGCACTGCTCGATGCGTTCCCGGGGGTGAGTGTCGAGCACGGGCTGACCGAAACCGAGTTGAGGGTCCTCTTTGACATCCGCGCCCCGAGGGTGGTGATGGGCTCGCTGGTGGGCGCCATCCTCGCCGTGGGCGGGGCTGCCTACCAGGGTGTGTTCCGCAATCCCTTGGCCGACCCATATCTGCTTGGGGTTGCCGCGGGAGCGGGTCTGGGGGCGACGATTGCATTCGGGTTGGGCCTCGACGGGACACTGGTGACCGCGCTGGCGTTCAGCGGCGCGGTTGTGGCGGTGGCGGCCACCTATTTGCTGGGCAGGTCGATGGGGAACCGGACTGCAACTGCACTCATCCTCGCCGGGGTGGCCGTCTCTGCCTTCGCCACCGCATTTCAGACCTACCTGCTCCAACGCAATGTCGAGACGCTCCGGTCGGTCTATACCTGGGTTTTCGGGCGGCTGACCACGGTCGGCTGGACGCAGGTGGTCGGGTTGCTCCCGTATGCAGTTCTGGCGATTGTCCTGATCTTCATACACCGCCGCGCACTCGATGTGCTCGGGGTGGGTGACGACGAGGCTGCAGCCCTCGGGCTCAACGTCGACAGAGTTCGCTGGGTGGTGGTCCTGGCGGCGACACTGGCCACCGCGGCTGCGGTATCCGTGAGCGGTCTGATCGGGTTCGTCGGCATCATCGTGCCCCACACGGTCAGGTTGATAACCGGGTGGAGCTATAGGGTGATCGTGCCGCTGTCCGTGGTGTTCGGAGCTGCCTTCCTCGTCGCCGCAGATATCGTTGCCCGCACCGCTGCGGCACCTGCAGAGTTGCCGATCGGGATCGTCACTGCGTTCGTCGGCGCCCCATTCTTCCTTGTCGTGTTGCGCTCGGTGGGGAGGGACAAATGATTCGCTGGGACAATGTTTCGGTGGAATACACCGGATTTGCAGTTGGACCGGTGGACATCGAGGTCGGCAGCGGCAAGTGGGTGGCGCTAATCGGCCCTAACGGCGCCGGTAAGTCGACGATCCTGAAATCTGCAATCGGAGGGGTCGAGCACACGGGAGAGGTTTCCTTTGGCAATGGTGTCCGGCGGCCCGGAATCGATGTGGCCTGGATGCCGCAGCGGCCGACCCTTCCCGACGAGATGACAGTCGCCGACTATGCCCTGCTCGGGAGGACTCCTTATCTCGGCTACCTCCAGAGCGAGCGCGCTGTCGACTTCGACGCCACCGAAGCGGCTCTCCGCAAACTCGACCTGCTCGGGCTGGCCTCGAGACAGCTGGGAACCCTGTCCGGCGGGGAGGCCCAGCGAGTGGTGCTCGCCCGGGCCCTCGCACAGGAGAGCCCGGTCCTGCTCCTGGACGAGCCCACGTCGAGCCTCGACCTCGGGCATGCGGTCGAGGTGCTGGAACTCATCGACAGCCTCCGTCTCGACCGCGGCCTTACCGTTGTCACCGCCATCCACGACCTCACCCTCGCCGAGCGGTTTGCTGATCGCTTGATCCTCCTGTCTGGAGGAAAGGTGGTGGCCGAAGGCACCGGGGCGGAGGTCCTCACCCGCGATCTGCTCAGAGCCCACTACGGAAGTGGAGTCGTGGTGGTCGATCAAGGAGGGCGCCCTACTGTTATCCCGAACAGAGGGGCAGAACGACGATGACCGACCAGAAGCCGCCACGAGAGGCACCGCCCAAGGGAGATGTCCGCGAGCCTTCTCTTCTCCTGGTGAACACAGGTGATGGCAAGGGAAAATCGACCGCCGCCTTTGGGACGTTGCTCCGTGCGGTTTCTCGTGGCTGGTCGGTGGCGGTGGTCCAGTTCCTGAAGTCGGGCGACTGGCAGGTGGGGGAGGAGAAGATCCTCACCGGCCTCGGCGTCGATTGGTGGGCGATGGGCGATGGGTTCACCTGGGACTCCGAAGACATAGACGAGTCAGAGGCGATTGCTCGGGGAGCTTGGGAACAGGCCAGAGAGGTCATCGAATCGGGTGACTACGACATCGTGCTACTCGATGAGATCACATATCCAATCAACTGGGGCTGGATCGATGAGAATCAGGTGGTGTCGACGTTGTCTGGGAGGCCGGCGCGTACCAGTGTCATCCTCACGGGACGTGACGCATCGTCGGGCCTGGTCGAGATCGCAGACACGGTCACCGAGATGAAGAAGGTGAAACACGCCTACGACCGGGGCGTTATGGCGCGGCGGGGGATCGACTATTAGGTCTCGTCCGTCGCGTCAGATTCCGAGATGCTCGGTCAGGAAAGCCAATCGCTCGGTCTTCGCCTCTGGAACCTCCATGCTGTGGTCGGTGTCGTAGGGAGTCATGAGCTTCGGTTCGTTTGCCGCGCCGAATAGTTCAGTCCCCGCCATCGCTGAGATGTAGAAGTCGTGGCGCCCGAACTGGAAGAGCACAGGGGATGAGACCCCTTTCACCGCAGTAATCGGATCGAAAGGGGCGAGCGACCGCATGTAGTCGAAACGGTCTCCCTCTATGGGCCAGAACCGGAAAAACCAATCAGCCCAGCGAGGTGTTGGTGCAATCATCACCACACAAGCTGGATTGATCTCTGCCGCAAGCAGAACGCCGTGCATGGCTCCGAAGTCGTGTCCTACGATCGCGATCCTTCCTGGATCAACTTCTTCCCGTGTTTGGAGGTGCTCGACTGCGGCGAGTAGCGCCAGCCTCTCCGCTTCGAGCTGCTCGATGTCGGCCGTGGCCGACTCCGGTAGTGAGGCCCAGGGGAACATGAGCTGGGGGAGAAGCGAGACGGCGCCGCGCTCGGCAAGCTCTGCTGCTTCGGCGAGGAATTGGGTGCGGTTCGCATTGGGTGCCTCGTCGAACCAGTGGAGGAACAAAACTCCAGATCCGTTGGCCGGGCCGCTGGGTCGGGCCAGGAACGCCTTCTCCGCGAATCCTGCGATCTCCACTTCTACCGGTGACTGACTTTCACTCATCCCGGTTCTATGCAGGATCGCTGCGAGGTGAGTCAGCCCGTTTGGCGGCGAGAGAGCTGCGATGCGTACGGCTGATCCCGATCATCCTCCTCCGTTCCGTCCCCTTACCCAGGGAGCCTATGCGGCGTTGGTGGTGACGAATGGAGACCCGTGACCCCGACTCAGTCGCTGACTCTCCGGTAGAGGCGAACCGCTAGCGTTGCGAACACAAGGATTATTCCGAGGGACCACACCAATGACTGCAAGACCAGGGCGGTGCGGTCGAATCCGATCGCAGCCACCGCTTGTTCGGGAAGCATCAACGAACGGGCTGTGTTCGAGATGATGGTGATCGGCTGGTTGTTGGCGAACGCCTGAAGCCAGTCCGGCATCGTGTCAGTCGGGACGAACACAGACGAGGCAAAGACCAGGGGGAAGATGGGGAGGAACCCGGCTACCTGCACCGCTTCGGTGTCCTTGATGGCCAGGCCCATGCAAGCCATCACCCACGACATCGCATAGGCGAAGAGGAGCACGACAAGAACAGCGAGGGCCATCCTTGGAAAGCCCTGGCCAAACCTCCACCCGAGCAGGAAACCGACACCGAGCATCAGCCCGAGCACCCAGAGATTGCGGACCATGTCGGCGTTGGTGCGCCCGGTTAGGACGGCTGACCGTGCCATCGGGAGCGACCGGAATCTGTCGATGACGCCGGCCTTGAGGTCTTCGGTGAGTCCCACAGCCGTCTGAGTGGCACCGAAGACTGCGGACTGAACGAGGATCCCGGGGATTAGCCAGTTGATGTAGGCGCCGGCCGCGGCAGCTGGGCCACCCTGGGTGATCGCCCCGCCGAAGACAAAGTTGAACAGGACCAGGAACATCACCGGTTGGATCGTGGCGAACACCAGAAGCTGTGGGAGTCTGATATTCCGCAGGAGGTTCCGTCTTGTGATCACCAGGGTGTGGGTGAGCATCTGGCGGAAGGTCAACTGCGGGGAAGGCCCGTGCGTCATCGGCGCCTTCCTCGGGTGCGACTCTTCTTTCCAACCCCGGGGCCTTCCTCAACCGCGGCAGCGCTGCCGGTCAGCGCGAGGAAGACGTCGTCGAGTGTCGGTTTGCGGAGGGCGATATCCCGGGGCCGGACACCGGCGGTGTCGAGCTCTCTCACCGCCAGGGTCAGCGTCTCCACGCCCCGCTGGGCAGGGATGGTCAGCGAGAGGCCCCGGACGGTCGGTTCCTCTCCGGCGATCGACTCGAGAATCTGAGTGACCCGTACGACATCATCGGGTTCCGCGTGGATTTCAACTACATCGCCACCGAGTCGGTTCTTGAGCTCATCGGGCGTGCCTTCAGCGATCAGCCTGCCGTGGTCGATCACTCCGATCCTGTCGGCAAGACGATCCGCCTCCTCCAGATATTGTGTCGTCAGAAGCAACGTCGTGCCCGCCTCCACGAGCTCTTCGATCAATTCCCAGAGATCGAGCCGGCTGCCCGGGTCGACACCGGTGGTGGGTTCGTCGAGGAACAGGATCTCGGGACGACCGACTATGGAAGCCGCCAGGTCGAGACGACGCTTCATCCCGCCGGAGTACGTCTTGACGGGACGGTCGGCGGCGTCCGTGAGCCGGATTCGCTCCAGCACGTCGTCGGCGCGGCGACGACTTTCGTCCCCACTCAGGTTGTACAGTCGCCCCACCATCTCGACGTTCTCTCTTCCCGTCTGGTAGTCGTCGATGGCTGCGAACTGTCCTCCCAGCCCGATCCGGTTTCTCACGGCCATAGGATCTGAAACGACATCGATGCCGGCGACCGAGGCCGACCCCGATGTCGGGCGCGAGAGAGTGGCGAGAATTCGGATGAGAGTTGTTTTGCCCGCTCCGTTCGGTCCGAGCAAGCCATAGACAATCCCCGGCTCGAAGGCAAGGGAAACCCCGTCCAGAGCACGCACATCTCCGAAGTGCTTGGTGATGTCTTTGGTTGCGACGGCGTAAACAGGATTGGTCTTCATGCCGGCTGAAGATGATACGGGCACTAGGACCTACGGGTGGCGGCCAACTCGAAGAGCCGGTTGGCGCCTTCGCCGAGAGCCTCGAATCGGTCGTCGCTGGTCTGCCCGCGTAGCCATCGGATGTAGATCTGCTGGAGGATCACTCCCAGTTTCCAGGTGCCGAAAACCACATACCACTCCACGCCGGAGAGGTCCCGGCCGGAGTGTTTTGCGTACCGTTCGATCGCATCAACCCGGCTCATCCAACCCGGGGCCGAAGTCGGCATCGGGTTCAGTGAGGAAGGCGCTTCGCCGGGGTCATACCAGGTTGCCATCAGAGTGCCGAGATCGGCGAAAGGGTCGCCGCGGGTAGCCATGTCCCAGTCGTAGACAGCCGCACACGTTCCCGGGTCGTCCGGGGACACAGCCATGTTGTCGAGGCGCCAGTCGTTGTGAATCAGCGTCGGGGCTGGAGACTCAGGGATCCGGTCCCGCAACCAACCTGCCACCTCGTCGGCAGCATCGTTGGGTTGGTCCCGAGCTGCTTCCCAGCGTTTCGACCAGCCATCGACCTGTCGCTGCAGGAAGCCATCGGGGTGCCCGAGACTGTCGAGATCACATTGAGCGGGATCGACTGCGTGGAGCTCGGCCAGGGTGTCGACCACTACCTCGGACAGCTTACGATTTGAGTCGACATCGGAGCCACCCCCGAAGATGTCAGGCACTGACTCCCGGACTACGACGCCGGGCAGGCGCTCCATGATGAAGAAGGGGCTTCCGATAACCTCCGGATCTTCGCAAAGTGCCAGGGCGTGCGGGGCCAGGGGGAAGGCCTTCCACAAGCGGGCAAGTACCCGATATTCACGGGACATGTCATGAGACCCCTCCGCGACTGGCCCAAGTGGGGGACGGCGGAGCACCAACTCCTGTCCGTTGGGGTAGGTGAGCAAATAGGTGAGGTTCGCCCTCCCGTTCGAGAACTGACTGATCTCAGGTTCCTCCCGGGGCAGGGCGGTCTGAGTGTCGGCCCATTGATTGAAGGAGGCTAAGTCGAAGGCTTCGTCCTCGCGCACCGGAATCACATCTGTCACCCGACCGAGATTAAACCTGTCCTCCCCGGCAAGGGCCGGGCAGACCCGATCGCTCAACGTCAGGATCGGTCGTAGGATTGGCGCCGCTGCCAACCAGAGAAGGAAAATCAACCTTGAGCACGCCATTTGAGATCTCCGACCGCCTCACCGAGGAGTTCTGTGACCTGTCTCCGATAGCCGCAACCGGGGCGGGTGTCCCGGGCCGTGACCACCTGTGGGACGACACATCACCGGGAGGGCATGCGGCTATGGCCGCCCTCTATTCCTCCGCGATTGCGGAGCTTGCAGCCCACCTCGATCATCCGGAGAGAAAGCAGGCAGTTGCGGCCCGGGTCCTTTCGGCGGCGCTGCGGGAGAACCTCCGTCGGTTCGAGGAAGGCCAGCACCTCGTCGACATGAATCATATTTTCAGCCCGCCCCAGATCTATCGCGACATCTTCGATCTGATGGACCCGAAAACCGACGAAGGTTGGCAGGCGATCGTCGCCCGACTCGGTTCGATCGGCGCACCCATTGCTGGATACAGAAAGTGCATGGAGGCAGGAATCGAGTCCGGCCAGACGGTGGCTCGTCGCCAGGTCGAGTCGGTAATCGAGCAGTGCCGCTCGCTTGCCTCCGACGAATCTCGTTTTCTCAAGTACGTAGAAATGGCCGGCGTGGCGGGACGCGAGGTAGAGACCATTCAGGAGGCGGTCGACAAGGCTCGGATCGCGTACGGCGAGCTGGCTGACTGGCTGGAAGGGACGTATCTGCCTGAGGCCGCCGAGTCTGACGCGGTGGGGAGGGAGAGGTACGTGCGCGCTGCCGATTTCTTCCTGGGCATCACACTCGATCCCGAGGAAACCTACAGCTGGGGTTGGGACGAAGTACATCGTCTCCGCGCCGAGATGAAGGAAACCGCGGCGAAAATCGACCCTGATAAATCGATCGAGGAGGTTATCGAGCTCCTCGATACCGATCCCGGCCGCGCGGAACCCTCACATCAAGCGTTCGCCGAGTTCGTTGAGAGGATCCAGGCCGACGCAGTGGAGAAGTTGGCGGGGGAGCACTTCGACGTTCCCGAGGAGTTGCGCACGGTGACGGTGAATATCGCACCCGGCGATGGTGCGCTCGGGGCCTGGTATCACGCGCCTTCAGAGGACATGAGCCGGCCCGGATCGATCTGGTATGCGCCTGGTTCCCGCACGGCTATCCCGGTGTGGCAGGAGGTGTCGACTGCGTATCACGAGGGGTTCCCGGGCCATCATCTCCAGGTGGGAATCGCCGCGATGCTCCGCGACGAGGTTTCCAGGTTTCACCGATTGTTTCTCTGGAAGTCCGGTGCGGGCGAAGGGTGGGCGCTCTATGCAGAGAGGCTCATGGACGAGCTGGGCTTCTTCTCCAATCCGGAGTACCGGCTCGGGCTGTTGGCCAGCCAGCTGTTCCGGGCCACCCGGATAGTGGTCGACATCGGCACCCAGCTCGAGCTGGCGATTCCCGACGACGCCCCGCTGCATGCGGGGGAGGTCTGGAACTATGACATTGCCGTCGACTACATGGACAAGGTGGGTCTTCAGGAGAGAGATGTGGCCGAGTCGGAGGTGAAGCGCTACCTGGGATGGTTTGGCCAGGCGATCTCATACAAGGTTGGCGAACGAGAGATCTTGAAGATGAGAGAGGCCCGCAAGGAGAAGGACGGCGATGACTTCGACATCCGACGCTTCCACAAGGACCTGCTCGAAGCGGGGGCCATCCGGCTCGACCAGGTTTGGGAGCTGGTTGTTTGAGCAAGCAGTATTACGATTTCGAAGACACCGCTAGCAGGGACCGGTACAAGCTCCTATCTGGCTTGATCGTCCCCCGGCCGATCGGTTGGATCGGGACCAGGAGAGCGAACGGAACTTTCAATCTCGCCCCGTTCTCGTTCTTCAATGTCGTGTCGACAGCACCGCCGACAGTGTTATTCAGCGGAAGCAGTCATTCCGACCGGCCCAAGGACTCGGTAACCCTGGCGGAAGAGTCAGGGGAGTTCACCGTGAACATCGTGTCCGAGGAGGTTGCCCAGGCGATGTCGGTGACTGCGGGGTCATTTGGGCCTGACGACGATGAGTTCTCCATCGCCGGTCTCACCGCGGTTGCGGGCACGGTGGTCAAAGCGCCGATGGTTGCCGAGTCGCCCGCCAACCTCGAATGCCGGGTGACCAAGGTGCTCGACGTGGGCGAGGGTCCCACCCGCATCGTGGTGGGCCGGGTAGTTGCGCTCCATGTCGAAGACTCGGTGCTTGACGGAACACGGATCGATGCCAGGAGTCTCCGTGCGGTGGGAAGGATGTCGGGCAACACCTACATCACCACCGACAACCCCTTCGAACTGGAGCGCCCGGTTTAACT
Organism: Acidimicrobiia bacterium; assembly: GCA_040878225.1. GTDB lineage: Bacteria > Actinomycetota > Acidimicrobiia > Spongiisociales > ZC4RG35 > MA-ANB-1. Next base: position 9,751 of record JBBDMR010000158.1, read on the forward strand.
CATAGGGGTCGTCGGGTTTCAACTATGCCCACCAACTGTTTCACCAGAGGCCCAGCGACCGAAGGAAGCGGCTGTTCCCCCGGAGGCGGAGTCGAATGGGGGAAAGGTCCCTGCCGGCCCGAAAGGGCCGGGAGGTAAGGGGGACTGAGACTCTCCAAGTTGAGGGCCGTCGCGTCCCGAGCTGTGTTGGTGGGAACGTCCCACCCTCCCCGGCTCCTGCGTCGCCGGTACTCCCTCCTTAAACTATAGAACTGACGGACGTTGTTTACATTTCGGGTTCTCATGATCGGATAGGAGAACCGATGACAGAACACGAACAGCGGCGGCTGGTGAATCACCGGCTGTCGGTGCTGCAACACGCCGCGGAGGTGACCGGGAACGTGGCGCAGACCTGCCGCTACTACGGGAT
>JBBDMR010000159.1:0-10137 GCA_040878225.1 Acidimicrobiia bacterium
CCGCGGACCGGTTCTACCTGAGAGGCGACTGCCTTCACTCCCGAGCCGAAGATGTGGTCGATGCGAAGCATTCTCGGCCATCCCGGACGCCAACCCCAGGTGGGCTCGGGTCTCTGTCCCTTCTCCTCCGCAACTGTCAGAGCGAGGTCGTCGAATCGATGTGCCAGCCGGCGGTAGAGGGGCCAGATCGGGCTGGCGTTCATATCTCCCGCAACGATGATCGCGTCGGACTCCGTGGTGTCGGCCCAGGCCAGGAGAGCATCCAGCTGGTCGCGTCGTTCCCGGACCGAGCGCCACCAGGGGAACTGGATCGGGTTGGACATGTGGACCCCTGCAGCGACCAGGATCTTCCCATCGACTGTGAGCCGGACCCGGGTCCCCGACCTCCATGGCAGGTCGATCGATCCACATTCGGCTTCGTGTTTCGAGGCGACTCCTCTCCCTTCGAATTCCTCGCTCGGAAAGAGGAAGTGATGGTTGAAGCGATCAGCCAGCACGCTTGCCGCTCCCTCGGTCATCTCCTGGAGAAAGACCAGATCGGGATCCACCCGGTCGATCAGATCACCGAGGTAGGCAGTGTCGACCGCGTCTCCGAGCACATTGGCGGTCATCACCCGCAAACGTCGCAAAGTCGGCCTAACCGGAGCTTCGGATATTGCCCCTGCGCAGGGTCTTGAACTCGCGGTCGAGGATTGACCAGAGGGAGTGGTCGACCCAGTTTCCCCTGATCAGAAGCTCCTCGCGGAGAATTCCCTCCCGGGTGAAGCCGAGCTTCTCCGCAACCCTGGTCGAGGCGTGGTTGCCGACTGCAATGCGCATTATGACCTTGTGGAACCCTTCCGACCCGAACGCCTCGGCCAGCACCCCGTTGGCCGCTTCGGTGCAGACGCCCTTTGAGATCTCGTCGGAGCGGACCCAGTAGCCCAGTTCTGCAATCTTGCCCAGCTTGGAGACGGTCCACATCGAGATGTTGCCGAGGTGGCGGTCTGGCTCGTTGGCGTCTCTTATGGTGTAGTCCCAGGCCCGGTCTTCTTTCCACGCTTGGAGCGAATCGCGAATAAAAGCTCCGGCGTCACCACTCTGATAGTTGGTCCTCGCCCAGGGAAGCCACTCGTTCAGATCGGCGAGGGAGATGCGGATGGCATCGTTGAGTGCGGCGGTGTCTCTCTTGGAGAACCGGCGTATTACCAGGCGATTGGTTTCGATTCGGGCCGCAGGCACCGACACAGCCTATCCGCAGCCGTAACCTGTTTCATCTATGTGGGACCAGCTCCAACTCGTCGACGCCCATCCCGAGGCTGGCGATCTGCCCCAGGCAGGCGTCCTGGTAGCGCTCTACGAAGACGACAACGGTGAGATCAGGGTGGTCTTGACCAAACGCCCCGACACGATGCCCACCCACGCCGGCCACATTTCCTTTCCCGGCGGCCGCCCTCACCCCGGGGATGGGGGGCCGGTCGGCACGGCGGTCAGGGAGGCCCAGGAGGAGGTAGGGATCGACCCGGAGCAGGTGACGGTTCTCGGTTTTCTCGAACCGATCGACACGGTGGAGTACAAGCTGATGGTGGTACCGGTCGTTGCCCGGATCTCGACGCCCCTGAACCTGATTCGCTCCGAGCGGGAAGTGGAGCGGATCTACCAGCCGCGGCTCGCCGACCTCGCCGACCCGGAGCAATGGGCGTACGTCCCGTGGCAGTCGTGGAAAGCCTGGTATTACATCCTCGACGGAGCCACACTGTGGGGTGCCACGGCTGCCATGGTGCGGCAGTTGGTGGGCCTCGGCTAGAGGTCTGGTGGTCCGAGTGTGCCCAGGGGACGGTTCGGGTATACACTCGATATGCGTGGTGAAACCTCTTGAACCGTAAACGCATCCTTCTGGTTGTCGTAGTTGCCGCCGTCATCTTGGTCGGAGCCGGGGCCTATTTCGCCGCGTCGACCTGGGGAGATGTGCAGCGGGTGACCATCGACCGGCCGGGCGATTCCGACCCGGACAACGGTGCCGAAGATGAATCCGATCGCGGCGTTGACGACGGCGATCCCGAGATCACGGTCCCCTCGTCAGGTGATGACAATCTCGACGTCGCCCTGATCGTCGGCTCGGACTCCCGGGAGAACATCGACGACCCGGACGGTTTCGGCGACTTCGAGGGCCAGCGCGCAGACGTGGTCATGGTGTTGATCCGCCCCCGCGACGATCCCGATAACGCAGCAATAATGTCAATTCCTCGTGACCTCTGGGTCGACAAGGTGTGCGACGACGGCCAACAGCGTGTCAATGAGGCTCTCGAGGGCTGCGGCTCCATGAACGGCCCGACCGTGCTCGTCGAAACCGTCGAAGCCCTGATCGGGGTCCAGGTGGATCACTTTGCGATGGTCGACCTCGAAGGCTTCCAGGGGGCCGTCGACGCAGTCGGGGGCTATGAAATCTGCCTCGCCCGCCCCGTTCGTGATCCGCTGGCGAACCTGGCGCTGCCGGGAGGGTGCACTCTGGCCGATGGTGACCAGACCCTGGCGTGGCTCCGTTCCCGGCACACACAGGAACTGACCATGGACGGATGGAGGACCGTGGAAGGGGCATCCGACCTCCTCCGGAACGAACGCCAGCGCGAGTTCATGATGTCGATGATGAGCCGGGTGGCCGACTTCGGCAACCCGAGTGAGATCATCGGAATCGCCCAGGCGGTTGCGCCCTTCGTCACCGTCGATAGCGGGCTGTCGCTGATGGACGCGGTCGGGCTGGCGACAACGCTACGGGGACTCGAAGAAGGCTCGGTGATCGAACTGGAGATCGAAGTCGTCGACCATATCGCCGATTCCGGTGCAGCGGTCCTGCTCGCAGTAAGCGATCCTGCCGAACTTGTCTCAGACTTCCTCTCACCGACCACGGCCGAAAGGGGAGACTCCGGGTGACGAGGCTCCCGCCAGGTCAGATCGAGACCAGGCGTTTTCCAGTTGTCGGAGAGAGGGCACCGTCTCCGGAGCTGGCAGCTTCCCGGGACAACTGGAGGCTGGCGATAAGGGGCGAAGTCGATAACCCGTTCGATCTCGACCTCCCGTCCTTCCTGGCCCTTCCGCAAAAGCCGATCAGGTTCGATATCCATTGTGTGACATCCTGGACGCGCTTCGACACCGAGTTCACCGGAGTCCCCCTCAGCGAGATTCTCGACCAAGCCGGCGTCACCCCGTCGGCCGGATTCGTGTCGTTTACCGCCTATAGCGACCGTGACCACCACACATCTCTGCCCCTCGATGTCGCGCTGGAGCACTCCTGGCTCGTCCATGAAGTCGACGGGGAGGCCCTCGAGTCCGGGCATGGCGGCCCGGTCCGGGTGGTGACCCCGGGGCGCTACTTCTACAAGTCGGTCAAGTGGATCAAGGAGATCGATGTTCTTGCGGAAGACCGCCCTGGATGGTGGGAGGAGAACTCGTCGTATCACAACAATGCTGACCCGACGACGGGAAGCGAGCGATTCACCTCGGGGTCTTTGCGCCCCGAACAGCTCAGGCGCTTCCTGACTGCCGGGAGTTACGACAAGTATCGGGGACGGGTGATGCTCGGTCTCGACCTCAGAGAATGGGTGCCGGCAAGTAAGAACCTGACCCGGCTCTATTTGAAAAACTGCGATCTGCGCGGTGTCGAGCTTGCCGGCGCCGATCTGAGAGGGTGCAACCTGTCTCTGAGTGACTTGCGCGGGGCGAATCTGGCGGGGTCCGACCTCTCCGGTTCAGACGTGGAAGGAGCGAATTTTGCCGGGGCCGACCTGACCGACGTCAACTTCTCCGACTCGGCTCTTTCCGCGACCCGGTTCCTCGACGACGGCGAGATGGCCCGGGTCGACGGGATGCAGATCGAAGGGTGCTGGGGCCTCGTCGAAGAGCAGGAGGACTTCCTCGCCTCCCAGGGTGTGACCTGAGTGTTGCTTGCCGACCTGGTGAATGTGTCGGCGTCGGTGTCTGCGACCAGGGCGCGCTCGAAGAAGACTGAGCTACTGGCCGGGCTCCTTGCCCGTTTGAGCCAGGTCGAAGCCCGGGCAGCGGTCTCGTACCTGAGCGGTCGGCCCCTGCAGAGCCCGCTTGGAGTTGGTTATGCATCCGTCGGTGCAGTGGACGTGGAGCCGGCGCTCTCACCCTCGCTCGAGATCCTCGATGTCGACCGGACCCTCGAGGAGATCTCGGGAGCAGGCGGGCCCGGATCGAATGCCACCAAGAGGGAGTTGCTCGACAATCTCTTCTCCCGTGCCACTGCCGACGAGCAGCGCTTCCTGCGAGGACTCCTCCTCAGGAATCTCCGCCAGGGCGCCCTCGAGGGGGTGATGGCCGATGCCGTGGCCCTCGCCCTGGGCGTTCCCCCCGCCAAAGTACGCAGGGCGGCCATGGTTCGTGGCAACCTGATTGGTGTGGCCGCCGACGCTCTCGCTGAAGGCCCCGATTCTCTGGAGGTCCCTTCACTGGAGCTGATGACGCCGGTCCAGCCGATGCTGGCAAAGACGGCCACCACTGCAGCCGAAGCGGTTGCCGGACTGGGAAGTGCTGTGGTGGAGCGCAAGCTCGACGGGCTCCGGTTACAGGTCCATCGCGACGGTGATCAAGTCGCTGTGTTCACCCGCAATCTCAGAGACGTGACATCCGATATGCCGGGGGTCGTCTCAGCCGCAATGGAGCTCGATGTCGACTCTGTGATCCTCGACGGTGAGGGACTGCTCATCGACGCGTCGGGTTCGCCGTTGTCGTTCCAGGACTCGATGAGCGGGATGGCTGAGGCGTCGGGCCTCGACCTCGTCGGTTTCTTCTTCGACATTCTGCATCTCGACGGAACCGACCTCGTCGACGAACCGCTGCGCACCCGGAGAAGGGCCCTTGTCTCGGCGATCCCGGAACAGTCACGGGTCGGTTCGATAATCACCGGCGATCCGGAAGAGGCGGAAGCCTTCTTCGCCGAATCGGTTTCTGCCGGTTTCGAGGGCGTGGTGGTCAAAGATCCCGCCCGGCCCTATGAGGCCGGCCGGCGCGGGTCGGGGTGGCTGAAGGTCAAGCCAACCCACACGCTCGACCTGGTGATCCTGGCTGCGGAGTGGGGGTCGGGGCGGCGCCAGGGTTGGTTGTCGAATCTCCATCTGGGAGCCCGCGACCCCGCTGGCGGCTTCGTGATGCTGGGCAAGACCTTCAAGGGCCTGACCGATCAGATGCTGGAGTGGCAGACGGCGCGGTTCCTACAAAATGAACGAGACCGGACGGGGCACATCGTGTTCCTCGAGCCGGAGATCGTCTACGAAATCGCCTTCGACGGCGTGCAGCGGAGCACCCGCTACCCGGGTGGAGTGGCCCTGCGCTTCGCCCGCGTCAAGCGCTACCGGGACGACAAGACCCCGGAGGACGCAGACACCATCGATGAGGTTCGCCGTCATCTGCGTTGAACCATCGCCAGGCGGCAGGTAGAGTTCAGGCAGATGAGAACGCATGGCAACCTCTGGCGGTGGACTACCACGTAAGTGTGCCCGCCGCGTTCCTTGAGCCGTCGGTGGCACGTCCCCGGCGGTTTTTTTGTGAGTGATGAGGTAGTGAAATGAGTGAATCGAAACGAGTCTTCTCCGGCATCCAGCCGACAGGTGAGCTACACCTGGGCAACTACGTGGGTGCGTTGAAGAACTGGGTGACGATGCAGGACGAATACGAGACCATCTACTGCGTTGTCGACCTCCACGCCATGACATTGCCGTACGACCCTGCCGAGTTGTTCGAGGCGCGTCTGGAGACGGCCCGGATGGTCCTCGCCGCGGGTGTCGACCCCGACCGGTCGCTGCTCTACTTCCAGGCCGATGTGCCCCAGCACTCCGAGCTGTCCTGGATCCTGGGGACGATGACCGGGATCGGCCAGTTGGAGCGGATGACCCATTTCAAGGAGAAGGCAGATCGCGCCGGGCAAAACCTGGGGATTCTCTCTTATCCGGTCCTGCAGGCCGCTGACATCCTCATCCACAAGGTCCATGCGGTTCCGGTCGGCGACGACCAGGCCCAGCACCTGGAGCTGACCCGCGACCTGGCGATCCGGTTCAATTCGCGCTTCGGCGAAGTGTTCCCGGTCCCGGAGCGGATAACTCCCGAGATCGGGGCGAGGGTGATGTCGCTGACCGACCCCGAGTCGAAAATGTCCAAGTCGGATCCGAGCCTCAAGTCCCGAATCCTGCTCACGGACACCGCCGATCAAATCCTGAAGAAGGTGAAGTCTGCCGTCACCGACACCGGAACCGAGGTTGCCTATGACCGCGCTGCGAAGGCGGGGATCTCCAATCTCCTCGAGATCTTCTCTTTCTTTTCAGGCCGTCCCATCCCCGAGCTCGTCGACGAGTACGCCGGGGCCGGCTACGGGGCGTTCAAGATCGCCGTTGCCGAAGTGATCGCCGAGGGCCTGCGCCCGATCACCAGCGCATATGAGGCGCTGAGCGTTTCCGATGTCTCCGAACTGATGTCCCGGAATGGGGCAATCGCCAGGGAGCGGGCGGAAGCCGAGATGGTTCCGATCCGCAAGGCGGTCGGCATCGGCTAGCCGAACCTGCTCAGGCGGTGAGCAGCTCGGGCGGCAGGAGCAGAACCAGTGCGGCGAGGAGATTCCAGCCGCTGTGGAGGAATATCGCCGGTCCGAGACGCCCGGTGCGCAGTGTCACCCACGCCAGCACCGCACCGACGATGAACAGCTGGGGGAGCACTACCGCTGCCGCGGCGAGGAGGTTGCCCGAGGCCAATCCGAGGACGTGGAACAAGGAGAAAACGAGGGCACTCACCACGATCAATACCCGCTTCGACCGGTCGCCGAGCGCCTTGATCAGAACACCGCGAAACACCAGCTCTTCGGTGATCGGGGCCAGCACCACGGACACCAGCAGCGATGCGAGACGGGCCCCGCCTGATTCCAGGCCGGACATGACGTCGCCGATCTCCTGGGCCGGGCCGCCTTCGGGGAACAGGAGCAGGACCAGGGGGAGGAAGAGAATCGACAGCCCCAGTTGGAGGCCGAGGCCGGCGAAGATGTATGCCGAGTCGCGTCCCCGCACTTCGAATCCCAGCGAGTCCGGAGGCTTGGGCCGGTTGACCAGCCAGAGCACGAAGAGATGGCCGATGTACTGGCCGGTCAGGGCGAGCACGACGAACACCTCGTCGTTGTCGGCCACGATCCCGATCGCCGCGAAAACCGCCGCACCGAGAAACCCACCGAGAATGACGAGGACAAAGTCGACCAGGGTCCACGTCCGGATCACGTGGCGGGAGCCTACCGATTCGGATCGGATACGCACTGTTACTCTTGGCTAAACGTTCGGCGGAGGACCAGTGGAAATAGAGATCGGCATCGGGAAGTCGGGGCGACAGGCATACGGCTTCGACGACATCGCAATCGTCCCCTCGAGGAGGACACGAGACCCTGACGACGTGGACATCTCCTGGCAGCTCGACGCCTTCAAGTTCGACCTGCCGATGATGGGCTCCGCAATGGACTCGGCCATAAGCCCCGAAACCGCGGTTGCGATCGGCAAGCTGGGTGGTCTCGGCGTCCTCAATCTCGAAGGTCTGTGGACCCGCTACGAAGACCCCACCCCGTACTTCGAAGAGATTGCCGAACTCGACAACGAGAAGGCCACCCTGCGGATGCAGGAGATCTACCTCGCCCCGGTCGACACCGACCTCGTCGGCAAACGGATTGCGGAGATGAAAGCCGAAGGGATCGTCACCGCGGCTTCCCTCACCCCGCAGCGGGTTCGGGAATGGGCACCGGCCGCCCTCGAAGCAGGGCTTGAAATCCTGGTCATTCAGGGGACGGTGGTGTCCGCCGAGCACGTCTCCACCCGGGCCGAGTCGCTCAACCTCAAGGAATACATCGCCAATTGCCCTGTCCCGGTCATCGTCGGAGGGTGCGCCAGCTACTCGACTGCTCTGCACCTGATGCGGACCGGCGCGGTTGGCGTGCTGGTCGGCGTTGGCCCCGGAGCTGCGTGCACCACGAGGGGAGTCCTCGGCGTGGGTGTGCCCCAGGCCACCGCAATCGCCGATGCTGCCGGAGCGCGGATCCGCTACCTCGACGAGACCGGCCGCTACGTCCACGTCATCGCCGACGGCGGTATGCGCACCGGTGGCGACGTGTCCAAGGCAATCGCCTGCGGTGCCGATGCGGTGATGATCGGGTCGCCGCTGGCATCTGCCACCGAGGCCCCCGGCAAGGGATACCACTGGGGGATGGCGACATTCCACCCGACGCTTCCCAGGGGAGCCAGGGTGCGTGTCGGCGACCGGGGGACCCTGAAGCAGATCCTCGTCGGCCCTGCCCATGAGAACGATGGCAAGCTCAACCTGTTCGGTGGCCTGCAGATGTCGATGGCGACCACCGGCTATTCCGACGTGAAGGAGTTCCAGAAGGCGGAGGTGATGATCGCCCCGTCGCTGCAGACGGAAGGGAAGTCGTTGCAGCGCAGCCAACAGGTTGGGATGGGGTGAGTCCCGCATTGGCAGACCGACGGGCCGGGTGGTGAACGGAGGCGTGAAGCCGGCCGAGGACGTTGCGACTGTACTGGTCCTCGACTTCGGGGCACAGTATGCCCAGCTGATCGCGCGTCGGGTGCGCGAAGCACACGTCCACTCCGAGATCGTTTCTCGCGAGATTTCCGCAGAGGAGGTCCGCGCCCGCCGCCCTGCGGGTCTGATCCTCTCCGGTGGCCCGGCGTCGGTATATGCCGAAGACGCCCTCCGGATGGACCCGGCGATCCTCGATCTCGGCATTCCCGTGCTCGGCATTTGCTACGGCCACCAGTTGATCGCGAGCGTCGCCGGGGGAGAGGTGGCCAACACCGGCAATGCAGAGTTCGGCAAGGCCCAGCTCCAGGTGGTGGCCGATAGTCTCCTGCTTGCCGAGCTGCCCAAAGAACAACAGGTGTGGATGTCGCACCGCGACGAAGTGACGGGGCCGCCTCCCGGGTTCGTCTCGGTGGCGTCGACGCCGGGTGCGGCTGTTGCGGTGATGGAAGACCGCGAGCGGAGGATGTACGGCGTCCAGTTCCATCCCGAGGTGGTCCATACCCCGCGGGGCACCGAGATCCTGCAGCGGTTCCTCTACGATGTCTGCGAGCTCCTCCCCGAGTGGACCAGCCACTCCATCATCGAATCTCAGGTCGAGATCATTCGCAACCAGATCGGTGATGGCAGGGTCATCTGCGGGCTGTCAGGTGGGGTCGACTCGGCGGTGGCAGCCGCTCTGGTCCATGCAGCTGTTGGCGACCAATTGACCTGCATCTTTGTCGACCACGGCCTGCTCCGGGAGGGCGAAGCCCGCCAGGTGGAGGAGACCTTCCGGTCCCATTTCGAGGTGGACCTGGTCCATGTGAAGGCCGAGGACCGCTTCCTCGAGAAGCTGGCCGGCGTCTCCGAGCCCGAAGCCAAGCGCAAGATCATCGGCACCGAGTTCATCAGGGTCTTCGAAGAAGCAGCCGCATCTATCGGCGACGCCGGATTCCTGGTCCAGGGCACCCTGTATCCCGACGTCATCGAGTCGGGGTCGGCGACCGCCGCCACCATCAAGACCCACCACAACGTGGGCGGCTTGCCCGCGGACATGAAATTCGAGCTGGTGGAACCGTTGCGAGACCTGTTCAAAGACGAGGTGCGGGCCGTGGGTGAGGAGCTTGGCCTTCCCCAGGACATCGTGTGGCGCCAGCCCTTCCCGGGCCCCGGCCTGGCGGTGCGGATCATCGGAGACATCACCAAGGAGCGGCTCGACATCCTCCGGGCCGCCGACCATATCGTCACCGAGGAGATCAAACGGGCCGGCCTCTACAGGGAGATCTGGCAGGCGTTTGCGGTGCTCCCGGCGATCAAGACCGTTGGGGTTCAGGGCGACGGAAGGACGTACGCGTATCCCCTCGTCATCCGTGCCGTGACCTCCGAAGACGCAATGACCGCCGATTGGGCCCGATTGCCCTATGAATTGCTGGAGAAAATGTCGAGTCGGATCATCAACGAGGTCCCGGGGATCAATCGCGTCGCATACGACATCTCGAGCAAACCACCGGCCACCATCGAGTGGGAATAGGCCCGAAAAACAAGTGCCCTGTCCGGCAGATCGTGCTCGTATTTCAACGGCCCTTGTCCCCCCTGGCG
>JBBDMR010000160.1:0-1856 GCA_040878225.1 Acidimicrobiia bacterium
CGGCCTCGCTGTGGTGCTCGCCCCGAAACACATCAGCGACGCATCAGGAGCCCGTCCTCGAACTCAAGGATAAAAGTCACCGGACCGTCGTTGACCAGGTCGACTGCCATCTTTGCACCGAAAACACCACTGGAAGCCTGCAGGCCCCGGCTCCGGAAGCCATCGACCATTTGCTCGATCAGTGGTTCGGCATGGCCGGGATCACCGGCGCCGGTGAAGGAGGGCCGCAAACCCCGGGAGAGATCGCCGTAGAGGGTGAACTGGCTCACGACGAGGATCTCGCCGTTTACGTCCAAGACGGACAGGTTCATCCGGCCCTCCTGGTCGGAGAAGATCCGGAGCCGGGAGATTCGGTCGATAGCGGCATCGACGTCTGCGGGACCGTCTTCCGGCGCGATTCCCACGAGCAGCAGCAGGCCGTGAGCGATCGAGGCGACCCGGGTTCCCTCGACCATCACACCCGCTGCCGTCACCCGCTGCGCAACAACTCTCATGTGGGGCATTGTTACAGCCAATAGAGTGGGGCCGTGGCGAACACCTACCTGCGACTCGGCAACCATCTGCACAGCCCGGATGACACGCCCCCGCTCTATCTGCTCGACGCTGCAAATGACTACGAGGAGTCGATCCTGCTCGATTGGCTGCAGGCCGAAGTCGCCGGCGACTTCCTCACTTCACGGATCAGATCGTCGCGGAGACCGAACCGGGCCGGCCCCGACACGCTCGATGACCTGCTCGACGCCAACCCCGACGCCTACTTGATTCCCCTGAGGGTGCTGTGGCTCCCCCCCGAAAGGCGGGGGACGCGCTCGGTCCGATGGACCGACATCCTGAAGCTGGGAGACCCCCGCGACCCCCGGGCGCTGCGGACACGACTCATCGGCACCTTCCGTAAGGGCAGGGTCGCCACCATCTCAGGTCAGGGTGAGCACCTCGTTGTGCTCAAAAGAGGCCATGCAGAGTCCGATGTCCTCGAAGGGTTGACCGCTTTCGTGACACGACGAGCGTGGCGCTCTCTCGACATCGAAGAGCGCAAGCTGAGGGGCAACAGGTACAAGACTCCGAGATTCGTCTCCGAAGCAATCTCGACCCGGAGGGACTTCCGCGACGACGTGACCAGGCTGGGAGCAGAGGCAGGGATGAGCCCGGAGCGTGCGGAGGCGAAAGCGGATGCATACCTTCGGGAGATCGCGGCGAACCACAGCCCGCTTGTGATTGACCTCATCGCCAACGCGATCCACAAGCTCTATCGCCAGGGCTATGGCGAGATCCGGTACGACCCGGCCCAGATCCGACGGATCGCAGAACTCGGTCAGGACAACCCAATCGTCTTCCTTCCCTCCCACCGATCGAACCTCGACCGCCTGAGCCTCCAGTTCATGTTGTGGGAGAACGACCTGCCGCCCAATCACACCGCCGGCGGGATCAACCTCAACTTCTTTCCGATCGGGCCGCTGCTCCGTCGCACAGGGGTGTTCTTCATCCGCCGCTCATTCCGCGACAACCACCTCTACAAGGCTGTGCTGCAGCACTACCTCGACTACCTCATCGAGAAGCGATTCAGCCTGGAGTGGTATCTCGAGGGGGGCAGATCACGATCAGGCCGTCTCCTTCCGCCCCAGCTCGGCCTGCTCAACTACGTCGTCGATGCCCAGCGAAGGGGAAAAGCAGACGATATCTCCCTCATCCCGGTCAGCATCGCGTACGACCAGATTCAGGACGTGCCCGACTACGCCCGGGAGGCCCAGGGGAAGTCCAAGGAGAAAGAGTCCATCGGATGGCTCTTCCGATCGGTCCGCTCGATGCGCAGGCGTTATGGGGACATCCACATTCGGTTCGGCGAGCCGCTCTCCACC
>JBBDMR010000161.1:0-10067 GCA_040878225.1 Acidimicrobiia bacterium
GCCCTCGGTCACCGGACTGACAGGGTGGTTGACACTGAGATTGGAGGGGTGCGAAAAGTCAAAGGTGGCGCTGGCAATACGGCCTGACAGCGGTGTTCAACAGTCCATCCGAACCGAGCACAGTCGTGCCGTTATGTACCTGGCTGGTGTCACCGGTTTGTCCGTCTGGTTCGTCTGTTCTCATGTATGAGTAGCGGCATCGGCGGCGAACTTGAAAGAGGAGACCTAAAACATGTCTACGGATCGTTCGGATGAACTTGACCTGATTGGGTGGTGGTTGGGTCTGGCGGCATTGGTATTGATGTTCGTGGGGTTCTTTATTATCGACCATGGCGGTTGGTTGGGGCCTGACAGTCCGGTCGGTGAGCTGGCGGCTGAGATCACTGACAACAGGACGAGAATCGTCGCTGGAAGCACGGTCGGCATAGTCGGAGCGTTTGCCCTGGTCGGGTTTGTTGCCTCGCTGCGGATGCGCCTCGCCCGGGAAGGCTCTAAAGGGGAACTGTTGGCTCTTGTGGCCTATGCATTTGGGATTGTCATGACGATCGGCGCTTTCGTTCATGCGTCATATCGCATGGCGATTAGCGCACCGATCGTTCCGAACATGCTTGCCGACGCGGTGCTTCCGTTATCGATCCTGAAAGAACACATCATTGCCCTGTTCATGCTTGGTGCTGTGGGTGTGGCCGCCACTATGAGCATCAGCTCGTTGTTCGTGGGATTGCTCCCCAAGCCGTTTGCCTGGGTGGGCGTCGTACTCGTCGCGGCCACTGTGGCGCTCATCCCGACTAATTATGGTGTTGGCGGTCTCGCCTTATTCCTCTGGCTGATTGTGGCTTGTCCCGTTCTCATCGTCAGGAGACCACACCGCTAGCACTCACGGGTCACCACAATCCCCACGGGCAAGATGGAGTTCGAACGTGGCTGAACCCTCCGACGCTCAGCGGACAGACCGCCCATAACCGGTATTCTGCGCTCCCGGTCCCTCTGGCTGAGGCCTCGGTCACCGGACTGACAGGGTGGTTGACACTGAAATGGGAAGGTTCGAAAAGTCAAAGGTGGCACTCGCGACATGGTCCCGACCACAGTGTCGGCGGGGGACTTGAACCCCCACGTCGCTGCTATTGGCTTTGCCTGACTGGCTTGCCCTGGCGCTCGTTGCCGTGAAAGTTCGTGGTGAGGATGGCGAGAGGCGATCGCGCTGCGATCCTGCTCCTCCATACCGCGTCCATACCGCGAGAGGGTGGGATGGAAGGGGAAACAACGGGAACCGTTGAGAGGAGAAGACCCCTGTCTGAGCAGGCGTTTCGCGCATTTCCCCAGGTCAGGGGGTCCCTCACAATCGGGCTCATAACCCGAAGGTCGCCGGTTCAAATCCTGCCCCCGCTACGAGCAGCAAGGACCCGGGTGGAAGTGACTTTTGCCTCTCTTCGTCGCACCGGAGCGCATGGCTTAATCAGTACTAGGACGCGGAAAGGAAGGCGGATGGCAACGAGATATCCTTTTGGCAGCATTACCAGCCGGCTGGTCGGAGTGTGCCAGCCGCCGCCCCTCGTGGGTCCGCGCTCGGTCGACACGGATTATGAGCGATAGGTCCATGTCGGGCTGCCGCGTTGGCGGAGCGGCTCGGCGTCACCACGACTTGCATGTACACACTGGCCTGCACAGATCTAGCGGACCGATGATGGGCGACATCTCCGAAGCGATCGTGAAAGCGGTCGATGACCTAGCACGGAAGCCGAAGGAAAGGAACGGAGTAGTGGATCGATTCAAGAACGTTCTGATTGCGGCGTCTCCGGGGCATCTGGTGCCGGTGACGTTGCGTGCTGCAATGAGGCTGGCGGAAAGGAACCGCGCCCGACTGGCGGTGGTCGATGTCATGGAGTCGATGTTTCGGATGCGGCGGTTGACGACGGTGGAGGGGCGCATCGTTGATGTGCAGGCGGAGCTGATGCGGCACCGACAGGAGAGGCTCCGCCTGCTGGCGGAGAACACGCGAGCCGGCACCGAGACTCGGGTGAAGGTGCTGGTGGGCGAGCCGTTCATCGAGGTGATCCGGCATGTGTTGGGTCACGGCAACGATCTGGTGATTGTGGGCGGCGCTGAAGTTGAGCCATGGGCGACACCGGAGTTCTCCAGTGGGGTGATGCATCTGCTGCGGAAGTGCCCGGTGCCGGTATGGGTGATGCGACCGCAACCAGCCGAGAAGCTCCGCATCTTGGCGCTGGTCGACCCCGATCCGGAGGACCCGGTACGGGACAGTCTGAATGATCTCGTATTGACGTTGGCGGTTTCACTCGCCGGCAGCGAGGACGGGGAGCTGCATGTTGGGCATGCCTGGGAGCTGGCCGGAGAATCCATTCTGCGGTCGTCGCCTTTTGTCGGCCTGCCGGGCGAGGAGGTCGACGTGATGGTGGAGGCAGCTTGGGGCGTGCATCGGGAGCAATCGACGCCTGGTCGACCGGCACAACATCACGGGGATCGGGGCCGAGGTACACCTCATTCAAGGTACGGCCAGCAAGGTCTTCCCGAAGCTCGCGGACGGTCTCGAAGTCGGGTTGATCGTGATGGGCACGGTGGCGAGGACGGGAATCAGTGGATTGATCATGGGTAACACTGCGGAGACGATCTTGCGGTCGGTGCGCTGCTCGGTATTGGCGGTCAAACCGGAAGGTTTCGTGACCCCGGTGACTCCGGCCAAAGGAAAGTAGGACCGTCGCTGATGGTAAACGACCGCGCCCGCGACACTGCCGATACGGCGGCGTACGCAGTCACATCCGACGCTGGGTTGACGACGGTCGAGGCCGAGGCGCGGTTGGAGCGGTACGGGCCGAACCTATTGCCCGAATCAAAGCCGATCCCCTGGTGGGTGCGGGTAGGACGGCAGCTGAAGAGCCCGATCATTTACATCCTGTTGTTCGCGTTGACGTTCGACGCAACGATCTGGTTGATCGAGGGAGCTCACGGGTGGCCGTTCGAATCGATAGCCATCCTGGTGATCCTGGCGTTCAACACCATCATGGGCGTGTGGCAGGAGTACCGGGCCGAGGACGCCCTCGCCCGGCTCAAAGAACTGGCGGCACCACAGGTACGGGTGCGTCGCGATGGGCGCCTCACTCAGATCCGTGCCGCCGATCTCGTCCCGGGCGATGTGGTGCGAGTCGAAATGGGTGATCGGATCCCCGCTGATGGTGTCCTCACCGGCGAGCGGGGTCTGATGGTGGACGAGTCGATGCTGACCGGCGAGTCCGTGCCGGTCGAGAGGGCTGTCGGCGATGAGGTGTTCTCCGGCACATTGGCGGTGCGAGGCCTGGCTTGGCTGGCGGTAATGCGCACTGGATCGGCCTCGGCGATGGGCCGGATCGCCGCCATGTTGACCGGCATCGAAGCGGAGGCCACCCCGCTAGAGCGCCGCCTGACCCACTTCGGGCATCGCATCGCCCGATGGGTAGCTGCGTTGGCCGTGGTGCTGATGGTGGCCGGCGTCGTTATAGATGGCATCGACCGGATCGACGAAGCGCTCCTATTTGCGGTGGCCGTGGCCGTGGCGGCCGTCCCAGAGGGTCTGCCCGCCGTGTTGACCTTGACGTTGGCGCTCGGCACTGAGCGTATGGCTTCCCGCAAAGCGGTGGTGCGTCGCCTCTCAGCGGTCGAAGCGCTCGGGTCCGTGACGGTGATCGCCACGGACAAGACCGGCACCCTCACCGAGAACACGATGACCGTCCGCGCTCTCGACACCTTTGACCAGCCGAGAGCGTTGCGGGCGATGGTGCTCGCCGCCGAAGCCGAACCAGACGGAGGGTCCGGGGATCCCCTCGAGCTTGGCCTTTACGCCTACGCCTCCCACGTCGGGGTCGACCCTGCGGCGGAGCGGACTCGCCACAAGCGGATCTCGGAACGTCCGTTCGACTCGAACTGGAAATACATGCGAGTCACCGTGCTCGAAGACAGCCAGCCGGTGTCCTACCTGAAAGGAGCACCGGAGGTACTGCTCGGAATGAGTCAATTGACTGACGAGGACCGAACGGCATGGTCGGAGCGGATCGACACCGCCGCAGCCGAAGGCAATCGGATACTCGGGTTAGCTTGGGCAGACGGCGAAACGGACAGCGAGCTCACCTGGCTGGGCACCGTCGCGTTGTGGGACCCGCCCCGGCCGGAAGTATCTGGCGCCATCGCCGCCGCCCAGCGGGCCGGCATTAGGGTCGTGATGATCACCGGCGACCATCCCACAACCGCTAGGGCGATCGCCGCCGCCATTGGCATCGACGGCGACCGAGTGATGACCGGGGACCAGCTTGACAACCTCGATGACGAAGACTTGGCGGAACGGGCAGCCGACACCGCGGTGTTCGCCCGAGTCAACCCGGAGCACAAGCTCGCCCTCGTTGAGGCCCTGAAGGCCCATGGCGAGATCGTCGCCGTGACCGGCGACGGCGTCAACGACGCCCCAGCCCTGAAACGAGCCGATGTCGGCGTTGCCATGGGCCAACGCGGCAGCGACGTCAGTCGCGAAGTCGCCGACCTGGTGCTCCTCGACGACAACTTCGCCACCATCGCCGCCGCCGTCGAGGAAGGCCGCGGCATCTACGCCAACATCCTCAAATTCATCCGGTTCCTGTTCTCCACCAATGTTGCCCTGGTACTCCTCATCGCGCTCGGCGTCACCGGCGCCGCCATCTTCGGCCTCCGCGACGAGATGGGGAACCTCCTGGTGCCCCTCCTCGCGGTACAGCTGCTGTGGATCAACATCATCGCCGACGGCCCACCCGCTCTCGCCCTCGGGCTCGACCGCAACCCAGGCATGATGAACCAGCCCCCCGCGCGCCGGACGCGCCGCTCCTGAGCCGCGCCGGGATCCGCTTCATCCTGACCACCGGAACCCTTAAGGCCGGCCTTGGCCTGACCTTGTTCTTTGCGTTCCCCGCCCTGGGCTACGCCGCGGCCGTCACCCAAACGGCGGTGTTCTTGTACGAATCGCTCGCCCAGCTCGCGTTTGCGTACCCGGCACGGCGGATCCACACCAGCCCCGCACCCAACCGGACCCTCAATATCATCATCGTCGCCAGCGTTGCCCTCCAGATCCTCACCGTCACCCTCCCGCCGCTGCGCAGCTTGCTCGGTCTCGTTCCCATCGACGGACCCGCCATCGCCTACGTCGCGATTGCGTTAGCGGCCACGGTGGCCGGTGCGGAAGTCTGGTCGCGGCGCACCGCCCGAGCCGGGAGAGCCGAATGAGCGGCTGGGCCGCGGCATGGGGTCGCCCTCGATTCCTCGGTGACGTTGCTGACTCCAGGCCCGTGACCATGGAACCCCAACCGCCCCGACCGCAAAGAGCGACATAGCGCTGTCGTGACCCCTGCCATCGCTGTCCTCGTGTTCGTCGTTGCGGCCGGTGTCGTCGTCGTGGCGGGCGTGCGCCTTGCCAAGGTGGGAGACCAGATCGCCGAACGTACCGGGCTCGGCCGGCTATTCGTCGGCACCATCCTCCTCGCGTTCGCCACCTCCCTCCCCGAGCTCGTCACCGACATCACCGCCGCGGCAACCGGCGCACCGGATCTCGCCGTCGCCGACCTGTTTGGCTCGTCAATGGCCAACATGGCGATCCTCGCCATCATCGACCTGCGTCACCGCGGCCGTGTCTGGCCGGGAGTCGAGCTCGGTCACGCCCGCGTCGCTGCTGTCGCAATCGTGCTCACCGCCCTTGCCGCCCTCGGCATCCACACTCCAGCCGGAGCCAGGGTCGGATGGGTCGGTGTCACCCCGATTCTGATCTTCGTCCTTTACATCGCTGCAGTCGCATGGTTCCGGCGGACCCCGAGCCTCGACCGTGGCGTCCTACAACCCGTTGCCGTGCGCCTACAGGTGCCAACCGGATGGGGCGACGACCGGCCCACCACTCCACTTCGCGGCATTCTGCTCCGCTTCGGAGTCGCCGCCGGTGTGATCCTCGTTGCTGCGCCCATCATGACGATCAGCGTCGAGCGGATCGCCGAGTACACGGGCATCGCTCAGACGTTCGTCGGTGCCACCTTGCTGGCGGTCTCGACCTCGCTTCCTGAGCTGGTCGCCTCCCTGGCCGCAATCCGCATCGGCGCTCACGACCTCGCAGTTGGGAACCTGTTCGGCAGCAACGCAGCAAACATGGCTGTTTTGCTGTTCGCCGACCTCGCCTACACCGACGGGCCCATATTGGCCGCTGTCTCCCCAACCCAGGTGGTAGCCGCCATCGGAGCCATCCTTCTCATGGGCTTGGCGGTCGCCGCGATCGTTGGAGGCACCGAGACCCGAATCAAACGGTTCGAACCCGACGCCGTGGTCGTGCTCCTCGCCTACGTAGGAGCGCTGGTCGCTGTGGCCTTAGCTGGGCCGTAACCTCCCTGCGCCCCAGTCGCCGAGCGACGAAGAGCCGACCGTTTCAGTGCGTGTGCGCAGGTCAATGATCGGAGATCACACGAGCCGACACGTTGCCGTGCTCTGCCATGGTGATGAGGCCCGGTCCGGGCCTCTCGGCCCTACCTGCACACGCCTCGGCCGGTAGTGTCCCGGCTCTGAAGAGCCCGCGGACTGAGACGGGTGCCAGGTGTCTTCATGGCTGGGACCGTAGGAGTTTCGGGACCTGGCACTACCCCGAAGGGTCGGTGGATACTGGGGATACGAACCCGTCGGGTTTCACGGTGAGGATCGAGCAGCGGACCGCTTTCATCATTGATTCAGCGGTGTTGCCCATGATGAGGCCACTCAGCCCGCGGCGTGCCACCGTGCCCATGACGATCAAGTTGGTGTTGAGGCGGTCAGCCAGCTCCGGAAGCACCTGATCTGAAGGGCCCTTGACCAGATGGGTTTGACCGCCGAGTTCGGTAACACCGTGCCGCTCGGCAAGTTCGTCCAGCTGCGCACGGTGCTCTTCGCAGGCTGCCTGCACCGCCATGTCGACCTCGCGCGCCGGTAGAGATACGAACGCACTGGACCGCAGAGTTGACTCTCCGGGTAGCTGCCAGGCATGGGCTACATGCAATTCGCCCCCTTCCCGTCGGGCGATCGACGTTGCCAGCTCCAAGACGAGCTCGCTGAGGCTGTCCCGCACCGGGTCGGTCGGGTCTGGGTCCACCAAGGCCAGGATCCGTAGTTTCCGTGCCCTTGACGGGCACATCACCCACACCGGCGTGGGACAGGCGCGAATAAGCTGGGTGACATCGGATGCCACGACCCTGGCCCGGCCATGGATCGGAGGTGACTCTCCCACTATCACCAGGTCACAGCCATTGGCCATCGCAAAGCGGATCACTTCGATGAAAGGCTTGCCCGCCACCACCTCCACCAAGGCATCGATACCGGCCGATTCGACGGCCGCGGCGAGCTGCAGGCGGCGGTCATCGAGCAGAAGTGCCTGAAGATCGACCGTGCTGCCCTCAACCCTGACGGTGCGACGTCGTGGAGGGATCGCCTCGACCACATCCAGCACCGTCAGTTTCGCACCGTTGGAGGCGGCCACTCGAGCAGCCTTCTTCAACACGGGCATTTCGAGATGTCCCGGGGATGCCGCCACAAGGATGTTCTTGAATCTCTCCATCACGCGCCAGTCGGGGTGGTCGAGTTGAGGATTCTGCGGGAAGCTGTCTCGCCGGGGGTGGACTGCGCGCTGAGACCAGCAATCCGGTCAACCTCGTCGAGCCTCTCGCCGCTGGCAGGGTCGACGGCATCGCAGCCGCCGTCGACGACGGTGACGACCTTGCCTGGCGCTGTCGGATTTCCAGTCAGATGAGGTGCGTCGAAAAGGCCGGAGCGGACGATGGCTCCGAGCTGGATGGGGTCGCCATCGATAGCGTCAGGGAATCGGCTGGTAATCGTGTCGAGGAGGGTAGCGGCCTGTTCGAGGAGACGATCCTTGCGTTGGGTTATCGCAGTGTCGGCCATCGGGTCGGGGAGGCCGAGGAGGGCGTCGCCGATGACCTGGTGGACGACAGCGCACGCGATGATCAGCTCGTGGGCTTCGATGGCGTGGTCGGCTTCGGTGTGCCCGACTACGTGGATGATGTCGGGGGAGAGGGCCATGGCGGTGCGGGTGGCGGAGGCGAGCTGGCCCAGGGCGCGATCGGGATCAGGAGGCAGGGAGAACAGTCCGGCTCTGAGCTCACGCAGCACGGTCATGTTCGGTCCCGCGAAATCTTCGACCAGGGTGTGCATGGCCTCCATCTTGGCGATGTCCATCGCCGGAGAGACACCGGCCGGATTGTTCAGCATCATCTGCAGCACGTAGGTCGCGACACCGGCGTTGGCGGACAGCCGAGCAGCCAAAGCTGCTGCTGCCACCTGGAGGGCGTCGTGGGCGGCGCGCAGCCCCCATTGGTTCTGGTCGTTTCGTTCCACCGGAATGCCGCGGGCGGCATTCCACTCCACGAGCCGCTGGTTTTCGGCGATAGCCTCCTCGAGTGTCCTGGTGGATCGACCGTCGAGTTCGGAATACCAGAACACCGGTATGGCGCACCACGCATTGTTGATCGTCTCATGGAGCATCTCGGCGAAGTCGATAAGGTCGTTTGTCCCCGAGTAGCAGCGCAGCAGCGGATGGTTGCCCTCCCGAGCCGCATCATGTAGAGAACGGAAATGGTCTGGGCTACGGACGGGCACGCCACCGGCGCCGTCCTGATCACGATCCATTCGCTCCGGATGGAAGAAATGCTCCTGGGCGTTCTGATCGGGGCCGATCGAGATGACGTCGACCAGGCCGGAACGGGCGATCTCGCCGATCCCGGCCACGGTGCGCTCCACGCTCGGGAGCCCGAAGTGGTGGCGGATCAGTGGTCGAGGACGGGCCTGCCGACGTCTCATAACCAGGTTCTGGGGACCGCCGGTGGGTCCGAGCAACGAAGAAGCGGCTGCCCCTGATAACCACCCCTCGACCGTCGGCCCTTCTTTGCTTCCGAAGACCATTTCGAACAGACCCGATCGGCGCGCTACTTCGGCCACGGGTGGCGGGCCACCGAACACGGCCCGGATCCCGCCCAAACCCCGCGCATTCAGAGTCGAAGCGAGCTCGGCGAGCAGTCGCTGAGCCGATTCGGGCGTCAGCCGGTATGACACCGCCAGGACGTCGGGTCGGCGCCGGGCCGCCTCTTCCACGAGGCGGTCGACCGAGACCGCAGGGCCGAGGAATTCGGTGCGATACCCGTGCCGACGGCAGGCAGCCAGGAAGTTGAGTGTGCCCGCGACGTGGACACAGTCGCCGATCGCAGCGCCAAGGACGAGTCCAGAAGTCACGTCTCGTAGCCTTCGCTTGCTACCCGCCGGATCTCCGCCGGGCTCAAGCCCTCCAACTCAAGGCTCTCGAGGGTGCGGCCCCGGCTCCAATAGTTGGTCTCGTGGACGAGGCCGGCGAGGTCGATGACCGATTCGATGGCTCGTGGCGTGAGACCGAATCCTCGTCCTGCCGACGCCATCGGGACCATACTCATCGGCACATCCTCGAGCATGTAGCGGTTGTCCATCGTCGGGGGCGCCGAGATACCCCGGTATCCCTCGTTGGCCTGGATCGCCTCGT
The DNA here is from genome assembly GCA_040878225.1 of Acidimicrobiia bacterium. Taxonomy (GTDB): domain Bacteria; phylum Actinomycetota; class Acidimicrobiia; order Spongiisociales; family ZC4RG35; genus MA-ANB-1. The sequence goes on from JBBDMR010000161.1 coordinate 9,542, forward strand.
ACAAATCAGTGCCTTCGGCACGATATGCGGAGACGAGCCAATCCTTCATCGACCGGACCGACACACCGAGCAGATTGGCCACAGCGAGTCGTTCCCGGTCGACCGCCTCCAGCACCTGTCCCACTCCAGGACTTACTCCGTCGATGTAGAAGTCGAACCGACCCCGTGTGTTCTCGATCCGGGCGGTGTTCAACAGTGTGATGGCCGGATGCACCACGGCACCGACATTGGCGAAGCTGGTGTCCAACGTGCAAGCGGCCGAGGTGAACTGCGGGTACCACGGCTTCAGGGTGGCAACCACGTCTCCGGTGCGAGCGCACGGGATGGCTGCCACAGGGACCGCACGTTTGATCCGCATGATCAGAGACTGAACAGGCCCCGCGCTACGGGAGGCGAAGATGAAGGTGGCGGCCTCGGCTACAACCACATCGGCTTCGCACTGTTGAAGCTTGAGTTCGTGGAGGAATTCGAGAGCACCGAAGGTTCGTCCCGGATTCAAAACCACCAGTTGGCCATGCCGGAGGTG
>JBBDMR010000162.1:0-10049 GCA_040878225.1 Acidimicrobiia bacterium
GGCGCGGATCAGGCCTACCGTTGCGCCCAGGATCCCGAGGGCGACCAGAACTCCCGCCGCGGTTGCCACCCACCGAAGCGTTGCCAAATCCGCCTGATTGTTTCGCGCCTCCACCGTGACCCCCGAAGCGGCGGCCATGTCTCGGGCCCGGTCGAAGTCACTGGTCGTCAACGGTTGAGCGGCATCGATCAACCATCCGGCTCGCGTCGCTTCCCAGCCCCGGTCGGCCATGGCTTCGGGTGTCATCATCGACCCGGGCAATGAGGTGAATGATGGGGGAAGTGGGTAGAAATCCCTCACCAGCTCGTCGGGAACAGGCTGAAGCCACAACTCTCCTTCCTCAACTGTGAGGAAGTCGGTCGAGGCGGGGATCCTCTCATTGTCGAGTTGGTAGAGATCGAGCAGGTCGGGCGAGGCGACGTAAAGATGAGTGAGGATGCGAAATGTATTTTCATCGATCCGGCTCGTGAGCACCACAGACGTCAAACCTGGAACCCCAGGGAGGTCGACCTCAGGTGCGACGACCACGTCGATCGGCGTGACCCGTCCACCAAGGGACAAAGCGAGGTCTTCGACGAGGGCGTCGAGACTGGCTACCTCATCATCGGACCGCTCCTCTATCGGAGCGACATCGCCAGGTGACGGGATCTCGCCAACCCGAATGAGGAGGTGATTTGGGGCCAGATTTCCCTCTTCCGATGAGGCGTATAGGGCTGCGCTGGTCGTTATGACAATTACAGCCGCCACGCCAAGAGCCAGGCTGATCGCGGCGAGAGCGGCGCCCGATCGGGACCGGTATCTGACCAGATCTCTCAGGGCCAGTCGAACCGGTATGGGTGCCTTCCTCGCGACATTCGTCAGGACACCGATCGTGAGCGGACTGATCAGGAGCACACCAAGCATCAACGACACAGTTCCTCCGACTACCAGGATTACGTCAAGCCAGTTGAGCGAATCCCCTGACAGCAACAGGCAGCCGAGCCCGAGAACCACCAGGGGTAGTCCCCTGGCCGCGGATCGGCTCGCGGGTTGGGGTGGTGCTGGGCGACCTGAAAGAGCGGAGACGATCGGGGTGTGAGCGATTGTCTTGGCAGGCAGCCATGCCGACGCTGTGGCCATGACCACAGCGAGCAGCATCGCCGCGCCTACGAGCCACCACGGAACGTCGAAGGGTGCGATGCGGTGGCCGACGGCAACCTCCAACCTGGGAACCAGGAAGATCCAACCGGTGAGGCCGATGACGGCGCCGAGGGCGGAACCGGAAACTCCGATGAGAAAGCCGTTGATCGCGAGTACCAACCGAATGTGATGCCGGGTTGCTCCGACAGCGGCCAGCATCCCGAGCTGGCGGAGGCGTCTTTGCGCTACAACTGCGAACCCTGCTGCGGCCACCAACGAGACCAGAAAGAGAACTACCGCACCGGCCGTGAGAGCTCCGAGCGCCGCAACAATATCTTCATTCCCGGGCCGGTTTCGGACAACGGGTGAGACTCCGTTCGCGCCGCTGAATGAGTTGAACCGGTCTTCGCTCGAATCTTCCACCAGCAGTGTCAAGGCGTCGAACGGCGGAGCATCGTCGACGGATACCAACGTAAACTCATCGGAGAGATCGCTCGGGTTCTCCACCATTCCGACCACATTCCACGACGCCCCTCCCAGGCTGAGCACGTCGCCCACGTCCACAGCCAGGAGACGAGCAGTCTCGTCCGTCATGGTGATTTCTCCCGGAGAGGTCGGGTACCGGCCGTTCACGAGGCCCACCATCGGCTCGCTGTATGGGCCTTCGGGATCCTGGGAACGAAGCTCGACCGGCTCGAACACCCCGGGAATGGCCACCAGAGTACGCCCGATCACATCGACAGACCCGAACCATGCGGCGGCAGCCGCAATGTCTTCACCGACCAATGCTGGGTCCGGCTGATCGAAGTCGAGGGCAATTGTTGCCGAACCAAACTCAGCGTCACCTGCCGCCGAACCGAGGTTGAAGGCCGCGGCCGCACCGGCCACCGACGCAGCAACTGCCACCGCGATCAAGGACAATACGAGGAGCTGGCTGCGCCATTCTCGCTTGAAGAGTCTCCAACCCCATCTAGCCACAGCCCTGCGGGCCGGCTCCCCACCGTCCTCGGGTAGTAAACCACTCGGGGTGCCGGTCTTCGAAGCTGTCATTACTCCTGGTATCCGTCGGCGAGGAGGGACTCTGCACCGGGGCCGGGAAAAGTTTGGTCGACCATCCGCCCGTCTCGCAGAAAGAGCACCCGATCAGCCCACGCCGCAAGCTGGGAGTCATGGGTCACCACCACTCCGGCGACACCGCCACGACACGTCTCCCTGAGCAATCTCATCACCGACTCGCCGTTGACCGAGTCGAGAGCTCCGGAGGGCTCGTCGGCAAGAACTAGCCGCCTGTTGCGCACGACGGCTCGTCCGATGGCGACTCGCTGGCGCTCGCCGCCGGAGAGATCATCCGGGTAGTGGTCGGCCCTGTCGGTGAGGCCGAGGCTGTGTACCGTCTCCAGGGCACTGGCCCGAGCCTGCTCTGCGGGAATTCCATCGAGCTCGAGTGGCAAGGCCACGTTCTCGGCGGCGGTCAGCCCCGGGAGCAGGTTGAAGTGTTGGAAAACGTAGCCGACGGAGCGGCGCCGTAATCGGGCACGGTCGTCGTCCGACATGCCGGCCAAATCTGTCCCGTCGATCATCACCTCACCTGAAGTCGGCTCTTCGAGGCTTCCGGCAATGGTTAAAAGTGTGCTCTTCCCCGAACCGCTCGGACCCATAATCGCCACGAGCTCGCCTCGCTCCACCGAGAGGTCGACTCCCTCGAGGGCGCGTACTTCTGTTGGGCCCGACCCGTAAACCTTCGATATGGCTCGCATGCGCAGCATCGCGGTCACGATGTCACCTTGCTCCGCTGTTGGGTGCCCGTTGTGACACTGCCCTCGTCGGAACCGAAGTTCTGGCCGAGCCGTGTGTCCGCAGCGTCGAGCCAGCGAACTACTCCTTCGAGGCGAAACAGTTCGGCATCGAGAACCAGGGCCAGACCGACGTCCTTCTCGTTCGAACCCGCCTTGAGGCGGGTGAACCGCTGCATGGTTTCGATGAGGTGGCGCCGATGCGCCTGGATGATGTCGCGGACATTGACCCCGGGAACTTTGGCGGCGACTAACACCTTGATCACCAATTCATTCCGCGGAGGAATTTCGGATCGGGGAGGGGTTTGTAGCCAGGCGACGAGCTCGTCGAACCCGGCCTGAGTGATGCTGAAGTCCTTCTGAGGTCCCTGACTCTCATCCGAGGCCACCAAACCATCGCGTTCCAGCCTCTGGAGAGTGGTATAGACCTGTCCGACGTTCAGTGGCCAGACCTCACCGGTTCGGTCCTCGAACTCTTGTTGCAACCTGAGCCCGAACTTCGGTTCTTCGCTGAGTAGTGCGAGGAGGGCGTGCCGGATGCTCATACTGTGCAAGTGTTCTGCAGATTTAACATACCCGGTAGCATACCCAGTATACTCGTCTCGTCAACCCTTCCGGAGCAGCCGAGTCGGGGTGGGTCAACTCGAGGGAAAGGCCCTCCCGGTGCTCAAGCTAGGAGTGTGACGCCGAGACCGAAAGGATGTCCTGCAGTTGCGGGCACGGTGCCCGCGCGATGACGCTGCCCTCCGTATTGCCCCGAAGGGTCGCCCAGAAAAAAAGCAAGGACCCGCAAACCTTGTCCCTGCGCCGGAATTAACCGGATCAGGTTCGATGGCTCGTTCACTTAATGGCGAACTTCTCAGCCGGGGAACACCCAGCTCACCAAAAGGCTCACAGGTCCTTGCAGCACCGACATTACCCGTCAGCTCTCAGATGTAAAATGAAACCGGGGTTGGCGTTCGAAAAAGTTTCGCGACCCGCGAACGCAGCATACGCGAGTTTCCCGAAAGGGTTCCCGCGCCGTTATCCTTGGTGTCTCCCGCGCTCGTAGCTCAATTGGATAGAGTGCCTGACTACGGATCAGGAGGTTGAGGGTTCAAGTCCTTCCGAGCGCGCTGCAGAGATCTGGTCTCTACCAGGGCAAATGCCCAGAATGGCTCCGCATTAAGTGGGGCCATTCTTGATGTCCCGGTGGCGATGTATGTCGAATGTATGTAATCTCGCTAGATGCCGTGGAAGCAAACAGGTCACCCGACCGTCCAGAAACAGCGCAAACGATGGGTTGTTCGTGTTCCTGGCATCGATACTGAGACCGGAAGACGCCGACCACGACAGGTCGGCACCTTCAAATCTCGCCGCGCCGCGCAAGCCGCAGCCACATCATTTGCGGCATCAGGCGACATCGCATCCGATCGTGGGTCCGTTACTCACGTCGTAGATCGATGGGTCGCCGGCAAGATCGACGTCTCCAACAAGACTCGAGAGCAGTATCAGTGGGCGGCCGGGCACATCAAGACCGGTCTCGGTGGGCTCCGCGCCGACCAACTCGAGAGAGACGACATCGCACGGTGGCTCGAGGGCCTTGCCTCCGGCGGTCGGCTTTCCCGTCGCAGCATCCAGATCATCCGAATGGTGTTGCGGGCTGCCCTCGACGACGCGGTTGCGGTCGGAGAGCTCCGCCGCAACCCGGCGGCTCGTGTCGCTATGCCGCGCCAGGTGGCCAAAGCCAGCGTCGGACGAGACACCGAGGTGTGGACCGAATCCCAGATTCAGCGTTTTCTCGAAGCAATCGGAGGACATCGCTGGGAGGGTCCTCTCCGGCTCGCAGTGCTCTACGGCCTTCGTCGAAGCGAGCTTCTCGGCCTGCGATGGAAGGTGGTGAACCTGAGAACGGGAGTAGTACGGATAGAACGTGGAGTAGTCGACGTGGCTGGCCGGCCGGAGTGGAGCGAGGGCAAGAACGAGCGGTCCCGTCGGTCGATCCCAATCGACCGGGAGACAGCCGCCGCCCTGACCGCCCATCGACGGTTCCAGGCGGAGGAACGGCTAGCCGCCGGACCCAAGTGGGAAGTCAACGATCTGGTCGTCGCAACCAGAACCGGTCGGGTGGTCTCGCCCCGCAACTTCGACACCACCTTTGCTCGACTGGTCGCGAAAGCGGGTGTCCCGCGCCTGTCATCGCATGGACTTCGACACACCGCGGCAACACACATGGTCCGTCACGCCTCAGACATCGGAGAGATCCGAGCCGCCGCCGACATTCTCGGCCACAGTCCCGACATGCTGATGAAGACCTACGCCCATGTCCTGCCCGAGTCGGTGCGGACCGTCACCGACAAGATCGCCAAACGAGGTTCCACCCGGCCCTCCGGCTAGCTCGATCTGACTCAGGACAGCGTTCTCGAAGGTCGACTCTCGAGACGCCGGCGGACAGCGTTTGGCCATGAGTCGAGCAGTCTCTTGTACGTTGGCGATGGAGGGCTTGTCAAGCTATCCTGACAGTCATGAATATGTTCGATATAGATGTTCTCCCACAGGATCCGTTGGAGGCCCTGGGTGAATTGTCTCGGGCTGGGTCCGAGTTGGAGGCCCTGCTTCGTGACCGTGTCGCTGCTGCCCGTAGACAGGGTGCGACCTGGGACGAGATCGGTGAGCGTCTCGGCATGTCCCGACAGGCTGCGTGGGAGTACTACACACGCGACGTGCGTCGAATCCTCGATAAGGCTGCCGCGGACGGCGAGGACCTGACAGAAGAGGAAGCGCTCCGCCTGGCAACTGAGGAAGTAGCCGAGATCCGACGTCGCCGTCAGCGTTCCTGGTCCTGAGTCCGGCCGGTGCGAGCAGTTCTCGACTCCAATGTATTGATCTCGGCTGCAATCGCTAGAGGCACAACCCATCTAATGATGCAGGATTGGTTTGAGCGGGAGCCTTTTCACTTGATCGTCTGCGAGTCGCTCCTCGAGGAGGTTGCGACCGTTCTCATCGATCGGGACCGAATGAGACGATGGATCAGCGTCGAGGATGCACGCCTATTTGTTGATCGCCTCGCGACCACAGCCGATGTGCGTGATGATCCGCCTGAAGGGTCATCCCTTAGCCGCGATCCCGACGACGACTTCGTCATCTACCTCGCCCGCGAGCAGGACGCCGATCTGATTGTGTCAGGTGATGGGGATCTCTTGGAATGGCCGGAACAGGTGCCACCGGTCGTCACACCGGCTCAATTTGTGCAGATGCTGAAAGAAGGACGTTAGGAGCGACTGACTCACCTAGGCAGACCTTTCGGCGGAATGGTGTTCAAGCTTCGGCCTACCTATTCATTCTCGTCGGAGCGTTCCGGTTTCATTTCTGCGAGCTTGGCTCGGGCTTCGGGCGGGTAGGTGAAGTCTTCGTCGTGGGTGTGTTCGGCGATGAAGCCTCTGATGCCGACGGCGCGGAGGTGGTCGAAGAACCGGCCGTATTCGTCGGCGAGCTGGTCGAGGTTGTCACTCCAGTCATCGAGGAGTGCGGTGAGGATTTGTTTGCGTCTTTCGCGGTAGGTGGTACGGCTTGGTGGTTTCTCTCCGGTGATGGCTTCCATGAGTCGTTCTCGTTCTGAGGGTTCTCGTATGCCAAGGTCGCGGAGTCGTTGGTAGAGGGGTTCGAGTTGGTCTTCTCGTCCGAGGATGATTTCGTATAGCTGGTTGATTCTCTTGTGGGCGCGGTCGAGGTGTCGGCGGTCGTCTGGTGGGGGCATGTAGAACCAGATGAGGGGAAGGTCGAATGCGAGGGCGAAGGCGAGGATTTCGTGGGCATCGAATTCGCGGTTGCGGTCTCCGTCCCAGGCTCGTTCGATGGCGGAGATGGAGGCTTGGGTCAGCCGCAGTCCCAAATAGGGTTCGAGCTGGTCGGCGGTTTCTTCTTGAGTCCAGCCGCGCAGTTCTCGTGCGGCGCGGAAGTTGTAGGCGACCACTTGGTTGAGGTTGACCTCAGGGGTGGGTGCTGGGGTTTCCGGTTCGTCTGGTTTTTGGTTTCGTGCCATTTGCCTCGCACATGCTACACGTGCTGCGCATTGTGGGGTCATTGCGGTGACGTAGTTTCCAAGCTACACTCTGCAAGCTATGAGACCACTGAGGGCAGACAGTGTAGAGAGTCTTCGGTTGCCGACGCTGTTGACGGTTGAGGAAGCCGGCGCTCTGTTGCGGATTGGCCGCACCAAGGCCTATGCAATGGCTCGGGAGTGGCGAGAGACTGACGGCCGTACGGGTCTTCCGGTGATCGACCTGGGTCACGTGCTTCGGGTACCGAGGCGCGCCCTCGAGGAGATGGTCGGTGTCGAACTCGTCGAGGGCCACGCCACCTCCGAACCGTCCACTGGGTCCGAGTCGGGAAGACAAGCGAAACGGAGCCGTCTGACCCGTACGTCCGACCAGCTCGACCTCTTCGAGACGACAGTCGACTGACGGGACCACAGCCGATGACCACCACACTCACCGACAGGCAAACCAGGATCCACAGACGATTGCACACCTGCGGAGGCGTGCGGCGAGGAGGTCTTCGTTGGCGGTGAGGGTGACCACGTTGAAAGGGGTGGAGGCGGGCCGCTACTACACCGACCGTCTCCCGTCCTACTACCTGGATGGGGAGGAGCCGCCGGGCCGGTGGTGGGGGAAGGCGACCGACCGTCTCTCCCTCTCCGGTGAGATCGATCCAGAGGCGTTCTTGGCGGTCATGGCCGGACAGGACCCGACGACCGGCTCGGATCTGGGTCGAAGGTTTGGGGAGGGGTCGGTCAGGGGTTATGACGCCACCTTCTCGGCTCCCAAGTCGGTCTCCGTCCTCTTCGCAGTCGGTGACGATCAGGTACGCGATCAGGTGGTCGAGGCGCATGAGCGGGCGGTGGAAGCAGTGTTGGGCTGGGTGGAAGATCATGCCCACACCCGGATCCGTCGTCACGGTCACATCATGACAGTGGATGCCGGGGGGCTCATGGTCGGGTTGTTTCGTCAGCACACCAGCCGTCGTCTCGACCCCCAGCTGCATACCCATGCAGTGATCGCCAACCGGGTTCCGGCTCCCGATGGGAGATGGTTGGCGTTGGATGCTCGCAACATGATGGTCGACCAACGCACCCTTTCTGCTCTCTACCACGCCGATCTCCGTGCCGAGTTGACCTCGCGTCTCGGAGTCCAATGGGAGACACCGGAGCATGGGATCGCCGAGATGGCAGGTGTCCCCGAGGAGGTGTTGGCCGAATTCTCCCAACGGACCAACGACGTCGAACAGCGTTTGAAGGTGAAGCTGGAACGGTTCCGTAACAGCCAGCAGAGAGAGCCGACGGTAAAGGAGCGGTGGAGGCTGGAGCGGGAGGCAGTCTTGGACAGCCGACCCGCCAAACAACACGGAGTCACCCTCACTCGACTACACGAAGAGTGGCGTGAGCGAGTCCAGGATCTGGGCTACGACCCGCATGGACTGCTACGACAGGTGGTCGGCCGTGTCCGAAGGCTGGACGGGCTCAACCACCTCGAGATGGCTGCGCTCAGCGAGACGGCTCTGCGTGCGTTGGGTGAAGGGCAATCGTCATGGCGACGCGCCGAACTGGTCCGAGAACTGGCTGCAGGTGTGGCCACCACGACAGCTGCGGGTTCGGCTGAGCTGATCGAGGTCCTCGACGGTCTCGCCAACCATATCGCCGACAACCGCTGCGTCGACATTGGCCGTCCCATTCCACCGGCTACGCCGCTAAGACGCGACGGCCGACCGATCACCGAGGCGGCGGTTGACCGTGCGCTGACCACCCGTGCCATCCTCGATGAGGAGGAGGACCTGATCGCCCGGGCTCAACGCCGCAAGGACCGCGAGGCAGCCAGGATCCGACCCCAAGTGATTCGCTTCAGGAGGGACCTCTCGCCGGGCCAGCAAGAATCTGTGGCCCTCGTCGCCGGTGATGGTGGCTTGGAGTTGATCGTCGGCGCCGCTGGTGCCGGGAAGACCACCATGCTCGCCGGCGGAGTACGCAATCTGCTTGTCCAAGGCCGCCAGGCATTTGGGGTGGCTCCGACTGCGGTAGCGGCTGAAGTCCTCGCCACCGAGACTGGTATGCGGGCCGACACGTTGGATAAGCTGCTCACCGAACACTCGGGTCCGACACGACGACCTCAACCCGAATACGACCTGGCGGCCGGCGCCACGGTGATCGTCGACGAGGCCGCCACCGCCTCCACTCCCAAACTCGCTCAGCTCTTTCGGCTTGCCGATCAACACGATTGGCGGCTCGTCCTGGTCGGAGATCCCCGCCAGTTCTCCGCCGTGGGCAGGGGTGGCATGTTCGCTCACCTGGTCGACTTCCACGGGGCAGTCGAATTGGATCAGGTCCACCGATTCCACCACCCGTGGGAACGCCATGCCAGCCTCCGTCTCCGCACCGGAGACCCCGCCGCTTTGATCGAGTATGACCGGAGGGGGCGACTCCACGGCGGCAGCTTGGGGGAGATGGAGGCCGGAATCGTCACCGCATGGCAGGAAGCACGCAGCCGAGGTGAGACGGTGGCGTTGATGGCCAACAACACCGACACCGTCGCCCGGCTCAACCAGAGATGCCAGCAAACCCGCATCCAGGCCGGAGAACTCGACAGAAGAGCACGCCGGCTCCGGATTGGGGAAACCTGGCTACGGGTCGGAGATGAGGTGGTCACCCGACACAACAACCGACGACTCCGAACCGACCAAGGTTTGATGGTGAAAAACCGGGACCACTGGACCATCACCGAGATCCAGCGAGACCGCACCATCACCGTCACCGGACGCACAGGCACCATGCGGCTCCCCGCCGACTACGTCACCGAGAACCTGGAACTCGGTTATGCCCAGACCAGCCACGCCACCCAAGGCCGCACCGTCGACACCGCCCTCCTCCTCGTCGACACCCCCACCGACAGCCGAGGGGTCTACACCCCCATGACCCGAGGACGAGAAGCCAACCACGCCTACGTGGCCACCGAAGACAACCAGACCAGCCTCGACGTACTCACCCAGGCCCTGGCTCGAGAATGGATCGACCGACCCGCCATCGCCCGCAGACTCCAACTCGACCCACACCATTCGAGACAACCCACCCCCGATGGCCCGGATGATGAAAACGAGGTCGACGAGCGG
>JBBDMR010000163.1:0-1805 GCA_040878225.1 Acidimicrobiia bacterium
TGATCGGCAACCAACCGTCCGACAGTCGTCTTCCCGACGCCCATCTGGCCGACCAGGACAACCAAATCCGGATTCACTGTGCTCTTCTACCGCCTTGTGAGAGACGACGATAACCCGGTGACCTTGTCTTCCTCTATACCGTCCTCCGACCCGGCGTACCCAGGGCCGAACCCGGAGCGGAGCAACTCCGCAAACGCATCAGGGTCGACGGGTCGGCTGAAGAAGTAGCCCTGTGCCTCGTCGCACGCATGTGCTCGCAGAAATTCGAGCTGGTCCAGGTTCTCGACACCCTCGGCCACGACCCTCAGCCCGAGGTTCCGCGCCATACTGATCACAGCCTTGACGATGCTGGTGTCCTCGACAACCGATGTGACCTCATCGACGAACGACCGATCGATCTTCAGCGAATCGATCGGGAAGTCACGGAGGTAGCTGAGACTGGAATAGCCGGTGCCGAAGTCGTCGAGTGCGACCTGGATCCCGGTCTTACGTAGAGCCTGAAGGATGATCGCCGCAGAATGGGCGTGTCTCATCAGGACACTTTCGGTCAACTCCAGTTCGAGGGACGAGGGATCCATCCCAGTCTCGCTCAACGTTGCATAGAGCCTCTGCACATAGGTCTCGTCACTTAGCTCGACTGCTGACACGTTCACCGCAATGCTGATCGGTGGCAGGCCCTGATTGAGCCAGGACCGGGCCTGCTCGCAAGCTTCCCGCAACACCCATCGCCCGATCTGGCGGATCAGTCCGCTGTCCTCCGCAATCGACACGAACTGGCCCGGTGCCAGCTCGCCGCGCAAAGGATGGTTCCAGCGAATCAATGCTTCAGCGCCGGTGATCAAACCGGTCTGCAAATCCACTTTGGGCTGATATCGAAGCACGAACTCCTCGTTCTTCAGGGCGCTTCTGAGGCTCGACTCGATCGACTGACGCTCCACGGCGCGCACGTTCATCGCCGGCTTGAAGAACTGATAGCCGTTGCGACCCTTCTCCTTCGCCTGATACATGGCGATGTCTGCGTTTCTGATCAGCGTCTCGGCATCTTCGCCGTCGTCTGGGTACACGCTCACCCCGATGCTGGTGGTGACGTGGAGATCATGGTTTTCGATCGGATGGGACTGCGCCACCGCCTTGAGAATCCTCTCGGCGACCACAACTGCGTCTTCCCACTGCCGCGATTCGGTGAGGAGAACGACAAACTCGTCGCCTCCCTGGCGGCTGACAGTGTCGGAAGTCCGAACACATCCGACGAGTCGCTTGGCTATCGACTGGAGGAGCTTGTCTCCGATCGGATGCCCGAGGGAGTCGTTGATGTGTTTGAAACCGTCGAGGTCGAGGAACAAGACCGCAACCTGCATCTCGTGACGGGGGGCAGTCGCGATCGCCTGGTCGATCCGGTCTTTGAGGAGGAGGCGATTGGGCAACCCGGTCAACGAGTCGTGCTCGAAGGAGTGGGTCATTTGCTCCGCCATCGCCAGCGCGGCACTTACGTCGCGGAACACGATCACCGAGCCGGTGACGACGCCGTCATCGACTATCGGCGACACGCTCGATTCGATCGGGAACTCCCGCTTTCCCCGGCCGATCAAGAGCAGCCCTGCCGACCTGGCACCAGACGTTCGATCACCCGGGTATGCGCCGGTCGCCGGGGATGGCACAACCGCCCTCGTGTCCTCGTCGATCCTGACGAAGACTTCGGCTACATCCATCCCGACCGCTTCGCGGCCACTCCATCCGGTCATCTCTTCGGCGACGGCATTGAAGAAGGTGACGACCCCGGACGAGTCGCATCCGATTACTCCATC
>JBBDMR010000164.1:0-1800 GCA_040878225.1 Acidimicrobiia bacterium
GGCGTCTCTCCGGCCCTCGTCGCCCCTGGCTGCGTCCAAAATGCTCGCCGAACCTCCCGGGTGCGACTGCGCTTTTCTCCTTGCCAGATGACGCCGATGACTCGGAGACACCCTCGCCCTATTTCAGCGACAGACCAGCCGCTGCGATCGCCCTGCTGACCTCTTCGGCGAGGGCATCCTTCTTCACCAGGCCCGAATGCCGCCAGCGTTGGTGCAGTCCTTCGGGCTTCGGGTTGATGAGAATGAAGGTCGGCGTCGACTTCACCTTGAATTTGTAGAAGAGGTCGGGCACGGCCTCGAGGTTCACTTTGACCACGCTGGCCCGGTCCTCGAATTCCTCGGCAATCTCGTCGACTATCCCGTCCATCACCCGACAGGGCTGGCATCCGTGCTTGTAGAAGTCGACGAGCACGGGCTTGCCCTTTTTGGTCAGGTCGTCGAAGTCTTCGAGCGATTGGACGTGGGGTGCTTTGAAGCGTCGCTTGAACATTGCCATTGGTTCTCCATTGTCCCCCGAAAGCCGTGCCAACACCGAATCTGTGTGCGGCAATCAATGGCACCGACGCACTTAGCGGTGAATTCCAATAACGTGGGCCCGGTGAACCAGCTTGTCGACACATTTAGCCGGCCGGTCCGGGACCTCAGGATCTCGGTGACCGACAGGTGCAATTTTCGGTGCACCTATTGCATGCCGAAGGAGATCTTCGGGCCTGACTACACATTCCTCACCAGGGACGAAAAGCTCAGCTATGAGGAGATCACCAGGGTTGCGTCGATATTCGTCAGCCTCGGGGTGAACAAGCTTCGCCTCACCGGCGGCGAGCCACTGCTGCGCCGCGAGGTGGAAAAACTGGTCGGGATGCTGGCGGAGATCCCCGGTGTCGACGATCTGACTCTGACCACCAATGCTTCGCTTCTGGCCCGTAAGGCCGGGGTGTTGCGGGATGCCGGGCTGAAGCGGGTGACGGTGAGCCTCGACGCGCTCGACGATGAGACGTTCAAGAAGATGAACGACATGGACCACCCGGTCGAGCAAGTTCTCGAGGGCATAAGCGTCGCCGCAGATGTCGGTCTCGGGCCGATCAAGATCAACGCGGTCATCCAGCGGGGTGTCAACGAGCAAGCTGTGGTCGACCTGGCCCGCCACTTCCGGGGTACCGGGCACATCGTCCGCTTCATCGAGTACATGGACGTCGGCACCACCAACGGTTGGAGGCTCGACGACGTGGTCCCGGCGGCGGAGATGATCGATTCGCTCAATGCTGTCTTCCCGGTGGAGCCGATCGCCCCCAACTACCCCGGCGAGGTGGCGCGCCGGTACCGTTACCTCGACGGAGCCGGTGAGGTCGGGCTGATCGCGTCGGTGACCCAGCCTTTCTGCGGGAGCTGCACCAGGGTGCGGCTTTCGCCTGATGGGTCGATCTTCACCTGTCTCTTTGCAGGCACGGGCACCGACCTGAAAGAACCGATCCGCTCGGGCGCCACCGACGCAGAGCTCGGGTCGCTCATCGGCGCGGTGTGGAGTCGGCGCTCCGACCGCTACTCGGAGATCCGCTCCTCGCAGACCGTGTCCATCGGCCAGCGGGTCGAGATGAGCTACATCGGGGGGTAAGCGGCTCGCCAAGTCTCTGACCAGGGAGTTTACCCTTTTGTGTCTTGGGCATTCCGCACAGATTCCGCGGGAGCACTATGCGCAGCATCAATAGCGTCCCGGGCCCGGTCCTCGGATTCGGGCATCAGATGGGCGTAGGTGCGCAAGGTGAAGCCCGGGTCGTGGTGGCCCAGGTACTCGGACACCGC
>JBBDMR010000165.1:0-48005 GCA_040878225.1 Acidimicrobiia bacterium
TTCGCTGACGATGCAATGCAGTACTCCAAGCAGTTGTATGCCGCTGCGATGCGGATGACCCGCAATCCGGCGGACGCCGAAGACCTGGTCCAGGAGACCTTCCTCAAGGCTTATCGCGCCTATGACAGCTTCACCGCCGGGACCAATCTCAAGGCGTGGTTGTACCGGATCCTGACCAACACCTACATCAACAAGTACCGCAAAGCAGCGCGCCGTCCCGACGAGGTGGATCTCGGCGACGTCGAGGACCTTTACCTGTATCGGCGCATCGGGTCCGAGGAGTCGGCCGAGGCGTCAAGAACGACCGAGGACAGAGTGCTCGACGGGCTCGTCGAGTCAGACATCAAGAGGGCAGTGGAGAGTCTTCCCGAGAACTTCCGTATCCCCGTTTTGCTCGCCGATCTCGAGGGTCTGTCGTATCAGGAGATCGCCGACATCCTCGATGTCCCGATCGGGACTGTGATGTCCAGGCTGCATCGTGGAAGAAAAGCGATGCAGAAAACGTTGTGGGAGTTTGCAAGCACACGCGGACTACTCCCGGAGAATGCGGAGAGGCCATGACGGACAACGACTGCGTCGACACCGGCGCGCACAACTGTGACGAAGCCCTGGAACGTCTCTACGAATATCTCGATGAAGAGATGGACCAGGCGACGGCGGACGGCATCAGGTCTCATCTCGAGGGCTGCAGCCCATGCACCAGCGGTTTCGACTTCGAGCGCCGGCTGAAGGTCGTAGTCAGGGTGCGACTGTCGGAGGAAGTCCCCGATGCCTTCCTCATCAAGTTACGGAAGGCCCTCGATGACGAGGCCGCCCATCGTCGATAGCGGTTCGGCCCCCGATACGCGCAAGGTTCGACTCAGGTCGCAGGCGTGGGTATTCTGAACACTGATGACGAAATCCGCTCGCTTCGCTTCCCTCTTCCTCGCAACCATGCTGGCGGTGGTCTTTCTCGCCCTGCCGGTGTTAGCCACAGAGGGAGACGACCCCGAAGAGGTCGGGGAAACCCCCCCGATCACAACTGATATCAGCCCCGCCGTCGAGGTGACCACCCCTCCACCCGACATTGCCGCGGCTGACTGGACCTATCGCTACCTCGTCCCGACGGGAATCGCCCTGGCCATCCTGGTCGTCATCGCGACCACCGGGCAGTACTTCACCAATGTGGTGAGGAAGCGATACCGAATCGTCGAAGAGTGACCGCGGAGTCGTCTCAGGCAAGCGGTATCGCCGGACGGATTGCGGGCCAGTATCCCCTCGCCGCCACCTATCACTTTGCAGCTCTCGAAGCCGACATGGCGAGGATCACTCCTATCGTCTCCGAGCTCGTCGCCGCAGGTACCGGCCTCGCCCTGACCGGGACGCCGAGCACCAATGTCATCGAGCGCACCGAATGGGTGGAGCGGAACCTCGCCAGCTTCAAACACCTGGTCGAGCCCGCCACACGCAGGCTCACCGAGTCCAGGGGTGAAGCACAGACCGCAAACGTCGAGAAGTTGGTCGACAGGGAGAGCAGTGCGCTGCTCGGCGTCTTATCCCGGAGGGTGCTCGGCCAGTACGAACTAGTTTTGCCGACCGGTGAGGACGGCGACAGCGTCGTCTATGTGGGACCGAACCTCTTGCAGATGGAACGAATCCATCAGTTCCGGCCTTCGGAGTTCCGTTTCTGGGTCGCTCTGCACGAGTTGACCCACCGTGCCCAGTTCACGGGAGTTCCCTGGCTCCGCGGCTACTTTCGCGGCCTGGTCGAGGAGCTTGTCCAGGCTTCCGGCCCGGAGCCTGGACGGCTCGGGGCAATCGTCGGTGAAGTGATCGACCGGCGCCGTAGAGGGGAGCCGTTGATCGACGAAAGAGGGATCTTCGGCCTGGTGGCCACCTCGGAGCAGACCGAGATCGTCAACCGGGTCCAGGCACTGATGACGGTGCTCGAAGGCCACGGCCACTACGTGATGGACAGGATCGGGGCCGACCACCTCAAATCCCAGGCGAGGATGAGCCGGGTCCTGAAGGAACGGAGGAAGGACAAGAGGACTGCCGCGTTCTTCCGGATTACCGGGCTCGAGATGAAGGTCAACCAATACGCAAAGGGCGAGCGATTCATGAAGACAGTGGAACGCGAGGCGGGTTGGAGTGCAGTCAACCTGGCTTTCCGGGGGGCGGGGTCGCTTCCAACCCTCGACGAGATCGAGAGCCCGAAATTGTGGCTGAGCCGCGTCGCCTGAAGGAACTTGCCGACGCAATCAACCAGCGGGCGCGTTTTCCGGCGGAACCCCACGTAGTAGCCCTTTCGGGGGGTGCAGACTCTGCGGCCCTCGCTTTCATAGCTGACCTGGATTCGCGCACCAAGCCGCGCTGTGTCCATGTTCACCACGGGCTCCCGGCCTCCGACAGACTGGCTGAGGCAGCCCGGGAAATCGCTGAGATGCTGGATATGGCATGCGACGTGGTCAGCGTCGACGTGCCGGAAGGGCCTTCACCTGAGGCCATGGCCCGGGAGGTTCGCTACCGGGAGCTCGAAAGTGCAGTAGCCCGAGATGAAAACCTGCTGCTGGGGCATACCCGAAACGATCAGGCGGAGACTGTGCTGCTCAACCTGATTCGCGGTGCCGGCCTCAGGGGCCTCTCCGGCATGCCGTATCAGCGCACTTCGCGGATGTACCGCCCCTTTCTCGACGTGTTCCGGGAGGAGACCCGGGAGCTGGCCACTCTCCACGCCTTGCCTTTCGTTGACGATCCGACCAACACCGATCTCGAGCTGCGCCGCAACTTCGTGCGGCTCGAGCTGATGCCCCGTATGGAAGAGCTCAACCCGAACATGGTCGACTCCCTCGCTCGCACAGCGGAACATGTTCGGGGTGACTCCGAATTTCTCGACCAATTGCATCCCGCCCCGATAGCCACCGACGGTGGAACTGCCCGGGTTGCCACCGGAATCCTCTTCACTCTCGACCCCCCGCTCAGAGCGCGGGCAATTGCAGCACTTGTCGGAACGTTCCGCGAGAAGGCCGCCGTCTCAGCCGCAGAGTTGGCCAGGGTCGCGGAGGTCTTGAGCGGTGCAAGCGCGGGTGCCGAGTTGGAAGGAGGGCTCACTGTCACCAAGCAGGGCGCCTATCTCGTCGTCACTCCGGGGGACGTGCGTTGACGGTTGGCAGAACACAGATAAATCGGGCTACCTTCTAAGCCTCACCGAACCTGAAAGTGCATCCATGGCCATCAAACCCCTGATCACCACAGAGGAGATCGAAGCGAAACTCACAGAGTTGGGCGCTCAGATCACCGAAGACTACAAGGGGGAGAGTGTCCTGCTGGTGGGTGTGTTGCGCGGGGCTTTCATGGTCATGGCCGACCTCGCCCGCAAGATCGACCTTCCGGTGGAATTCGACTTCATGGCAGTCAGCTCTTACGGCGCATCAACTCAGACTTCCGGAGTGGTCCGGATCCTGAAGGATCTCGACGAAGAAATCGAGGGACGCCATGTACTCATCGTCGAGGACATCATCGACTCCGGCCTGACACTCAACTACCTGTTGAAGAGCCTCAAGGTGCGCAAGCCCGCTTCGCTGGAAATCGCCACCCTTCTCCTCAAGGAGGGGATCCAGCGGGTTCCGATTGACGTCAAGTACGTGGGTTTCGCCATCGGACCCGAGTTCGTGGTCGGTTATGGCCTCGACTACGCAGGTAAGTACCGGAACCTCCCCTACGTCGGTGTGATGGGGCCCGAACTTCTCTGATTCGGGGTTCGACTACGACGCTATCTGACGTAGCATTACGCCTACGAACCTTTTCTCAACCTTGAATCGAGGTAGTTGTGAACCGAACCCTGCGAACCCTGCTCATTTATGGGGTCTCCATAATCATGTTGGCCGTGGTGGCGCAGTGGTGGTTCGACACGGTTGCAGGCCCCGAGGAGGTCTCCCTTTCCGAATTCGTAACGACCATGGAAAGACGTGGGTTTGAGGAGGTCCAGTTCCTCGAGCGGTCCAACGAGATTCAGGGTCGGGTAGAAGGAACCACCTCCGATGCACCGGAAGGTGCGTGGGACCAGATCGCCCCCTACCCGGACGGTTTTGAAGGCGAGCTCACAGCAACTGCGATCGCCACCGGGACCCCGGTTTCCGTCGACTCCCAGCCCCCCGGTTTCTTCGACTACTTGATCAGCTTCCTGCCGTGGTTGTTCCTACTCGGGTTCATGGTCTTCATCTTCATGCAGATGCAAGGCGGCGGGAACCGCGTCATGCAGTTCGGAAAGTCGAAGGCAAAGCTAGTCGGCAAAGAGCAGCCAAAGGTCACCTTCGACGACGTCGCCGGGCTCGAAGAGGCCAAGGAGGAGCTCGAAGAGATCAAGGACTTCCTCGCCAACCCGGACAAGTACCGCCAGATGGGGGCGAAGATCCCCAAGGGTGTCCTCCTGTTCGGCCCCCCGGGCACGGGTAAGACCCTGCTCGCCAAGGCAGTTGCCGGTGAGGCCGGTGTTCCGTTCATGACGATCTCCGGGTCCGATTTCGTCGAAATGTTTGTCGGTGTCGGTGCGGCCAGAGTCCGTGACCTCTTCGAGCAGGCGAAAGCAACCGCGCCCGCCATCGTCTTCATCGACGAGATCGATGCAGTCGGGCGCCACCGTGGCGCCGGCCTCGGTGGTGGTCATGATGAGCGGGAACAGACACTGAACCAGCTGCTCGTCGAACTCGATGGTTTCGAAGGCAATTCCGGGGTAATCGTCATGGCCGCGACCAACCGGCCCGACATCCTCGACCCCGCCCTGCTCCGGCCGGGTCGGTTCGACCGGCAGATCGTTGTCGATGCTCCCGATCTGGAAGGGCGGGCTGCCATCCTCGAAGTTCATTCCAAAGGCAAGCCGCTGGCCCCCGAGATCGACCTGATGGTCCTCGCCCGCCGCACCCCGGGCTTCACCGGAGCCGACCTCGCCAACCTCATCAACGAAGCTGCCCTGCTCACTGCACGCCGCAAGAAGAAGAAGATCGGCATGTCGGAGCTGGAAGAGGCAATCGAGCGGGTCATCGCCGGTCCGGAGCGCAAGTCGCGGGTCATGTCCGACGAAGAGAAGAAGTTGATCGCCTACCACGAGACGGGTCACGCCCTCGTCGGCTTCGCATTGCCGAACACCGACCCGGTGCACAAGGTGACAATCGTGGCCCGGGGACGTTCCCTCGGCCACACACTGGCGCTGCCCACCCACGACCGCTATCTGATCCGCAGGTCAGAGCTCGTCGACCAGCTGGCGATGTTGCTCGGCGGCCGCACTGCCGAGGAGCTGATCTTCGCCGACCCGACCAGCGGCGCCGCCAACGACATCGAGAAGGCGACCCAGATCGCCCGCAAGATGGTCATGGAGTACGGGATGAGCGACAAGCTCGGCCCGATGCAGTACGGGAAGGCGAACGGTGAGGTCTTCTTGGGCCGCGACTACTCCCGGCAACAGGACTACTCCGACGAGGTGGCTGCCTTCATCGACGAAGAGGTGAGGAAGATGATCAACGCAGCCCACGAGGAGGCACGTGTCATCTTGAGCCATCACCAGGAGGCCATGGAGCGGATGGTCGTCGAACTTCTCGAACACGAGACCGTCGATCGCGAGCGTGTCGCCGAGATCTTTTCGGACATTCCCAAGTGGGAGCACACCGAAAGCGGTTCGCTGCGAATCCGGTATCCGGAGAACCCGGTCCTGCCTCAGCCCCGCGAAGAAGAGCAGGTCGCTGCAGCCAAGAAGGCCGAGGAGCCCGAAGACGCCGAGGCCCCGAGCTCAGCGCGGGCCAAGAAGGGTTTTCGCCCGACCGGGCGCCCGGCAGACGCCGGCGCCTAGTGGTCTGTCGGTCAAATAGGGCCGTCAGTAATTGGGCTACAGGCCACTAACACTCGCTACCCGATTCGGCTGTGGGGCTAGACCCTACGGACTTTGAGATCGCCGGAGACGAGTTTCACCTTGAGGTCCACCGTCCCCGCTGCCGTTGCATCGGAGGGCGTATCCCGGGGTTCGGGGAGGATGATTTCGCCGGACAGCGTGGTGGCCTCCACGTCGACACTGCTACCTGCAGGAAGCCCGATGTCGACCGAACCGGACATCGACTTGGCAGCAAAGTCGTCGCCGCCGAATCTACGGACCTGGACATCGCCGGACATCGTCGAGGTTATGACCGGCCCCGAGGCTTCGCCGATCTGGATGTCACCTGAAGCCGTGGAAATCGAAGCGCGATCACCGATCGACTCGACGTGGAGGTCTCCCGACGCACTGACGAAGTGGAGTTTCCCGCTGACCTTGTGGCCGTGAACGTCGCCGCTTGCGGTCTTGACCGTCAGCTCTCCCGCGTCTGTGAATCGGATGTCGCCGGAGGCTGAGTTGACGTTGATCCGGGCCGAGGGCGGTTCGCACTCGAAGTCGGCGGAGGCGACATTGACGTCGATATCGATGCCTTCGGGGACTTCGATGGATAGGTATACGGATCGACCCACACCGATATGGATCCTTTTGGAGATCTGCGTCGAACGCGGCTCGGAAGACACCCAGACCGTGGAACCGTGTTGCTCAACGCTGAGATTGCCGGTGTCTCCCCGGCCACTGACCACGATGACGCCCTCCTGGCCCCGCTTGACCTCGACCTTCCCGGAAGCGATCCGCACGTCGAGAGCGCCGTCAGCGCCTACCTGAAATGACTTCTCCATCAGAGCTGGATCTTGCGGTTGACGGACTTCTTCGGATTTGTCGGCGGGGTAGCAGTGCGCAGGGCGTCCACGACATAGGAGTTCACCGAGTCACCAGCGTTCCGGGCCGCATCAGCGATTATCTCCTTGAGATACCCGGGGATCCGCAAAGTGATCCTGGCCTCGTCGAATGCCTCGGCCTCAGGTGCGTCGGGCGCCTCGGGTGGTGGCGGCGGTGGGGGAGCGGCGGCCGTGGTCACGATCAGCTCCGGGTCGCCATCCACCAATCGGATTTCGACGGCCTGGCCGGTCAGCTGTGAGTTGATCTCGGCCAGTGCCGTCTCGACCACACGGAACAGCGTCTGTCGCACCGCGGGGTTGATCACCTCGAGCACGTCGCTGATCAAATCGACCTTCAGCGGGTCGGCGAAGCGGAGTTGGCTGTCGACCTGCTGTTCCAGTTCGACGAGTAGATGGTCTATTTGCATGGGCCTATCACTTTGTGTTGCGGAAATGCCTGATGCGCTCGTTCAGTTGAGCTTCGAGGCTATCGGTGGATCGTATCCAGATCATTGGTCCTTCTCCTTTGTCTCTGTGATGCCGGTTTGACTGTCTTGTGACATCACTATGACATCATTATGCCGTCAAGCAGAGAGTTTGTCAAGGGGTCAGAAACAACAACAGGGTTAGGCTTGCCCGATGGCAGATATCGATGAGGGCAAAGTAGATAAGGGCAGGATCGAAAAGGCAGTTCGGGAGATCCTCGAGGCGATCGGTGACGACCCCGATCGGGAAGGGCTCCGAGAGACACCCGAACGCGTCGCCCGTTTCTATGCCGAGGTCTTCTCGAACATCGGCAATGACCCCGGCGAAGTCGTCGACGCCTTCTTTGGCGACGAGCACTACCAGGAGATCGTCATCGTCCGCGAGATCCCGTTCTACTCGATGTGTGAGCACCATCTCGTTCCGTTCCACGGCCAGGCCCACGTCGGCTACATGCCCAGGGGACGGGTCACCGGATTGTCGAAGCTCGCCCGCTTGGTCGACGGTTTCGCCCGAAGGCCACAGATGCAGGAGCGGTTGACGGCACAGGTGGCGGACAGCCTATGTGAGCGTCTCGACCCGCTCGGGGTGATCGTGGTCATCGAAGCAGAACATCTGTGCATGTCGATGCGCGGTGTACGCAAGCCAGGCGCCAAGACTGTCACCTCGGCTGTGCGCGGGGTTATGGAGTCGAACGCCAAGACCAGATCGGAGGCGATGGCGCTCCTGTTCGGAACCGGGAGGTAGGCCATCAGCGTCTGGAAGACCGGGTCGGCCGAGCACTCCCTGGACCGGGGGTTGCTGGTCGGGATCCTCAACGTCACGCCAGACTCGTTCTCCGACGGGGGCGACTTCCTCGATGTCGACGAAGCCGTTGCCGCCGGTGAGGCGATGATCTCCGAAGGGGCCACGATCATCGACGTTGGCGGGGAGTCGACCCGGCCGGGAGCCCGCACGGTTCCCGCCGTCGAAGAGGCCGATCGGGTGCTCCCTGTGGTCAAGGGCCTGGTCGATCGCGGTGTGCCCGTGAGCATCGACACATCGAAGCCGGAGGTGGCGGCACTCGCCATCGCCTCAGGTGCTTCCGTCATCAATGACGTCACGGGCTTCCGCAATCCCGACATGATCGACATCGCTGCGGTTTCCCGATCCGGTGTCGTGGTGATGCACATGCTCGGTGATCCCCGGACCATGCAGAATGAGCCGCGCTACAACGACGTGGTCGACGAAGTGAAAGCCTTTGTCGTAGGTCAGGCGCTGCGTCTGGTCGACGCCGGCGTCGACCCATCCGCTGTGGTAATCGACCCCGGTTTCGGTTTCGGAAAGACAACCCGCCACAATCTCGAACTCGTGAACCGGCTTGGGGAGATCGTTGCCTCCGGGTTTCCGGTGATGCTCGGAGCCTCACGCAAGTCGACCCTGAAGACGTTGACCGGCGAGGAAGACCCCAAGCGACGCGATGGGCACTCAGCAGTCCTGACCGCGATGGGCTTCGACCGCGGCGCCCGGCTATTTCGGGTACACGATGTGGGCCAATCCCGGGATGCGCTCAGGATTGCCGCCGCTATCGTGAACCCACAGAGATGGGAAGAATGGCAGCAGGACTAAAGCCCCGGGGATTCACCTGGGTGATCAATGAGCGCCTGGCTGTTTCCGAGCGCGTCGGAGGATCAGGGTTCCAGCACCGGAAGGTGCGGCGGGAGGAGGAAATCACCTGGCTGGTGGAGGAGGCCCGGATCAACACGGTTGTCTCCATGCTCCCCGGAAACCAGAACGTGGCGGCCTACCGGGAGGCTGGCATCGCAACCTACACGGTGCCTCTCAACGGCTCTCTCGGCCAACGCGACCAGATCGTCTTCTTCAAGACCCTCGACCTAGCCATGGCACGCAAGAAGTCCCGGGTGCTCGTCCATAGAGAGTCGGTCGACGATACGGTCGGTGGCCTGCTCGGCGGATTCCTGGTCAACTCCGGTCTGGTCGAAGACCCGATCCTTGCCCTTGCGGTCATACAGCAGATTCTGGGAAGGGCGCTGGGCCCGGAAGGTCGCTCGCTGATCCCCTCCGTCATGAGTTGATGACCGACCGGATCCGCATTTCCGGTATCGAAGTGCTCGCCAGACACGGGGTCCTCGACTCCGAGAAGCAGAACGACCAGAAGTTCCTCATCGACCTCGACCTGACCCTCGATCTCGGTGCGGCCGCCGCCACCGATCGGCTGGAGGATACGGTCGACTACGGAGAGCTCTCGCAACGAACTCACGACTACGTGGCCTCCAACAGCTTTGACCTGATCGAGCGGCTCGCCCACGGCGTAGCCGACCTGGCGATGGAGTATCCGAAGGTGGAGGCTGTGGAAGTGACGGTCCACAAGCCCGATGCACCTATCGAAGTGCCGTTTGAAGATGTTTCGGTGACTGTCAGCCGGGAGAGATGACTCGATTCGCCATCTCGATGGGGTCGAATCTCGGTGACCGAATCGGACACTTGCGTTGGGCAATCGACGAGCTCTCCGAAAGCGCCTCGATCGAGTCGATCTCGTCTCTATACGAGACCACTCCGGTGGGAGGGCCCGACCAAGGCCCCTACCTCAACGCAGTCGTCGTCCTCACGACCGAAACCGATGCCCATGGCCTGCTGGCCCTCCTGCACCAGATCGAGGCCGGGCGGGGGAGGAAACGAGACGTCCACTGGGGCCCGCGCACCCTCGACCTCGACATCGTCGCCACAGACGGAGACCCGGTCGACGACGGCCCGGAACTGATCGTGCCCCATCCCCGAGCCGGCGAGCGTCGCTTTGTTCTCGAGCCACTCGCCGAGGTCTGGCCGGACGCTGATCTCGGCGGTGCCACCGCCGGTCATCGGCTCGCTCAACTCGAAGGACAGGAGGTCGACTACCTCGCTCGTGCATGGGTCACGGCCTCGCGCCGCGGTCGGATCTG
This sequence comes from Acidimicrobiia bacterium, assembly GCA_040878225.1. Classification (GTDB taxonomy): domain Bacteria; phylum Actinomycetota; class Acidimicrobiia; order Spongiisociales; family ZC4RG35; genus MA-ANB-1. Next base: position 10,140 of record JBBDMR010000165.1, read on the forward strand.
GGTCGGGGCGCAACTGGTTGCCTTCGCATTGATTGGATTGGCCATCGTCTGGCAGGGCTCACTCCCTGAGACGGTCACCCCATGGGGCGTCGGCGGGGCGATCTTGGCTGTGACCGGGGTGGGGTTGATGTTGTGGAGCGCGCGCAGTCTCGGGCGCAACCTAACAGCCCTTCCCGAGCCGGTGATGGCGGGTGAGCTGGTCACCTCTGGCCCGTACCGGTGGGTGCGACACCCGATGTACACAGCGGTATTTTTGTTGTTCCTGGGTGTCTCGTTCGTGTTCGACTCTCTAGCCGCGTTGCTTCTGTCCGCACTTCTCGTCGGCTTCTTTGCCTTGAAGTCACGCTATGAGGAGCGCCAACTCCGGATCTCCTATCCGGGTTACGGCTCTTATCTCGAGCGGGTGCCCGGCCGATTCCTTCCTTCGCGTCCGCCAGACCACCAGTGACCTTCGCCTCTACCCGGATATTGCGTCTCGTGCTAGCTTTGGAATATGCGAAGAGGCCGCGGCCCGCCGACGCTCCTTCTGCGAACTGATTAGATCAGAACACAGGAGGTTCATTTCGATGGCCAAACGGTCCCGCAAAAATCGCAACCAGATTCCCGGCTACGACGAAAGTCGCCCATCGCGTGACGAGCGCAGACAGGAGCACCGTCGGGTACGCCATGCCGCACATCAGATGCTGCACATGGTCGATGACCCCGAGGAAGTCGTGGCGCTGCCTGAGGTACGTCGGAGCAGGACACCCGATGTTCTGCCAGTGACCGACACGCCCTCCAAGCACCGCTTTCGAGTCTGGAAGACAAAGTTTTGGAAGCGGCGGGACCGTTATCAAGACATGAAGGCGGATCTCGATTCGAATTGGCCGGTGATCACCTCCGAGCAGCTGCGTCACCACCAGCCCTAAATAGCCAAACACCCCGACCGCTACCCTGCGCATGTGACAGGTAACCAATGCGGTTGGTGATCGTCGGCCCCGGACGGGCCGGAGGATCGATCGCGCGAGCCGCTCGGGCCGCCGACCACGAAATCGTCGGCGTCGTGTCAAGGTCCGGCGACGAGCGTTTCGGGCCGCCGCTGGCCATCGAAGAATCCTTGCCACCGGCCGACCTGGTCCTGATCTGCGTCAATGACGACCAGATCGAACCGGTTGCGACATCGATGGCGGGCGAGCTCGGGGAAATTCCGGTGGTTGCCCACGTCTCCGGATTCGTCCCGGTCACGGCGCTCAAGCCCCTGGCGTCTCCTGGCGTCTCACTCGGTGGGTTCCACCCGCTTCAGACCCTCCCCGACCCCGAACGCGGCGCGGCGGCGCTCGCCGATTCCTACGCAGGCATCGGTGGTGACGAGCTTGCCGAAGACACGCTGATCCATTTCGCCATCTCGCTCGGTATGAAGCCATTTGCCCTCGATGACGCAGTCAGGCCGCTCTATCACGCCGCGTCGGCGGCAGCGGCGAACTTCGTTGCAACTGCATTGGCCACCGCCTCTGACCTCTACGAAGCTGCAGGTATCGAACCGTCGGTCGCCGCGCCGCTCGTGTCCAGGGTTGTCGACAACGTATTCGAGTCGGGGGGTCGTCAGTCTCTCACCGGGCCGATTTCCAGAGGCGACACCGACACGGTGATCGGGCATCTGGTGGCGGCCCACCAGGTTTCGGAGTCGGTCGGCAAGCAGTTTCGCCTCATGGCTGAGGCAACTGCGATACTTGCGGGCCGTTTCAACGAGGTGAAAGATTGGAAATAACGGAGACCTTCGCCGATACCAGGGCGCTCTATAAAGGGCGGATCGGGCTGCTCCCGACAATGGGATATTTCCACGAAGGCCATCTCTCATTGATCGACCTGCTCCGGAAGCAATGCGACACACTGGTTGTTTCCAACTTTGTGAACCCGACACAATTCGACAAGGAGGCCGATCTCGTCGCCTACCCCCGGGATGTCGACCGTGACGGTGAGATGGCGGCCGAGCATGGAACTGACATCCACTTCGTCCCTTCGGTCGAGGAGGTCTATCCGCCCGGCTCGTCGACCGAGGTGACCGTTGGAGCGGTCGCATTGGGGATGGAGGGAAAGTACCGCCCTTCGCATTTCGTCGGCGTGGCAACGGTCGTCGCCAAGTTATTTGCAGGACTCCGCCCCGATGTTGCAGTCTTCGGCAAGAAGGACGCCCAGCAAATTGCAGTCTTGAAGGGGATGGTCACCGATCTTCGCTTTCCGGTCGAAATCGTTGCGGCCCCCCTTGTGCGCGACCCGGACGGGTTGGCTCTCTCCAGTCGCAACGTCCGACTCACCCCTACCGACAGGGAGGCGGCACTGGCCATGAGCCGGGGCCTGTTCCAGGCGGCAATGCAAATCGAAGCAGGGGAGAGGGATCCGGCCCGCCTCGAAAGAACGGTGTCACGCTCGATGGCCAAGCTAGGCACCGACTATGTGGAGCTGGTGGCGGCCGACACCATGGAGCCAATACCCGTGCTCGATGGCCCGGCGGTGCTCGCGGTGGCCGCCCACGTCGGCCAGGTTCGCCTGATCGACAACCTCTCCATCGAGTGGGACAACGGCAAAGCAAAACCCGATCGGGGCATGATTCTCGAAGAGCCGAGCCGTCTCGGTACGCTGCACTGACCGCCAGTTAGGGACCTCTTGACCGAAGCAAACGAACCACCAGACGCCCTGCAGGCGACGCGCCAGGAGCACCACCAGGAGATCCTCGCCGGAGCAGGCTATCCGACAAGATTCGTGCGCTCAGCTTGGGCATCCGACCTCCACGAGAAGTTCCAAGGGCTCGAGCCCGGGACCCACACCGAAGAGCAGGTAGCCGTTGCAGGACGGGTGATGCTGCACCGCTCTTTTGGCAAGCTCCAGTTCGCCACCATCAGGGACATGACCGGGACCATCCAACTGTTCGTCGACCGCGGCCACATCGGAGACGACCTCGCCGCCGAGTTCGGGCGGCTCGACCTCGGCGACTGGGTGGGGGCATCGGGAACTGTGATGACCACGAGGAAGGGCGAGCTCAGCGTACAAGTCGATGAGTTCGTCATCCTTCAGAAGAGCCTGCGGCCGCTTCCGGACAAGTTTCATGGACTCCAGGACGTCGAACAGCGGAGCCGGCGGCGGTACCTCGACCTGATGGTCAATGACGATGCATTCGAAACCGCCATGACCCGGGCCCGGGTGCTGTCCGAACTGCGAAGAGAGTTCGAGAACCGCGGCTTCATCGAAGTGGAGACGCCGGTGCTGCTCTCCCAGGCGACGGGTGCGAATGCGAGGCCATTCGCCACCCGGCATGAGGCGCTTGATATGGAGATGTTCCTCCGAATCGCAACGGAGCTGCATCTGAAACGGCTGGTCATAGGAGGCATCGAGCGGGTGTTCGAGATCGGGAGGATCTTCAGGAACGAAGGCATCGATGCCACCCACAATCCCGAGTTCACCATGCTCGAGGCCTATCAGGCCCTTGCCGACTACAACGACATCATGGTGTTGGTCGAGGATGTCGTCTCCTCGGTGGCGGTCAAGGTGACCGGGTCGGAGACGATCACCTATCGCGACCGCGAGTTGTCGCTGTCCGCCCCGTTCCGTCGGGCGACGCTCGTCGACCTGGTGTCGGAGGTGGTGGGAGAGCCCGTCGACCTCGACACCCCGGTCGGGCGCCTCATCGAAATCGCCGGAGAGAAAGGTGTGCCCCTCGAATCGGATTGGACACCGGGACGGGTCCTCCTCGAGCTCTACGAAGAGTTGGTCGAGCCGACCATCTGGGAGCCGACGTTCGTAACCCACCAGCCGGTGGAGGTCTCACCGCTTTCACGGCGGAACCAAAACGACCCCCGGCTCGCCGACCGCTTCGAGCTGGTCATCGCAGGCTCCGAATACGCAAATGCTTTCAGCGAGCTCAACGACGCCGACGACCAGCTGAGCCGGTTCGAGGCACAGGCCCGCGCCCGACTCGCCGGCGACGATGAGGCCCACCCGGTCGACACCGACTACATAGAAGCCCTCGAATACGGCCTGCCCCCAACCGGCGGCCTGGGTATCGGAGTCGATCGCCTGGTGATGCTCCTGACCAATCAAACCCACATCAGAGAGGTAATCCTCTTCCCCACAATGCGAGCTGTTCCCCCAGAGACCTAGCGACCGGAGGGAGCGGCTGTTCCCCCAGAGACGAAGTCGAATGGGGGAAAGGTCCCTGCGCCCGACGAAGGAGGGCGGAGGTAAGGGGGACTGAGACTCTCCAAGTTGAGATCTAGCGCGCCAGGGCGCACCCCGAGCACCGTTGGTGGGATCGCCCCACCCTCCCCTCCGACCTAAAGGTCGGAGGTACTCCCTCCGCAAGCGGAGGGAGAGTTGCAAGCGGAGGGAGAGCGTCGCATGATGCAGGTGGGCTCAGTCCCGGGCGCGTTCTACACGGGCTAGTAGGTAGGTGCCTAGCTCGGTCAGGATCTCGTGGGCGGGGCCCGGCTCGATGGATTCGAGGGCTGCCTCGGCTTTGGTGAGGCGGTCGGTGGCTGCGGTCAGGGCGTTTTCGATGTGGCCGCCCCGGCGGACCAGGGAAATGACTTCGGTGACTGTGTCGTCGTCGTAGGGGATGCCGGGCTTCAGAAGTTCCCGCACCCGTTCCCCATCAGGGCCCGCCGCTGCGGCCAGCACCGGCATGGTGAATGTCCCCTCCCTGATGTCGGAGCCGGCTGGCTTGCCGATCGTGGACTCGTCGGCGACGAGGTCGAGGGCGTCGTCGGCGATCTGAAAGACCATCCCCACTTCCCAACCCCAGGTCGAAAGGGCCTCGACCGTCTCGGGTGGGGCTTCTGCGGCCATCGCCCCGAGCCGGGCCGACGTCCGCACCAGGGAGGCGGTCTTCCCGCCGATCACTTTCTCGTAGTCGTCGAAGCCGTGGGTGAAGTCGCCTTCGAGCTGAAGCTCACGGGTCTGGCCCTCTACGAGTTCGGCGTAGGTGGCGGCGAGGAGACGGACCGACTCCTGGCTGAGATGGGTCGCAGCCACCTCCGAGGCTCGGGCCATAAGGAAGTCGCCGGCGAGAATGGCCACGGTGTTGGACCAGTTGGCATTGACCGACGCGGCCCCGCGCCGGGTATCGGATTCGTCGATCACGTCGTCGTGGTAGAGCGAGCCGACATGAATCAACTCGACTGACACCGCCGCTTCGACGGGCCGGCCGTCGCCCCGCGGCCCGAATTCGGCGGCCAGAAGAGCGAGAAGGGGCCGGAACCTCTTCCCGCCTGCGAGCAGAAGGTGCTGAGCGATCTTGGTGAGGTAGGCGTCGTCCGCGGTGGCTGCCTCCAGCAGCCTCTCCTCGACCGAGGCGAGAGAGTCCCAGATTCGAGGAATGCGAATGATGCTTTGGAGGTCGTCCATTGCTGCCGATGGTATTACGTTGTGAGTCAGAGCAGGATTCAGGTCAGTTGGGAAAGATACGGTCGATGGTAAACTCGGGTATGCCAGGCATAGGAGTTGAAGGTGTTTGAACGGTTCACCGACCGTGCCCGCCGTGTGGTCGTCCTGGCCCAGGAAGAGGCTCGGTTACTAAATCACAATTACATAGGGACCGAGCACATTCTCCTCGGTTTGCTCAACGAGGGCGAGGGCATCGCCGCCCAGGCGCTCGAGAGCCTCGACATCGATCTCGCTTCGGTCCGCGAGGAAGTCGTCAAGATCATCGGTCAGGGGAAGCAGTCGCCGTCAGGTCACATTCCGTTCACGCCCCGCGCCAAGAAAGTCCTCGAGCTCAGTCTCCGCGAAGCGCTCCAGCTCGGACACAACTACATCGGAACCGAGCACATCCTCCTCGGTCTGATCCGGGAGGGCGAAGGTGTTGCCGCACAGGTCCTCCAGCAGCTCGGCGCCGAGCTCCAGAAGGTTCGCCAGACAGTAATCCAGCTTCTCTCCGGCCCTGGTGGCAGTGAGGAGCAAGGGCCGCAGCCCGCCGGGGCCAGCGGCCGCGAAGCTTCATCGTCAGGATCGACGGTCCTCGACCAGTTCGGCCGCAACCTCACCGGTCTTGCCCGGGAAGGAAAACTCGACCCGGTGATCGGACGTCAGCGTGAGATCGAGCGCGTCATGCAGATCCTCTCCCGTCGGACCAAGAACAACCCTGTCCTCATTGGAGAGCCAGGCGTCGGCAAGACTGCGATCGTCGAGGGCCTCGCTCAGAAGATCATCGCCAAAGAAGTGCCCGAGAACCTAGATGGCAAGAGCCTCTACACGCTAGACCTCGGCGCCCTTGTCGCCGGGTCGCGCTACCGGGGTGATTTCGAGGAGCGCCTGAAGAAGGTCCTCAAGGAGATCAAGAACCGGGGCGACATCATCCTCTTCATCGACGAGATCCATACACTGGTCGGGGCCGGGGCTGCAGAAGGCGCTATCGACGCTGCCTCCATTCTCAAGCCGATGCTCGCCCGCGGTGAGCTGCAGACAGTCGGGGCCACCACTCTCGAGGAGTACCGCAAGTACCTGGAGAAGGATTCCGCCCTCGAGCGCCGCTTCCAACCGGTGCAGGTGGAGGAGCCGTCCGTTGCCGACACGATCCAGATCTTGCTCGGCCTGAAGGACCGCTACGAAGCCCACCACTCGGTGCGCTTCACCGACCAGGCAATCGTCTCGGCGGCCAACCTCGCCGACCGGTACCTCGCCGACCGCTTCCTCCCGGACAAGGCAATCGACCTAATCGACGAGGCAGGTTCCCGCACCCGGATCCACCGCCCCAGCGACGACCCCGAGATCCTCGAGCTCGACGTACAACTGTCCTCGGTCCGCCTCGACAAACAGGATGCCGTGGGCACCGAGAACTACGAACGTGCAGCGAGCCTGCGCGACCAGGAGCGCACGCTCCTCGCCGAGCGCGCCGACCGCGAAGCTGCAAACGCCGAGGGTGGATGGGTGATCGACGAAGAGGGAATCGCAGAAGTTCTCGCCCAGTGGACGGGCATCCCGGTTCACCGCCTCACCGACGAGGAGACAGCCCGCCTCATCCACATGGAGTCGGAGCTGCACAAGAGGATTATCGGACAACACGATGCTATCGAGGCCGTGTCCAAGGCGATCCGCCGCACCCGGGCCGGGCTCAAGGACCCGCGCCGGCCGGCCGGCTCTTTCATCTTCCTCGGTCCGTCGGGAGTCGGCAAGACCGAGACCGCCAAGGCATTGACCGAGTTCCTGTTCGGTCAGGAAGACGCCCTCATCCAGCTCGACATGTCCGAGTACATGGAGAAGCACACCGTCAGCCGTCTGGTGGGCTCACCTCCCGGATACGTCGGTTACGACGAAGGTGGACAGCTCACCGAAGCGGTGCGCCGCAAGCCCTTCTCGGTCGTTCTCTTTGACGAGATCGAAAAGGCCCACCCGGATGTGTTCAACACCCTCCTCCAGATTCTCGAAGAAGGGCGTCTCACCGATGCCCAGGGACGGATGGTCGACTTCAAGAACACCGTGATCATCATGACCTCGAACCTGGGGACCAGAGACCTTCACAAGAAGGCCGTCGGTTTCCATGCCAGTGACGACGAGATGGACTACGAATACATGAAGGAAAAGGTCACCGACGAGCTGAAGAAGCACTTCCGCCCCGAGTTCATCAACCGCATCGACGACATCATCGTCTTCCATGAGCTCGAAATGGCTGAGTTGAAGGAGATCGTCGACCTGATGCTGGCCCGGGTCAGGACCCAGCTGATGACACAGAAGCTCGACCTCGTGCTCACCGATGACGCCAAGGAACACCTCGGAAAGCAGGGCTATGACCCCGAAATGGGGGCGAGGCCGCTTCGCCGTGCCATCCAGAGGCTCCTCGAAGACCCGCTTTCGGAGCGGGTGTTGCTCGGCGAGTTCAAAGCCGGCTCGACGATTCTGGTCGGTTTCGACACCGCAAATGAAGAGCTCACCTTCGAATCGTTCAATCCGACGGACACCCCACCGGTAGAACTGGCCGGTACCGAAGGGTCCGGAACAGCTTAAGGCTGGCCGCCTAACGGCCGAATAGACATGAGCAACAAGATTGTCCATGTTTATTCTCTCCCTCGTCTTCGCCCTTTCCGTGGCCGGCTCGCCCGCCGCAACCGAACTCGTCCCTGCGGGTGAAGAGGCCCTCACCTTCGACCTGGTCATCGACGGCTACAAGAACGGCTACATGACAAGAGAGCGTCTGATGACGTTCAACGGCTGCACCCTGGAACGGGACGCTGCATACACCTATGCCCTCTTGATGGAGGCCGCCGCGATCGACGGGGTGTTCCTGGCCCCGATCGATTGTTACCGCACCTTCAACGAGCAGAAGGGCGCCTACAACCGGCGCTGCCCGTACGTCGATACCGCCGTTTACGAACGCGACCCGATCACCGGCGACCAATACGAAGTCGGTACCAAGTCAGTCCGAAACTGCACCGGGCCTCCCACGGCACGCGCCGGATACTCGAACCACGGTTGGGGTCGTGCAGTTGACTTCTCCGGCGGAAGCAGCACGCTTGGTTGCCGGGACCGGGGATTTATCTGGCTGCAGTCGAATGCTTCACGTTTTGGCTGGGTCCATCCCCCATGGGCGCACTGCGGGCGTGCCACTGCCGAGCCGTGGCACTGGGAGTACGCCAGTCTCATCGATGTGGACCTCCTCCCCACGGTCGGGATCAGTCTCGGCCTCGAAGGCATCCTCGAGTAAACAGCGGTGCTGGCGGCGTAAGCACCAGCGCCTTACTTCCGTGGCCATCGTCTCACGGTTAGCGTGACCGCCCATGGGATTCGATGTGGTCGTCATAGGTTCGGTCAACAACGACGTCACTGTCATGACCCCGCGTCTGCCCCGGCCGGGTGAGACCGTCATCGGTACCCGGCACTTCATCGGTCCTGGCGGAAAAGGGGCAAATCAGGCTGTGGCTGTTGCCCGACTGGGCGGCAAGGTCGCTTTGGTGGCCGTCGTGGGAGCTGACGAGTTGGGGGAGGCGATGCTAGCGGGGCTTGTCGCCGAAGGCGTCGACACCTCTGCTGTTGACATCGATCCGTCGGCATCCACCGGAATCGCAGTCATCACCGTGGACGCCGACGCTGAGAACACGATCGTCGTCAGCCCGGGGGCAAACCGTCTTCTCACTCCCGATGTAATCGGCCGCCACGCCGCAGAAATCTCCAGCGCCCAGGTGGTCATCGCCCAACTCGAGGTGCCTGTTGATGCTGTGTTGGCGGCGGCGCAGGTCAGCACCGGCATCTTCTGCTTGAACCCGGCCCCCGCGCAGGCCCTTCCCTCGGAACTGCTCGAACGGGTAGACGTTCTCGTCCCCAACCGGTCGGAGCTTTCCGTGCTCGCCGGCAGGGACGACATTGTCCGGAACGCTGACGTTCCTGCTGCCGCCCGGGCCATCCGCCCGAACGGAACCACCGTGGTCACGCTGGGAAGCGATGGGACAATGCTCGTCAGTCAGGAGTCGGTCGAGCGGTACGAGGCATTCCCCGTCGAGGCGGTGGACCCGACCGGGGCGGGCGACGCCTTCTGTGGCGCCCTCGCCTACTCCTTGAGTCGGGGCAACGACATCGAGCATGCGGTTGCGTTTTCATCGGCGGCCGGAGCGCTCGCAGTGACCCGGCCAGGAGCCCAGGCAGGAATGCCATCGCTGGCCGAGGTTGAGGCCCTCCTCAGCCGTTGATACTCTGCCGGAATCGCCCGACCCATCATCATCGACACCGACCCCGGACAGGACGACGCCGTCGCCATCCTGGTCGCACTCGCGTCCCATGACGACCTCGAAGTCCTGGCGATAACTGCGGTGGCGGGAAATGTCCCGCTGGACCTGACCGTCAAGAACAGCCTTGCCCTGGTTGAGTTGGCCGGGAGACAGGACGTGCCGGTGTATCGAGGATCCGTTCGGCCGATGGTCCGTCAGCTGGTCACGGCCGAATATGTGCACGGGCCCACCGGGCTCGACGGCGCCGATCTCCCCGACCCCGTCATCGAGGAAGCTCCGGGCCACGCGGTGGACAAGATCATCGAGATAGTGGGAGCTTCGGAGCACCCGGTGACCCTTTGCACTCTCGGTCCCCTCACCAACGTCGGGCTTGCCCTGGTGCGAGAGCCAGGGATTGTCGACGGCATCGAGCAGATCGTCATGATGGGCGGCGGATTCTTCGAAGGTGGGAACACGACACCGGCCGCCGAGTTCAACATCTACGTCGACCCGCACGCGGCGCACGTGGTCTTCAGCAGCGGCATACCCATTGTGATGATGCCCCTCGACGTCACCCACAAGGCCCTGACAACCCCGGATCGTCTGCAGAGATTCAAGGACATCGATACTGCGGCAGGGTCGGCTGTAGCGGGGATGCTCGGTTTCTACGATCGATGGGACGTGGCGAAATACGACCTTCCCGGAGGCCCGCTTCACGATCCAACGGTGATCGCCTACCTCCTCGAACCAGGCCTGTTCTCCGGCAAGGAGACCTCGGTGGAGATCGACATCGCGCCGGGACCTACCCTGGGAATGACGGTCGTCGATTGGTGGGGGGTCACCGACCGGGAACCCAACGCGCTCGTGATGAATGAGGTCGACGCCGACGGGTTTTTCAATCTTCTGGTTGACCGCATTTCCCGGCTCTGAACGACGAACGGCCGGTCCTGTCGCCCCACACGGTTGCCCCGATCTGAGGCGTAGAGCCGCTCGACCTACTAACCTGCGCAGCGGTCGGGTTGACCCCGCCCACACTTAAAAAACCAACGGAGGAATATTCAACGTGAAACGTTATATGAGGCTCGTCGCGCTTATCGCGGTACTGGGCCTGGTGCTTGCCGCCTGTGGCGATGACGATGGTGGAGAAACCACCACCACCGCACCCGTCGAGGAAGAGACCACCACCACGGAGGCAATGGAAGAGACCACAACCACTGAAGCGATGGTCGACGGCGAAGCCGTCGTCACCTGCCTGGTGACCGACCTTGCCGGAGTCGATGACCGCAGTTTCAACGCCGCGGCATGGCAGGGCGTGCTCGATGCGGTTGATTCAGGTGCGGCAGCCGCCGACCCGATTCTCCTCGAGTCAGACGACCAGGCCGACTACCAGCCGAATATCGACCAGTGCATCACCCAGGGTGCCCAGCACATCGTGACGGTCGGTTTCGAGTTGGGCGACGCAACGGCAACCAATGCTGCAGCCAACCCCGACGTCAACTGGACGATCGTCGACTTCGCATACGACCCTGAGATCCCGAACGTCCGTGGACTGGTCTACCAGACCGACGAAGCCGCTTTCGCAGCCGGCTATCTCGCTGCTGGCGTGACCGAGACCGGTGTTGTCGGGACCTACGGTGGGTTGAACATCCCGCCGGTGTCGATCTTCATGGATGGATTCGCCAAGGGTGTCGCCCACTACAACGAGGTCAAGGGCACGGACGTGCGTGTGATCGGTTGGAATGTCGACGACGTAGACGGGACCTTCACCGGTACATTCGACCCCGCCAACCCGACTGTCCGCTCCACGTGTGAGAGCATCCTCGACGAGGGCGCCGACATCATGCTGCCCGTTGGTGGTGCGATCAACCTGCCTTGTGGCACGGCGATCCAGGACCGCGGAATCGATGCAGCACTCATCGGTGTTGACCAGGACGCTTTCCTGGCCGCCCCCGCCGAGTACCAGGATCTGTGGCTGACCACGATCGAGAAGGGCATCGCTATCCAGGTGCAGCGCTCGATCGAGGACCAGGCAACTGGCAGCTGGACCCCCGGAGTGGCCAACGGAACCCTCGAGAATGAGGGTGTCAGCCTGTCCGAGTACCACTCGTGGTCCGACCGAGTCCCGGCAGAGCTTGCTGCTGAAGTTGATCAGATCCTCGCCGATATCGCTTCGGGAGACCTCGACTTCCCCAGGTATGCACCCGCACCCGAGTAGTCGATAGGCAATATCAGAACGCACCGGAGCCCCAGCCCACGCTGGGGCTCCGGTGCGTTCTAAGGTATCGTGCGGCGGATCAGCTGAGAAGGAGACGGTTTGGCACTTGTTCTGGAAGGAATCACCAAGCGATTCCCTGGTGTCATTGCCAATGACGACGTTTCCCTATCCGTCGCTCCGGGTGAGGTGGTTGCCCTGCTCGGTGAGAACGGAGCCGGTAAGAGCACGCTGATGAACATCCTCTACGGCCTCTACTCGGCGGACGAGGGGAAGATCACCATCGACGGCCAGGAAATGACGTTTGACTCCTCGGCCGACGCCATCGCCGCCGGAATCGGGATGGTCCACCAGCACTTCATGCTCGTCCCCGTCTTCACAGTGACCGAGAACGTGGTCCTGGGCCAGGAGCCAACCAGGTTCGGGGGAATGATCGACCGCGAGACCGCCCGCGACACGGTGATGAATATCTCCGAGCGTTACAACCTCAGAGTCGACCCTGACGCGTTGATCGAGAACATCTCTGTGGGTGTCCAACAGAGAGTCGAGATCATCAAGGTCATGAACCGCGAGGCGCAGTTCGTCATCTTCGACGAGCCGACAGCCGTGCTGACTCCCCAAGAGGTCGAGGAGTTTTTCGGCATACTCGAGGGGTTGAAGGCTGATGGCAAGGGGATCGTGTTCATCACCCACAAACTGGGTGAGGCGATCAGGGTTGCGGATCGGATAGTTGTGATGCGTGGCGGGAAGGTGGTAGGGGAGGCGCTTCCGGCGGACACCACACAACAGGACCTTGCCAACATGATGGTCGGGCGGTCAGTCGATCTGACGGTGTCCAAAGCCACGGCCTCTCCAGGCGACCTGGTGCTGGAGGTCCGGGACCTGGTCGTCCTCGACAGCAGGAACGTGAAGGCAGTCGATGGCGTCAGCTTCGACGTTCGCGCCGGTGAGATCGTCGGAATCGCGGGTGTTCAGGGCAATGGCCAGACCGAGTTGATCGAGGGCATCACAGGGCTCCGCCCGGTGATGTCCGGGTCGGTGCGCATGGGACCCGCCGACATAACCGACGCCCTCCCTCGCGACCTCCATCAGCTGGGAGTCTCCCACATCCCCGAAGACCGCCAGGGGAGCGGCCTCGTCCTCGACTTCAGCGTTATGGAAAACCTGATTCTCGACTCCTACTACGACCGGCCATTCTCGAGAGGTGTGGTCATGGAATGGGTTGCAACCCGCGAGACGGCCCAGGACCTGGTCACGCAGTACGACGTCCGAACCCCTGGCGTCGACGTCCCGGTCTCGACCCTCTCCGGGGGAAACCAGCAAAAGGTCATCGTCGCCCGCGAGTTCGCACGGGAGGTGGAGTTGGTGATTGCCGCCCAGCCCACCCGCGGGATCGATGTCGGATCCATCGAATACATCCACAATCAGATTGTCGCAAAGCGCGATGCCGGGGCTGCTGTGCTCCTGGTGTCGTCCGAGCTAGACGAGGTGAGGGCACTTGCCGATCGGATCATCGTGCTCTACCACGGACGGGTCGCAGGTGAGTTCGCCCCCGATGCCGAAGTTACGGACATTGGCCTGGCGATGTTGGGATCGGCCCCGTGACCGACACTCGCGCCCCGGAGAAGGAGCCGACGCCCCCGCAGCGCAGCCCGCTGATGGACAGGGCCACCGGAGTAGGCACGTCGGTAGCCCGATCTCTGGTCCTTCCCACCCTGGCCATGGTGACCGCCTTGATTATCGGGGCGATCATCATCGCCCTTTCCGATATCGACATCCTGAGGCTTCTCTTCGAAGACCCCGGTGCTGCATTCGGCCAGATGGTGAACGAGGTGAGCCGGGCGTACCGGGCTCTCTTCCGGGGATCACTGGGCTCGATACGAGCCCTGTCGGAGAGCCTTTTCTCTGCCACTCCATTGCTTCTGGCGGGGCTCAGTGTCGCTCTCGGCTTCCGAGCCGGTCTGTTCAATATCGGGGCGCAGGGCCAGATGTTGATGGGAGGGCTGGCGGCAACCTACGTCGGGATCTACGTGAGCCTTCCGGGGATCATCCATATCCCCCTGACCCTGCTGGCCGGATTCGCCGGAGGGATGATCTGGGGTGGGCTGGCAGGGCTATTGAAGGCGCGGACGGGAGCCCACGAGGTGATCACCACGATCATGGGTAACTTCATTGCCATGTTCTTCATGCAATGGATCCTGACCACTCCTGGCCTCCAGGACCCGGGACGTAACAATCCGGTGTCCGCCGAGCTTGCTGCAACAGCCCGTCTGCCCCGCCTCTTCGGGGCCGATTACAGGGTGACGATCGGCCTCCTGATCGCGATTGCCCTCGTGTTCGCGGTCCACTGGCTCCTCTATCGCTCCTCTATCGGCTTCGAGTTCCGGGCTGTTGGCTCCAATCCGAAGGCGGGTCGTTATGCAGGCATGAACGTTGCGCTCGTGGTGACATTGGCAATGGCCCTGGCCGGTGGCCTCGCCGGAATGGCCGGTGCCAACCAGGTGATGGGCCTCGAGCCGTACAAGGCGACGCCGGCGCTTGCCGGTGCGGTGGGATTCGACGCCATCACCGTTGCCCTCCTCGGGAGATCGAATCCGGTGGGAGTCCTCTGGGCCGCTTTGCTGTTTGGTGCGCTTACCGCGGGGGGCCGGGAGATGCAGGGGGCGGCCCAGGTACCGATCGATCTCGTGGTCGTGCTCCAGGCTCTCATCGTGATCTTCGTTGCTGCACCGGGCATGATACGGGCCATCTATCGGGTCAAGGGCGCCGATGAGAAGCCGACCCAACTAACCACGGGGTGGGGATCGTGACAGTCATGGACAAGGTGGAGACCACCACACCGGAAGTGGTGCTGCGGACCAGCGTCGAGGAGCGGAGGGCGACGATCATCGGGATCGTCCTCATGGCCCTCGCCGCGGTCGTCATGGGGGTCTTCGCATTTGGCGTTCCTCCGGACGCCTCGTCTACTTTCAACCTCAGCCTGCCTACCGATGCCATCCAGGGCGTGGCGTGGACTTTCAACTCCCGCATCTTCTCCGCCGTGGCCGGAGTCCTCATCTTTGCTCTCGGTGCCAACAGCCTCCGCCGCCGGAACCTGGAACGGACCAATCTCGCTCTCGGAATAGGACTGCTCCTATTCGTGCTGGCTTTGCTGGCATGGGCAGCAGCCGATAGCGCGTTCAGCCTGGTGGGCATGCTCCGCTCAACGGTCATTTCTTCGATCGTGATCACCCTCGGTGCTCTCACCGGCCTCACCTGTGAGCGCGTCGGAGTCATCAACATCGGGATCGAGGGCCAGCTTCTCACGGGTGCTTTTGTGGCTGTGATCCTGTCCAGTGCCTTCGGCACGTGGGCCGGGGTGGCCGGTGCCATGGTGGCTGGTGCTTTGCTCGGAGCTCTGCTTTCCTGGCTGGCGATCAGGTTCAGCGTCGACCAGATCATTGCCGGAGTAGTGATCAACATCCTCGCGGTCGGCCTCACTTCTTTCCTGGCGACCCGTGTGCTGGCCGAAGCCCAAGACCTCAATGCTCCCGCCCGGGTCCTGTCGACCAGGATCCCGATCCTCGCAGACATCCCGGTGATCGGACCGATGTTCTTCGATCACACGTTTTTCGTCTACGTGACTTTCATCCTCGTGGTTGCCCTGCATATCGGGTTCTTCAGGACCCGGTGGGGTCTACGCGCCAGGTCCGTCGGGGAGCACCCGAAGGCCGCCGACACGCTTGGCATCGACGTCCTCAGGGTGCGGTACCAAAACGTGATTGGTGCCGGGCTCATCGCAGGGTTTGGAGGGGCGTTCCTGGCTCTGGCCCAAATTTCCCGGTTCGAGGAGAACATGACCGGTGGGATCGGGTTCATCGGCCTCGCCGCGATGATATTCGGGAGATGGCTGCCCTTTGGCGCCCTCGCCGCAGGCCTGGTCTTCGGGTTCTCCGGTGCGCTGGCCCAGAAGGTCGGGATCCTCGGGACGGGCATACCCTCAGAGTTCATGCTCATGCTGCCCTACGTCGCCACAGTCATCGTGGTTGCCGGGCTCGTCGGCCATGCCCGGGCGCCGGCCGCCGACGGACAGCCGTATATCAAGCAATAGCGGCGCCAAGGGGCGACCGCGCCCTATGGAGCAGTCGTTGAGGTGGTTGCCGTGGTGTTGGTGGCGGCGGCCTGGGGGCGGCCGATGATGGTGATCTCGTCGATTGCCATCTCTTTGAACACGTTGCCTTCGGTGACTGACGCCACCCACGCACTGGTTATTTCGAACTCGATCCAGTTGGCGCCGACAGCGGCATGGGGGAACACCTGCTCACCCGGAACATCCTCCAACTCGTGGGCGACGTCGGAGATGGCATCGGAGGCGGCGATGACGAGGCCCCGCGGCCTGTAGTTCTGCTGGAAGCGGACCGAGTCGGTGAGATTCCTCCAAATTATCTGCTGAACAATCATGGGCTGGTCGAACGTGAGCCGGATCGTGATGATTCCGCCTTCGGCCTGCAGTTCCTCCCAGTTGACCTGGTAGGAGTCCTCGGTCCCGGAGGTCAGGTTGGCGCAGACGAACGATGAGATGCCTTCGACGGAGCATGACTCGCTGATAACGGGGATCGGCCCATTCTCTTCCACGGTTGGTGCGGTGGTCGAGGTTGCGGCAACGGTTGTCGACGTCGGGGTGTCATCGCCGCCGAGCACGTTGAAGGCCAGGGCCACGATCACCACACCGAAGAGGAGCCCGCTTATGGCCAGCGCGGCACGGACACCGGCAGTGGCCTGGACGGCAGGGCGCGGGGCGGTAGGGAGAGGGGCCTGGCTGAGTCGGGCGCCACATTCCTCGCAGTGACGGTTCGACGACGGGTTGGCGGCTCCGCAGGACGGGCACTGGATCGAGTTGCCGGGCCCGTGGGTGCCTCGCTCGGGGCGTCGCTTTGGCTCCTCCGGAGGCTCGCGGAGCTGGAAAGTCTCAAAGCCGCTGGAGCTAACCGAAATGATGTTGCCGTGGCTCTCAGGGGTGAGGGGGTCCATGAAGGCACCACAATTGGGGCAGAACTGCTCGTCTGCAGCGACGCTCGCGTCGCACTGTCTACATCTGCGTACCGCCACAACCCTCCTTCGCAGTTATTGTGCCACGGACATGCTTGTGTTCGCCATCAGGACTTACGAACCGTGGACCTGGTCGTCGGCCCTCGGGGGCATGGCACTACTCCTGGCAGGAGCGGCAGTCTTGATTGTTACCAACAAACTGCGTAATCGTTAAACGAGAACATTCCAAACTATGGCTTTCCGATGCGACTCTTGTGGACACGGCTCCCCGAAATGGATGGGGTTCTGCCCACAGTGTGGCGTTGACCGTCCCCTAACCGAGGAATCTTCTGTGGTGCGGCGCAATCAGACCGTTGCCACCGCGGTCGGGCTCGACGAGGCGAGGGACACCATCGGAGAGCGATTCCACACCGGCTGGGGTGAGATCGACCGTGTCCTCGGCGGCGGTCTCGTTGCCGGTTCGGTGATCCTCGTTGGTGGCGAGCCCGGGGTGGGCAAATCGACACTGCTGCTTCAGGTTGCAGGTTTTGTGTCCGGCAAAGGCGGTTCGGTGCTCATCGCCAGTGCCGAGGAGTCGGCGCACCAGGTGGCGATGAGGGCGAAGCGTCTCGGGATCGAAGGTGACTCGATCCAGCTGGTCTCCGACGACGACACCGATGCAATTGCAGCCCTCGCCGAGAAGACGAGGCCCGATCTCCTCGTGATCGATTCGATTCAGACCGTCGGGGTGCGCGAACTTTCGGGAGCCCCGGGGGGCGTGGCCCAGGTGCGGGAGTCCGCGGCCCGACTGGTTCGTCTGGCCAAGGAGTCGAGCATCCCGGTCGTGCTGGTTGGTCACGTGACCAAAGACGGCGGTATCGCCGGGCCCAAGCTCCTCGAGCACATGGTCGACGTCGTCCTCTATCTCGAAGGCGACCCCGACCGGGGTTTTCGTGTCCTCCGCTCGCTGAAGAACCGTTTCGGTCCTACCCATGTCTCCGGAATGTTCGATATGCAGAACGAGGGTCTGGTAGAGGTAGACGATCCGTCCAAGGTGTTCCTGTCCGGGTGGGAATCCGAGGTGTCGGGCACGGTGGTCTACCCGGCGGTCGAAGGGCGACGGGCCGTACTTGTGGAGATCCAGGCACTGGTGACGGAGACCAACCAGGTGCAGCCCCGCCGCTCGATCCGCGGCCTGGATCCGACCAGGGTCAACCAGGTGATCGCCGTGCTCGACAGGCACACCGGGCTCAAGCTCTACCAACACGAGGTGTACGTCAACGTGGTCGGCGGTTGGAGGATCAACGACCCCGGATGTGACCTTGCGGTGGCGCTGGCAATCGCTTCCTCCCGGGTCGATCGACCCCTGGGGCGGGTGGCTGCATACGGCGAAGTCGGCCTCGCCGGTGAGGTGCGCGGGATCCCGTTTGAATCGCGGCGGGTCGAAGAGCTGGACCGGATGGGTGTGACCCGGCGCATCTCACCCGGTGCGGGAGAGCCGATCCGGCTCAGAGACGCTCTCAGCAGCGGTGGCCTGATCTGAATGACCGATGCGATGCTCAGGTGATAGCCTGAGCCCGTGGGTGGCCAATCGATCCAGGAAATGCTCGAACGTCTTGCGCCCGGTACCCCGATGCGGCGTGCGCTCGAGCGCATAATCCAGCAGGGCAAGGGCGGCCTCGTCGTGCTCGGCCACGGCCCTGAGGTCGACGAAGCCAGCTCCGGAGGGTTTGCCTTGCGCTCGTCCTCGTTCACTCCGGCACGCCTCGCCGAATTGTCCAAGATGGACGGCGGGATCGTTCTCGACGACTCATGGAACCGAATCGTCAGCGCTGCGGTGCACTTCATCCCTGACGGGTCGATCGACACCGACGAGACGGGGGCGAGGCACCGTACGGCAGAGCGTCTTGCAGTGCATACCGGGAAAGCAGTGATCGCGGTCAGCGAGGGACGTCACATTGCAACTCTTTTCTACAACGGGCAGAAGGTCGAGCTGGCCAATCCGACCGAGGTCGCAGCCCACGTCAATCAGGAGCTGCAGAGCCTCGACCGTCTCCGCCGCCGGCTCGATGACGCCGAAATGCGCCTGACCCGCTTCGAAGTCTCCGGGCTGGCAACATACCGCCCCGTTCTCACCGTCATCCAGCGTGCGATTCTGGTCGAGCGGCTCGGAGACCTGGTGGCGGCAAGGGCTTCGACGCTCGGAGACGAGGGTCGGATTGTCTCCCTGCAGCTGCACGACTTGCTCGTCGGAGTCGAGGCAACGATACGCCTGACCTTGCAGGACTATGTGAAGCCGATGCGGTCGGGTTCGGTTCAGAAGGCGTATGAGAACCTGGCCGCACTTCAGGGAAGTGACCTGGAAGACCTGGCGCGGATCGGACATGAGCTGGGATTTGCCGACATCGACGACCCAGCTGAGCCGCGTGGGCACCGTATCCTATCCCAGGCGGGCCGTCTACCCGATCAGGTGAGGTACGACCTGGTCAGGCACTTCAAGACGCTGGGACGGATCCTCAGGGCACACAAAGAAGACCTGATATCGGTGGAGGGTGTCGGGGAGACCCGGGCCGACCAGCTTCTCACCTACTTCGAGCGTCTGCGGTCGATGGCCGATGAATGGCAGCCGCTGACGGGTTGAGGCTGGCGCTCGTTACAATACGTTTCCGTATATGGCAACAAAAACTGCAAGGTATTCCAACGGCGACAAAGTCGTTCACCCCCAGCACGGGGCGGCAACAGTCCTGAAGAAGGTCAAACAGGAGTTCGCCGGCGAAAAGATCGACTACTACATACTCGAGATCGCTACCGAGCAGCTCACCGTGATGGTCCCCCTCGACAAGGCAGAAGACCTGATCCGGCCCGTTATCTCCAAGACGAAGTCACGCGAGGTTTTGAAGTCGTTGAAGGAAGAACCTGAAGAGGCCGGGTCGAACTGGAGCCGTTGGTATAAGGTGCTCACCGAGAAAATGACCTCGGGTGACATCTTCCAGGTTGCCGAAGTCGTCCGCGATCTCTCGTATGCCCAGCAGACCAAAGGCATCAGCCCTGCCCTGAAGCGAATGCTCTCCAAGGCCCGCACCACATTGAGCTCCGAAATCGCATTCAGCCTCCAGGTCGACGAGGACGAGGCGATCAAGAAGATCGACCGGGCCCTGCCCGAGATCGAGATAGAAGACGAAAGTTGAGTCCGGAGCCCCCGGTGGCCACAACCAGGGTTGGCTGGGGGTTCGATGCCCATGCCCTCAACGACGAGCCACCACTCCTGCTCGGCGGCGTCGAAGTCTCCGACAGTTCCGGCCTGGCGGCCACCTCCGATGGTGATGTCCTCGCCCATGCGATAACCGACGCAATTCTCGGTGCCTGTGTCCTCGGCGACCTCGGCGAGCACTTCCCGTCCACCGACCCTCGGTTTCACGGAGTCTCCTCGCTCAGCCTCCTCAGCGAGGCGGCAGGGATGGCTGCCAATTCGGGATTTGCCGTATCCCATGTCGATGCAACGGTCATCGCCGAGCGGATCAGAGTCGCTCCGCACCGTCAGGCGATTCGGGAGAACATCGCGGCGGCTCTCGGCATCCCCACCGATCTCATCTCTGTCAAAGCGACCAGCACCGACGGCCTCGGCTTCACCGGCACTTCCCAGGGCGTCGCCGCAGTAGCGGTGGTCACTGTGATCACGACTTCATAGTCCGGATTCTCTTCACATCGTTGCACTGTGCACCGGGTTGCGGCTTTCGGCCCGTTTTGCACAACGATCCTCTTCACATCGTTGCACTGTGCACCGGGTTGCGGTTTCCGCCCCGTTTTGCACGGCGTCCCTCCTCACATCGGTGCACTGTGCACCGGGTTGCGGTTTTCGGCCCGTTTTGCACGACGTGGTTTCTGTTCTGATTCCCCTTAACATCATGCACCGATGCTCCAGGTCTACAACACGCTCGGTCGCACCCTCCAGCCCTTCCTGCCTCGTGATGAGGGCAAAGTCGGTATCTACCTTTGCGGGCCGACGGTGCAGTCGGAGCCCCACGTCGGCCATGGTCGGTCGGCCGTCGCCTTCGATGTGATACGCCGTTATCTCATCTGGAAGGGATACGATGTGACGCTGGTCCGCAACGTCACCGACATCGAGGACAAGATCATCAAGGCAGCCGAGGAGTCGGGTATCCCGGTACAGGAGCTGGCTGCGACGATGACCGAGCGTTTCGCCAACGGGTACGCTTCACTTGGCGTTGCCGCACCGGACTATGAGCCGAAGGCCACCGAAACCATCGCCGAGATCATTGACCTGGTCAAACACCTGATCGATCGAGGGCTTGCCTACGAATCGGACGGCGATGTCTACTTTGCGGTGAGGGCCCTGCAGTCGTACGGGAAGCTCTCCGGCCACAACCCGGACGAGCTCCGATCGGGCTACCGGATCGAGGTTGGTGAGGCGAAACACGACCCGCTCGACTTCGCCCTGTGGAAAGGGACGAAACCGGGCGAGCCGTGGTGGGACTCGCCCTGGGGCGCGGGCCGGCCGGGTTGGCATATCGAGTGCTCGGCAATGGCCGAGAAGTACCTCGGGCATGGTTTCGACATCCACGGCGGTGGTACCGACCTCATCTTCCCCCACCATGAGAACGAGATCGCCCAGTCGGAGGGAGCGTCGGGGGAAACCTTCGCCCGTTATTGGCTTCACAACGGGATGGTGAACCTGGGCGGGGAGAAGATGGCGAAGTCGACCGGCCGCGTCGTCGACCTCGACTCCCTTGCCAGGAAGGTGGGCGGTCGTGCCCTGCGCATGCTGATGGTGCGCGCCCACTACCGATCGCCACTCGAATACACCGAGGACCTGGTCGAGGAGGCGGCTGAGTCGCTGGATCGCCTCGACCGGCTCCGAGAACGCGGTGTCGCCGGCGACCCGGACCCCGAGGTCATGGCCCGCTTCGAGGCAGCCATGGACGACGACTTCGGCACACCTCAGGCGGTATCGGTTCTTTTCGAAGCGGTCCGGGAGGGCAACAAGGCGCTCGACGACGGCGGAGATGCGTCGGCGTTGCTCGGCGCCGTCGAGGAGATTGTGGATGTCCTCGGTCTCGACGAAGGGACCCTCCCCAAAGAGGCAGCTATCGACCTTGGTGGCCTTGCCTCCAGGTTCGATGTCGGAGGCGGCGACCTCGAAGCGACCGTCAGCGCCCTCATCGAGAAGAGATCCGAGGCGCGGGCAGAGCGGCGCTTCGACGACGCAGATGCAATCAGAGACGGGCTCGACGCCGCCGGCATCCTTCTGGAGGACGGGCCTGATGGCACCCGCTGGCTACGGAAGTAGGGTCGAGGGCCTCCATGCCGTTGCCGCTGCTGTCGCAGCCGGTCGGGTGGAATGGCTCACGGTCGAGCGAAAACGTAGATCGCGAGAGGAGATCGCCCGGCTCATCGACGCAGTAGGCGAGGCGAGAACGCTGCTCGTGGACGACACCCGCACCATCGCTGAGACCGAGGCCCCGCAAGGAGTGGTGGCCGACTGCACCCCGATACTTCCCGTTGAGCTCGACTCCCTGGCCACAGAGACTGCCTCGGTGCTGGTTCTCGACCATCTCGAAGATCCGCAGAACGTGGGTGCCATCGCCAGGAGTGCCCTGGCCGGCGGATGCTCCGGCCTGGTGATGTCGGGCCGGCGTTCGGCGCCGCTGTCCGCTGCAGCGTTCAAGGCTGCCGCCGGCGCCCTGGAGCGTCTCCCAGTGGCGGTCGTCGGGTCGATCCCCGAGGCGCTGCAGCGACTAAAGGCGCAGGGTGTCTGGGCGGTGGGTCTCGACGCCGGAGGCGACCAGTCGTTATTCGGCCTCGCATTGCTGACCGAGCCGGTGGCGATCGTGATCGGGGCCGAAGGGGAGGGCCTCAGCCACCTCACCGCAAAGCGCTGCGATGTGATCGCCGCCATCCCGATGACAGCGGAGACCGAGTCTCTGAATGCGTCGGTTTCCGCTGCGTTGGCGATATTTGAGATAATGCGGGCTCGCACCTAGCTGCGACCAGGCCGGGTTAGCTCAGTTGGTAGAGCAGCTGATTTGTAATCAGCAGGTCATCGGTTCAAATCCGGTACCCGGCTCCAGCACATGCAGGGAGTTTGTGGCCACTACCAGGGAAAATAGCTTCACCGTCATCCCTGACCTCTCTCAACGCCTAGCGTCGTTTCGCACCATTTTTGGGCGTCTCGTGGCCTCGGTGTGGCCCAGATGTGGCCCAGCCACGTGTCTTTTGAGAGCTGTGTTGTACCGTCGCTGGCCAAAGGCAGCGGGATTTCTAGGCGGACCTTTTCGACGAGAGCTTTCGTTGGGCAGCCTGTTTCGCGGTGCCGATCAGGCTGAGTTCGTCTCTCGGTTGAGGGGTCTTGCCGCTGATCGGGTGCTGCTGATTCCTGTCGATGTGGGAAGCGGTCGGCGATGGCGGACGGTCTCAGATGTGGGCGACTCCGCCCTCGACAGGCGGGTTCATACGTCTAGCGTGACCTCCGAGAACGGCAGTTCGGGTTCTCCATGCGCGACGAGAGCACCGTTCCAAGTCTTAATCCAACGCTGACCCCAAGTATCGACAAAGGTGAGGTCAACGTCAGGCTGTCCCGTTTCGGGCATCCCGACGGGCCACTCGAAGTTGTACGACCGGTGGCTCTCAGGAAAGAGCGTTCCCACTGAGGCTCTGGTCGTCAGGTCATCAGGCGATCCAGCGTTACTTCCCATCGATCGGACGACCAAACTGATCCGCCAGGAACCGAATAGGCGAGCAATATGCCGCTATGCGCTCTTCAGCAGTCGGATCGTTATCCAGCGAGATCTGGTGATCTGCGCTGCCAAGGCCCAGGGTGGTGGCGGCCTGGGATGTGGTCGGCCCGTTCGGGTCGGGTGAGGAAGCGTGGTGTACGACGCAAGTGGTTTCGGTGCCAAACCCGGCCACCCCACGCTCCCGGCGCCAGACTCTCCCTGGTGGATTCACTCGCTCCCTATGGAGCAAGCCCTCGTGTTAGGGATCGGACGCCGCAGTCACGGGTTGTGGCACCGCACGAAAACGGAGTTGCAGGAGTATTACGACGCCGCGCGTAGCGGCGGGGCGTTCGGTTAGGCAGGCCGGGGGTTTTCTTCTATGGGTTGGCCCTTTAGCGCGCGATCTGAGGCGACCTCAGCGATGTGAGGGGAACAGTGTGGAGTTACGTGTTTGAGCGAAGTGGTCCGTTGCCCTCCCCTAACCGCTGCAAGTGGCGTATAGCAAACGGAGGCTGCGGAGCCCTCTCTCGAAAACCGTCAATGGGAATCGGCATCCATCCGCCACCGCTCTCTTCCTGCCCCTCTAGCGCCTCGATCGCATGGTCTCGGCACACGGATCCCGCTGGTGTGATGAAGGAGGCCTGCCCGTCGCATAAGCGGCAGGCAATCCGACTAAACGTCCGAGTGAATGGCATGCAGTCAGTTTTGCTGGCCGACCTAGCTTGTCGCCTACTAAATCACAGGCACAGGTTTGCACTAGTCACCGGACAAGCCAGGGGTTCAGCCTGGTAGTCTCGGTCCCGTCCGCGGCGTCACATTCACAAGGCCACCCTGGACGCAAAAGAACCCCCGGTAGACCGTCCAAGCATCTCGCAAGGCAGGGCCGACCGGGGTTCTTCTATTGACGGTTAACAGTCAGGGAGATTGTCGAGGTTATTAGCCTTCGTTGAGTCCCCTTCGGTCTGCAAGTGACCGTCGCTGGTCAAGTATACGTCTGTCTTGTAGCCGCCCTCGTTGACATAGTAAGAGTGGGTACCATTCTTAATGTCGCTGATTGCCTCCGCCTTCAACCGTGGGGACCAGGACTCCCCAGAGTTGCAAAGGGATGTGATATCTCCGTCGTCGTCTTTGCCCGTTCGTCGCACCCTGCGATCAGCCATGATGGACCCTCCTCGGTCGCTTCATGCCAACCCTACGCGTATCCCCGCCGAGGATGCGTGGCCCTGGGGAAAGAACATCGGTGTAGGGTTCTCCAGGTCCAGCGCCAACCTCCCCCACCCTACGGCCCTGGACGCGGAAGACCCCCCGGTCGGCGTGCCCATTTGCAGCTTGCCGGCCCGAGGGGTCTTCTTTGTTTCGGCTATCCGCGCCAGCCGACCCAACGACCCCCAATCTCGTGTTGAATCATTTGGAGCAGGAAGCGGATTGCGGAACCTGTCGACTCTTCTGATGATTCGTCGTCGTCCGGGTCGCCCCAGTGGTCGAGGAGCCCGTACCGAAGTTCGAGCAGGTCCTTCTCGTCCAGCCGTTTCAGGATTCCACTCCACGTAACCCCGGCATCCTCCTCATAGGCTGAGGCGTCCAACTCGACCAGGCCGTGGTCGAGCATGTCCGTTTTGTTGTGGTCGTCCAGAGGGACGGGAATCATCGAAGCCGTCATACTCGCTCCTCTTCGGGCTCGAGTGTGGCGGCCGCGTTGAGCATGAGCGCCCGGGCGAACCCGGCGGCGATGTGCTGCCCGTCGTCTCGGCGCATGTGCTTCGGAACGTTCACCTGGAAGCCGTCCATCACGGAGGCCACCACGGCGACCGTGTTCTCATAGCCCAGCTCCTCATAGGAGCGCGCGTAGTGGTACAGCTCTTTGCCGATGTCCCGTAGCCGGTTCTCGTCGCTGATAGCGTCCCAGTCGATGGAGTCGATCTCCTGCCGGATTTGCTCTTCGGTTTTCGTGGTCATTTCTTACCCTCCTAGAGAGTGGATGACTTTGCCGTTTGGCTGGTTCGTGACCAGGGCTTTCACCCTGGTAGCACACCGTTTTCCCCGTCATACTTTGTTATCAGCAGGTCATCGGTTCAAATCCGGTACCCGGCTCCTAGAGACATCTCAGTAAGGCCAGGTGAGCCGGGGGGTTTCTGTGTAGGGGCCTCCCGTCCGGGTCGGATCGCATACGTTCCGGACTGGTAAGAACCCCCGGACCCCATTCCCCCAAAAATTCGGGGGTTCTTACTTTTGTAAACGCCGCCTGGAGCGGTTAAGACACTCCCACCGCCCACATCGTGAAAAAAAGGGGCACACCCGCGCGTGCTGGGGCAACATCGTCGAGTGAGAGCGACATGGTGGGTAAATGCCTCCCCGCGGCGAAACCCCCCGAAAGACCACCCGCCGAACAGCTCAGTTGGGCCGGCCAGTCGTTGTTTGGTACCCGCACGCCATACTGCGCTGCTCCGTGCCAGATATTTCGGTGGAGCGAGTCAGAACAGCAAGTTGAGCAGCACCGTCAATACCACGGAAACGATCACCGATATGAGCACCATTGTCAGGCATCCCCGGCCGCCCCCGAGGGGCCGGATCGTCATTCGCTTCTGGTTCAACTGTCTATGCCCTTGAGTTGGCGATGGCGAGTCCCATGAATACGCCGACTACGAAGCCGGCAGCGCCAGCAACGACCGAGGACGCCCAGGCCAGCGATGCTGGCTGCACCGACGGCCGCTCCACCTTGGCGAACAGGTAAAGCCCGAAGATTTCCAGGATTGTCAGCAAAGGAGCTCCCGCTTTTATCCTTGTAGGCATCGAGATGGTGTTTCACTAACGGAAACGTGAAAAGGTCCAGTTCGCCTCGCACATCGATCACCCAAGTGGATGGTTCTTCGGTCACTGCGACGACGAGAGGAGGAGGGTCGTAACCGGATAGGCCACCCCCTAATTCGGAAGTGGTGAAGGTCATGTCCTGGCCTCTCCTTAGATGGTAAGAGTACGCCGGGGTCTAGGGCAGAAGTGCGGGTTGCGCTTGTCCACCACTATACACCGGCGCATCCGCTCCACGGAAAAACGGGAAAATTAGCTCTAACTGCTCGCCTCTGCGAAGAAGAACACTCCGCCGTTCTCGTGGCGACAGATCGGATTAACACCCGGCTGAGTATATGGATACGCCGGGCAGCCTCTATCATCGACTCGCAACGCCGAGCCCGGTCAATAAGCCGGGACGGGGAACCCAAATTTGGGGCGTATCCCGGTCAAATGGCCGGGTAGAGCACCTTCCAGCTCGAGCCCGTCAGCTAACCCCGTAGGCCTGAGGAAGGGATGGTTCAATGGAACCTTTTGCTGGAATAGCCCACGAGGACCTGCTCAAACTCGTCCTGTCAGTGGCGCTACTCCTCGGCGCTGCCCGACTGCTCGGCGGCCTCATGGAACGATTCAAACAGCCTGCCGTCATCGGGGAGATCATGGCCGGGGTCATTCTCGGCCCGTCGGTACTTGGAGGGATATTTCCTGCTTTCGGGCGGCTGGTAGTGCCCCAGACCCTGATCCAATCGCAGTTGCTCGACGTGGTCGCCCTGATCGGTGTGATGACACTGATCCTGATGGTCGGGATGGAGACAGACCTGGGACTGATCCGGGCCAGGCTGAAGAGCGCCACGGCCGTCGGGCTGGGAGGGCTGCTCATCCCTTTTGCCTTCGGGCTGGCGCTGGGTAATTGGCTCCCTGACTCACTGTTGGGTTCGGCGTCGAACCGGGCTGCGTTCAATATGTTCCTCGCCGTGGCTCTCGCACTTTCGGCGATACCGGTCCTCGCAAAGATCCTCTCCGATCTCCGTCTCTTGCGCAGCGAGTTCGGCCAGACCGCACTTGCCGCCGGAATGATCGACGACGTGCTCGGCTGGACCCTCCTCGGCCTGGTCACCTCGCTGGCGACTGCCGGTGCCGTGACGTTGGGAGACTTCGCCTCCACGCTCGGTGCCGTGATCGTGTTCATCGCGCTCACCGTCCTCATCATCGGGCCCGCTACCCGGTGGAGCCTCGACCTGGTCCTCGACCGGGTGCAGATCAGGGACCGGGTCCTCACCCTCGTGATCGTCTTCGCCTTCGGCTGGGGTGCGTTCACCCAGGCGCTCCATCTCGAGCCGATCCTCGGGGCGTTCGCGGTCGGGATGATGTTCGGTCGGCTGCGCCGCCTTCCCGTGGAGACCGGGCGCCAACTGGAAAGTCTCACTTATGGGATCTTCGCTCCCATCTTCCTGGCTACTGCCGGGCTCCGGCTCGACATCGGCGTTCTCTTCGAGGGCAGTCTGCTCTGGATCACCGGCGCAATGCTGGCCACGGCTGCTGCCGGGAAACTGATCGGCTCGTACCTGGGCGCAAGGCTTCTCGGAGGGATCGGGAACCGTCATGCCTGGGCGTACGGGGTTGCCCTGAACGCCAGAGGAGTGCTCGGGGTGATCGTTGCCAGCATCGGGCTCTCGATGGGCATCTTCGGAGTCGAGCTCTACACAATGCTGGTTGTCGTGTCGCTTGCAACCTCGGTGATGGCTCCTATCGGGCTCCGCTACCTGATGAAGGATGAGGTCGAGGCCACCGTGAGCGGAGAACCCGCTCTTGCCCTGAACCGAATTCTCGCCCCGGTCCGTCTGCGCGAGGACGGGTCGACGCGCTCGTTCGATCCCGCCATCCTGGGAAGTCTCCGGGGCGAATCGCCCGGCGTGACTCTGATGACCGTAGTGAGCCCGGAGGAACGCAAGACCGCCGGGCAGTACCTATCCGACCTGGCGGACCGGATTCCTGAAGGGCTCGAGGTGACGAAACGGGTGGCGACAGGAGATCCGGTCGAAGCCATCGTCAGGGAGGCTGAGACAGGGTATGACATGGTCGTGCTGGGCGCACCTGACCCCAAGGCTGGGCCCGACTACCTGTTCGAAGCCACTCTCGACGAGATTGTCCGGTTGGTTTCTTGCCCGAGCATGATCTTCTCATCGCGGGGCAGCCAATGGCCTCCCCGGCGGATCATGGTCCCCACAGGTGGTGCCGATGCTGCCTCCCGTGCGGCCGATCTGGCGTTCGCGCTGAGTGATGAACACAGCCAGGTCCTCTTGTTCCACTCCATCGACCCGGAATCAGCAACCGAAATGGCGATGTCGCTGCAAACCACGCCGGCCTCGCGGCTCGAAGTCGGCCACGGCGTGGTCAGCGCCCTCCGGGCCGTTGGCGAAAGGATGGGAGTGTCTGTGGCCACCGAGGTTGTGATGGGATCGGGTGTGGTCGATTCGATACTCGAAAGAGCAGCACAGGACATCGACCTGCTCATCATCGGAACGAATGTCAGAGCCGGCTCGCATCGTCTCTACCTGGGCTCGAAGGTAGAACGGCTGCTCGTCGAGGCTCCGTGCTCGACGATCGTCTTCAACGTCTGACCGCTACTTTGCCGGTGCCTCCGCCGGCTGCGGCATGGGATCCGGCTCGGCTGGGGCCGGCACGGGAATTTCGGGCTCGACCTCTATAACTCGTTGGGGCTTTCCAATATCCATCCTGTCTGTTTCCTTTCTTGCTCTTTCATGTAGGCGGCCATGTTGTCCTCAAACCGACCGTTCACCGATCGGTCTGGCTCTCCATTCAGGTGCCATTCGTCCGAAAGCCCGATCCCCTGGAAGAGAATCTCGATCTCTTCTGGGTCTTCGGTGGCAAAAATTCTCCCGCGCCTGACGAACGTGAGAGCGAGGACGGTGACACGTTTCGCCCGCCAACCTTGCTCGTGCTCCACCACTTTCCCTGTCATGGCGACCAGGCCGATCGCCATCGACCCGACGCCGGCGTGAGAGGAGATGAGCCGGTCGACATCCTTCGCTGCATAGATGCCACACGGTGGGTCGGCACATTGGCCGTCGGTGTGGGGGACGTCCTCGTTGGTGACACCCCCGGCGCAGATTGCAGACAGAGTGCGGTGCTCCCAGCGGACCCTGTAGCCGTGGAATTGGCCGTTCTTCATCTCCCACATCCGGAAGCCCAGCATCGGCACCGGTGACCAGGACGGGCCATGCTCGCTCTCTATCTGCCTGATTACATCGCTCAGGAAGAAGCGGATGGTCTTGTCCAGCCCGCTGACCTCGACATCGAGGGCATCGACTTCGGCCTGGATGACGGCAAGCCGGGCTCGTAGGTCCCGGAGTCGCGCGTGTTTGCGGCGCAAAGTGAGGAGCAGGCGATCGAGGCTGGGCGGGGAGCCGGAAATCCTGTATTTGAGGCGCAGCCGTTCCCATTCACGATTCAACCGGTGAACGCTGATGTCGGACATCGTCCCGACAACCTAGCGGGCGGGTCGAACAAATGTTCGATCAATCCACAGCCAGGTTTTCGCGATCTCTGCCGAGAGTCGCCCCAGAGGCGCCGGTGGCCGGCCCTGACAAACCAGGCTAAATGCACCGGTAAGAACATGACTGTAAATACGCTGGATTCGATGCTCGACGACATGGACAGGGCTGTCCTCGACTACGAGAGGGGATGGTCCAATCAATCAGGTCCCAAGGACCGGTCAATCGAGATGGACCTCGGGCTTACCGCCGGGGCTTACTACGCGCGTCTCAGAAGGCTGATTTCCGATAGCCGGGCCACCACCTATGATCCATTGACAGTGCTGCGACTCCGGCGAATTATCGATCCTCCGGACCCGGCAGAGGCGGTTGGGTGATGGCAAACAAGGGGCGTCATGCGGGGGAGGACGGAAACTTCTACCGCGATTTGGCAATCATGGTCGGGGCGATCGTAGGCGTGGGTGCGCTGGTCTTCTTCCTCCTTTTCGTATTCGCAGGTGACACGGTCTCAGAGACGACCACCACAAGCTCGACCACATCGACGACAACTTCGACGACGGTCGGGGAAAGCTCCACGACCCAGCCGACGGTTGAGACCAGCACCACGACAACCGCCACCACGATCCCGGTGCGGGCCAACGAAGATGTGCGGGTTGTGGTGCTGAACTCGGTTGCGATCAGCGGGGCTGCGGGGCGGTTCACCCAGGCTCTTGCAGACCTCGGGTATCAGACGCTGCAGGCTGATGACTTCCGCCCCGAACAGGATCCGACCCGGATCTGGTTCCGGGAAGGCTTCTCGGCTGAGGCCAACACGCTTGCCGAGTTCATGCTCGAGGACAGCGGCACCGTGACTCTCGTCGAGCCGTTGCCCGACGAGACGCTGAAGCCGGGAGCAGATCTCGTGGTCGTGCTGGGTACCGGATACCAGGAATGACCCATGCCGCTCCCCGGAAACGGGGCGGTAGGACCTGGATTCTGCCCGCATCCACAGCCCTCGTTGTCTTGGGTCTGGTCCTCATAGGTTTCCTCAGCCGGGCGATCGTGGTGGATTTTGCCTCCTGGTGGCCAATGTGGTTGGCCCTGGTTGCAATCGGGACCTGGGCAAGGGGCAGGAAGGTGGGCTCATTTCGACTCGGGGGGTTGGTGGCGGTTGCATCAGTCGGGGTGGCGGTGGTGTTCGTCCTCGCCCATCTTCAGGGCTGGGCGCTAATGCCGTCATCCGCGGGTCTCCTCACAGGAAGCTCCGACTCCGCTTTCAACTCCGCCGGCCTTTCTGCGCGGGTGCCCGGAGGCGAGCTCATCGTCGGAACGGGGTCGACGGGTGTCCTCTACACCGTCGAACCGCTGCGTCGCGGCGGTGACATCGCGGCGCCTTTTGCTGTTGAGCGCTCCCAGGACGGTGATGTTTCTGTGGTGCTTACGGCATCCGAGGACCCCGGCCTGTTCCGGTGGGCTGGTTGGAGTGTCCGGCTTTCGGCGCTGCCGTCGTGGACCCTCACCCTCGAAGGTCAGTTGGATGCAGACCTGACCGAGCTAACTGTGGACAACCTGCAGTTGACGGGGGGCGGTGAGGTGCACCTCGGTACTGCCACCCAGAGCACGCCGGTGACAGTCTCAGGGGATTTCGTGGTCCATTTCCCCGAAGGTGTCCCGGTGCGGGTCGTCGGTCCCGCCGAAATCCCAGCCGATTGGACCCGCACCGATACCGGGGCCTCGTCGCCTACTGGCGGCCAGGGGTGGGTGGTTTCGATAGCCGATGGCGCCGTGGTGGAGATTCGCGTCCGGTGATGGGCGCATAGGTACACTCGCCGGGTGCCTTCGGATCGCCTCAGACGTAGCGCCCTGATCGTCTGGACGACGGTCGGGGGAATCGCTCTCTTCGCAGTCTTCCTCTATGTCGCCGAGTCGGTCCGGATCATCTGGCTCCCGCTGGCATTTGCCGCAGGACTCGTATTCATCCTCGAGCCGACCGTCCGGGCCTTCGACCGTATCGGGTTCCGTAGGGTGTTCAGCGCCATTTTTGCCCTGGTTGCCCTCGCCGGGCTGATTGTTGCCATCGTCGTGCTGGTTTTGCCCACGATTCGGGAGCAGGGTGCTGAGTTCATCGGAGACCTCCCCCGACTTTGGGGTGGCATCGTCGACGGTCTTCGCGACCTCGCCGAACGCTTCGGATACGACGGTGAGGAACTGCTGAGCCAGGGGACCATCGAGGAGTGGCTCAACGACCCGACGAATCAGGAGACTCTGCAAGAGTTGCTCTTCGGTTTCGGCGCCGGCGCCGGGACCGTGATCAGGGGCGTGACGGAGGCAGTTCTGGTGCTGGTACTGGCCCCGGTGCTTGCCCTTTACATCCTCATCGACCTCGACAAATACCGGGCTCAGGTACTGGAACTGACTCCCCCCGAGCACAGAGCAGAAATCGCCTTTGTCGGTGGCGAGGTGGGGACGGCTCTGGGATCCTTCGTTCGCGGCCAGCTGCTCGTGGCGCTCATCGTCGGCATACTCTCCAGTCTCGGTATGTGGGCGATCGATCTCCCGTTCTGGCTGCTGATCGGCATGGTCGCCGGCCTGCTCAACCTCATCCCCTTTCTCGGGCCCTTCGTCGGCGGTGCCCTGGCCGCAGGGGTGGCGCTCCTGGCCGGAAACCTAACTCAGGCGATCTGGGCCGTAGTCATCTTTACTGCCATCCAGCAGGTCGACAACCACGTGATCACGCCTCTGGTGCAGCGGACGAGAGTGAAGCTCTCACCGCTTGTAATCGTGCTGGCGCTGATCATCGGAGGCTCGATCGCCGGCCTGTTGGGTGTCCTCATCGCTGTCCCGGTCACGGCGGCGGTCCGCATCATCGTCGGCCACCTCTGGCGGACCAGGGTCCTCGGACAATCGTGGGAAGAGGCCAGCGAGGCAATGATCGAAGTGACCCCGCCCCCGGACCGAATCGCCAACCTGCGGAGACGGAACGTAGACCAGTCGCGACTGTTCGACACCGCCGAAATGCAGAGCTGGTCAGAAGGCGACGCACCCCCGGAAGACCCCCAGCGACCGTAGGGAGCGGCTGTTCCCCCGGAGGCCCAGCGACCGTAGGGAGCGGCTGTTCCCCCGGAGATGAAGTCGAACGGGGGAAAGGTCGGTGTCGGCCCGAAAGGCCGAGAGGTAAGGGGGACTGAGACTCTCCAAGTTGAGATCGAGTCGCGTGTGCGGCGGTGCGAGAGGAGTGTTGGTGGGAACTCCCCACCCTCCCGGCTCCTTCGTCGCCGGCGCTCCCTCCGCAAGCGGAGGGAGAGTGGCAAGCGGAGGGAGAGTTGCAAGCGGAGGGAGAGTGGCAAGCGGAGGGCGAGACGCGCTGTGGGAGAGCAATAGGGGGTCGCCTCCCCTGGCGGCGCGGTTTGGATCGCCAATCCGACCGCATTTCGACGTGTATCCCAGGCCGTTTGCGACGCCATCCAACTTGTCGGGGGGATATATGGGGGGTCGTCCCCCCTTGCCATCGTCTAGATATCGCCGAGGTAGGCCGCGCGCATTTGGGGGTTGGCCATCAGGGCTTCGGCGGTGTCGCTGAGCACAATGCGCCCGGTCTGGAGCACATAACCCCTGTCTGCGATGGAAAGGGCCATGTTGGCGTTCTGCTCCACTACGAACACTGTCGTGCCAGCCTTGTTGATCTGCTCGATCACCTCGAAGTTCTGCGCCACCAACACCGGTGCCAATCCCATCGATGGCTCATCCATGAGGAGCACTTTGGGCCGAGCCATCAAGGCTCGTCCCATCGCGACCATCTGCTGCTCACCTCCGGAGAGGGTGCCGGCACGTTGGCTGAGCCTTTCTTTGACCCTGGGGAACATCTCGAATATCCGCTCCATGTCCTCGGCGGTGGACTCCCCACGACGGAGATAAGAGCCCATCTCGAGATTCTCCTTCACCGTCATGCGCTTGAACAAGCGCCGGTTCTCGGGGACCATCGTGATCCCGTTCCCGACGCGGTCAGCGGTGGTCCAGTCGTTGATGTTCTCGCCATCGATGAACACGCCTCCCGACGTAGGTTTCACGTAGCCGAGGATCGTCTTGAGGGTCGTGGTCTTGCCCGAGGCGTTGCCCCCGAGCAGACACACCATCTCCCCTTCGTAGATGTCGATGTCGACGTCTCTGAGGATGTGCGCCGGGCCGTAGTGGGTGTTGACGTCCTTGAGCGCGAGTAGCGGACTGCGGTTGGAGTCGCTCATGCGGTCCCGGCCGGGCGGCCCAGATAGGCTTCGATCACCTGTTGATTCGTCGACACCTTGTCGTACGAACCTTCGGCGATCTTCTCTCCGTGGTCGAGCACGACCACCCTGTCAGAGACATTGCGGACCACCTGCATGTCGTGCTCGATGAGAACGATGGTGTAGCCCTTCTCGTCTCGAAGCCGCCCGATCAGGTCGGTTAGCTCAACGGTTTCTCTGGGGTTCATCCCGGCCGTGGGCTCGTCGAGGAGAAGGATCTTAGGATCGGTCGCCATCGCCCGGGCGATTTCGAGCCGGCGGCGGTTGGCATATGAGAGCACGAAGGCAGGCTGATCGTGACGATACCCGGCGAGCCTCGTCCCAAAGAACGAGAGCACCTCTTGAGCTCTCTGATCGATCTCCTCCTCCTCCTTGCGCTGGGAAGGCATCTTGAAGATTGCCCCGAGCAACCCGGCCTTGGTCCGACTGTGCTGGCCGATCATGACGTTCTCTTTCACGGTCATCGACGGGAAGAGCCGGACGTTCTGAAAGGTGCGGGCCAGGCCGAGCTCGAGGATCTGGTTGGGTCGGAGCCCGACCAGCTGCTGGCCATCGAATTCGATGCTGCCCTCATCGGGCACCTCCATCCCGGTGATGAGGTTGAAGAACGTCGTCTTCCCTGCCCCGTTGGGCCCGATCACGCTGACCACTTCGTTCGGCTCGACATGGAAATCGACGCCATTGATGGCACGGAGGCCGCCGAACGACTTCTGGAGACCTGTGATCTGGAGGTATGTGGTCATAGCTGCAGCTTCTCGGTGCCCGGCTCGGTGGGAGCGCCCTCTTTGCCATAAATCTCCAGCCAGTCATCCTGGCGCATCTCGTCCTGATGGAGTTCTTGGGCTCGCCGCTTGCTAGGGATGAAGCCTTCCGGCTTGTTCAACATCATCACGATAAGCAGGACACCGTAGAAGAGGAACTGGTACTCCGAGAACTCGCGCAAGAGGTTGGGCAGCCCGATCAGCGCCAGGGCGCCGACCGCGACACCCGGAACGCTGCCCATCCCACCCACGATGATGATGACCAGCACAGTGATCGAGACCACGATGTCGAACGAGTGGGGGAAGACCGATCCGATCTGGGCGGCGAATAGGGCGCCGCCAACACTGGCGAGAACGGCTCCGATCATGAAGGCGGAGAGCTTGGCGGTGACGATATTGATCCCCATCGCCTCCGCAACTGACTCGTCTTCGCGCATCGCCATCCATGCCCGGCCCCAGCGCGACTTCTCCAAGGCATAGGTGATATAGGCGGCAACGAGCACGAACAGGAAGATCGGGTAGAAGTAGTCCTCGGGGCTATTGAAGGTGAGCGGGCCGATCGACAGATTTGGGATGTTGGTGATCCCCTGGGCCCCGCCGAACACCGGAGCCAGCCACTCGGAGTTGAGCAGGATCCGCGCGATCTCACCAAATCCTAGAGTGACGATCGCCAGGTAGTCGCCCCTCATCCGGATGACCGGAGTGGCCACCATAATCCCGGCTATCGCGGCAGCCAGGAGCACCGCCGGGAGTGCCGCCAGGAACGCGATCTCCGGTGTGAAGGCCGGCGACTGCGCTGAAGTCAGGATCGCCATTGTGTACGCACCCACGGCGAAGAACGCGACGTAACCGAGGTCGAGCAGTCCGGCGTAGCCGACGACGATATTGAGCCCGAGGGCCATCAGAAGATAGATACCGGCCGTGTCGAGGACCTGGCTGACGAACGGGCCCATCACGGAGGGCAGGAACCACAGAACCAAGACGATTGCAAGGGCCGCGACTGCGGTCCACCTGGTTCGTTCGGTCCGGGGCAACACACCGAAATGCTCCCGGAACGTCCTCTCTCGCCCCCCGAGATACCAGTACACAGCGAAGAACAC
The DNA here is from genome assembly GCA_040878225.1 of Acidimicrobiia bacterium. Classification (GTDB taxonomy): domain Bacteria; phylum Actinomycetota; class Acidimicrobiia; order Spongiisociales; family ZC4RG35; genus MA-ANB-1. The sequence goes on from JBBDMR010000165.1 coordinate 46,177, forward strand.
GACGAATACAATGGTCGCCCCTCCAATGCTCAGCGGGCCCCCGCGGCGGCCATAGAAGAAGTCGGTCCCAGCCTCGAAGTTGATTCCGAAGAAGAACTGGCTGACCAGGTCGGACATAAGGCTGAATATGAGCACCCACATCAATGCGGGCATCAGCGCGTGGCGCAGCCGCACCGGGAGGACGTGAACCCCGCCTCCGAGGGCCCCGGCGACTGTGGCGACAATGACGATCAACGGGATCGCCACGGGGAGCGATTCGCCGAAGCTGAGGATCTCGGCGAGCTCCGGCGACAGCTCCACGAAAACGCCGCGGAGGTTGAAGTTCTGGATTAGCACGAGCAGAATCGCAGCTGCGACTCCGCCGATGGCTCCAGCGATCATCCCGGCCAACGCATTACGCGGCCCGGTGGCCGCAGCGGCGAAGCCCTCCTTTGCCTTCGGTGGGCTTCCGGCCGTCCAACCGATGGCAAATGGGACCAGGTACAAGAAGAGGATGCCCAGCGGAAGGAATGGGTCGATGACGAGCCGATCCTGGAACGTGGCCACAATTCCGGTTGCGGCGACCAGGACCATCCCGGCGGCGGCCGCCCCTCCCTTGGATACGGCCCGACCGAGATCCACGGGCGGCGCCTCCCGCAGTTCCGGATCTACAGTCGCCCTCTCGGATGCGGTCACGTCGATATCGGCCATGTCAGGTTCGCTCTCTGGCCAGACGCTCGCCGAGGATGCCCGAAGGCCGGAATATCAACACCAACACCAGCGCTGAGTAGGCAACGACATCCTTCAATTGAGAAAAGGCCGGGATTTCATATCCGGCAAGAACGAGGCTCGGGCCTACTGATTCGAAAATCCCGAGACTCACTCCACCCAGCATGGCGCCGACGATGTTCCCGATCCCGCCGAGCACCGCAGCGGTGAAAGCCTTGATACCGGGGAGGAATCCGGAGAAGAAGTTGAGGCTGGGGAATACCAATCCCCAAAGAGCGCCAGCGACACCAGCCATGGCACCACCGACGCCGAAAACGGTGACGATGGTCCGGTCGACATTGATACCCATCAAGGCGGCGGTCTCCGGGTCTTCGGACACCGCCCGCATCGCTCGGCCGGTCCTGGTCCTCTCCACGAACAGGTAGAGGGCCGCCATCATCACCAGGGCGGCGACAATGACCACCACCTGTGACTTAAGGATGACTACCCCAAAGATCTCCATCGTGCCCCGCAATGGCTCGACCCTAGGAAATGCCTTGGTGCTCGGGCCGACGAGGCCCCGGACGATGTATTGGAGGGTGAAAGAGGCGCCGATCGAAGTGATCAGGGGAATAAGGCGCGGGGCTCCACGCAACGGACGATATGCGACGCGCTCAATGATTACCGCGGTGGCGGTGGAGGCAATCATCGAGGCAAGGAGGACGATAAGCAAAGCGATGACGATATTGTCGGTCCACAGGGCGGTTTGGGACAGGCCGTCGGCAACGAGGAAAGCGGTCATTGCCCCGATCATGAAGACCTCGCCGTGGGCGAAGTTGATGAACCGGAGGACGCCGTAGACCATCGTGTAGCCCAGGGCGATGAGCGCGTAGACCGATCCTGTCGATATCCCGAAGACGAACAGGTCCTGCCACTGCGACGCAGTCAGGCGCCCGGACGAGAGGCTCTGGAAGGCTCCATAGAGCACCACGGCTGCCGCCAGGGCCCGGAGAAGCCAGAGAAAGACAGTGGTTGGTGTGACCCGCGAGACGCGTCTTGTCTGGCGGCCGTTGGCGGTGGCTTGGGTCATCGGACGGGCAGTCTAGCCAGAAAAGAAAGAGCGGTGCCGGCGAGCCGGCACC
>JBBDMR010000166.1:0-9638 GCA_040878225.1 Acidimicrobiia bacterium
ACACCGCCTTCGCCCGGTTCCAGGAGACGAAAGTCACCTACAAGCAGACTATCAGGGCCCTGGCCCGGATCCCGGAGGTTTCCGGGCTCGGAATCGACGGTCACGCCGACCGCACCACCGAGATCGCCGCCGCCATCGCCAAAGAGATCGGTCTCGGACCGGTCCAGGTGGAGCAAATCGAGTTCGCCGGGCTGATGCACGATATCGGCCGGGTCAGCCTCAACGAGCCGCAGATCCTGAAGATGGGCTACAGCGACGACGACATCGCTCGGTGGAGCGCTGAGATCATTGCCGAGGCACCGTATCTCGACCGGGTCGCGGGCGACGTTCGCAACCAGTACCAGCCTTTCCGACGCCCCGGTGAGGACATCGATCCGGAGATCTCCATCATCTCCCGGGTGATCAAAGTGGCAGCTGCATACGACTGGCAGGTATACCAGGAGCGACGCACTCCGCTGCAAGCACTCGAGCACCTCCATGCCGGGACCGCCTATGAGTACGACCCCCAGGTGGTTGCCTCACTGCGCAGACTCCTCACCACCCGTGGGGTCCTCGATCCCGGATCATCCCACGCCGCGGCACGCTAAACACCGGTTTGCACTGTGCACAGTGGGCCGGAATCCGCACCGATTTGCTCAGGGTGGGTTTTGACCGGTTTGCACTGTGCACTCGGGCTCGGAATCCGCATCGATTTGCACTGTGCACACGCCGCGGCACGCTGACCGAGTCAGTGGGCGGAACCGGCTTCTGCCGACGCACCCTTCTTGAAGTAACGGCGCGGCTTGCGTAACTCATGCTCGAGGAACCGGCCCAAGCCGACGGCCAGGAACACGTCCCCGAGGCTGATCACCTGACCGTGGCCGGCGAGGCGAAGCGGTATCAGGTCGCCAAAAGCGGGGAGGATAGTGTCAGGGCCGAGGACGACATGCTTGAAGGATCCGGCGATGTCAGGGTCGGAGACTGTGAACCCGCTGGCAACCTCTGCGGCTTCGGAAAGCACCGGCATCCCCCCGTTGAGGGCGATGACGGTGAAGTTCATCAAAACCCCGAACCCGGCAAGCCACATGCCTGGACTGTCCCGGTTGACGACCACCAGAACCATGAGCAGCAGGAACGATCCCAGCACCATCAGAATCCCCGCCGTCTCGGCCCAGTCCTCCTGGGGCAACAGCCTGGTAGCGGCCTGGAGGCCGAAGCCGACAATCAGGAGCCACCACGATCTCAGCTCGATGTCGCCGAGGTTGGTCAGACGGCCGCCGCGGAGGATGGCGATCACGAGAGCCAGGAAGAGGACGAGTGCAAGCCATAGCATGGTGTCCGACGGTAATAGCCTTAGCTGCCCACCGATAGACAAAGAATGGAGAAAGCGGAAATGATCCAGTACCGGTCATCAGGCGGGCGGGCGACGATCACGATCGACGACCCCGAGCGTCACAACCCGATGTCGACTGCCGTGATGCGGGGTTTGCTCGAAGCCACCCGTCAGGCTGTCGAAGATGACGAGGTCAGAGTGATCGTCTACACAGGTGAGGGCGATCGGGCGTTCAGCGCAGGTGGAGATCTTTCGGGAGGTTTTGTCGATGACGCCTTAGGGCGCCACCGCGAGAGGGGAGCACTCGCCGATTTGTTCCGGCTCATGGAGCGGGGCGGCAAACCTACCGTTGCCCGGGTCAACGGCCATGCGCTCGCAGGAGGATTCGGCCTCGCGGTTGCCTGCGACATCACGATATGTGTCGAGAGCGCCAAGCTGGGGACGACGGAAGTCAGCGTCGGCTTGTGGCCGATGATGATTTCGGCTGTCCTCGCGCGCTCGGTGCCGCGCAAGGCTGCACTCGACTTGATGCTCACCGGACGGGTCATCGATGCCCACGAGGCGCAGAGGATCGGCGCGGTCAGTCGAGTCGTTTCCGCTGCCGAACTCGATGGAGCAGTCGATGAGGTGGTCGATCGGTTGTTGAGCGCCAGTCCGGCATCATATCTGATCGGAAAGGACTCGTTCGCTGGTATCTACGAACTGGGTCTCGACGCCGCTCTCGACCGCCTCCAGGGAGGGCTTACCGAAATTGCCCTTACCGCCGATGCGGCAGAGGGAATCGATGCGTTTCTGAACAAGCGAGACCCGGATTGGTCCGGTAGCTGAGCCCGACTCCTAGCCTTCTCCATGTGCAACGTAAGCTCCAGGTCACCGGGTGGACCTTCATCTGGGTGTCGCTTTTCATCTTCGGCTACGCCGGATATGAGCTGTTCGTCACAGATGTCATCAACTCGCGGATCCAGACCGAGGCCGCTGAGGGCATCGACGGGGTGTTCGAACAGACGGCTTTACCCCCAGTCCAGGAAGTCGAGGTGGCGGAGACACCCGACTCCGAAGAACGGGTCGTCGAATTCCACAGCGAGAACATTCCCGACGAAGGCGCCGAGTTCGGCGTCATGCGTGTGCCGCGGATCGGGCTCGAGGTGGTGGTGTTTTCGGGTGTGTCAACAGAGACATTGCAGAAAGGTCCGGGATATATGCCGGGGACTGTCCTTCCCGGTCAACCCGGCAACGCGGTCATCTCCGGCCATCGCACCACCTACGGACGGCCTTTCTTCGATCTCGACCAGCTGCAGCCCGGAGATCGGATCGAGATCGAAACGGCAATCGGTACCCACGTGTACGAACTGCGCGAGGAGTCGTTTGTCGTGGCGCCCACCGATGTCTGGGTGGCCGATCCCCGTGAAGGTGCGTGGCTGACTCTCACCACGTGTCATCCCAAGTTTTCGGCGCGGGAGAGACTGATCGTCACCGCCGAGTTGGTCTCCGGGCCCAATCTCGAATACGTGCAGGCTCTGGAGGAAAGGCTGACTGGGCTCAGCTGAGCCCAGCGACCAGCTCCTCGAGAAGCTCCTGGTCGAGGATCCCGTTGAACACCTCGACAATGACGCCATCGGAGTCGAGGAAAAAGGTGGCGGGAAGGCCGAGCGTGGGGTAGGACTCCCTCATTGTCCCCTCGTCGAAGCCGACGGTGTAAGTCGGTCTTACTTCCGTGACGAACTGCTTGAAGTCGTCGTAGCGGTCTTCGACGGCGACCCCGAGGACGAGGACACCGGGGTTGGCGTCGGCAAAGGCACTCAGTTCGGGGATTTCTTCGCGGCACGGGCCGCACCACGATGCCATGAGGTTGATCACGATCGGGCGGTCGTCCCCAGCAACCAACTCACTGAGCACGATGGGCGCGCCCCTGCCGACACTCTCGACTTCGAAGTCCGGTGCTTCCCGGCCCACGCCAGCGGTGTCTTCGCCCCCTGAGTTGAAGATCCAGGCACCCAGCAGTCCTGCAGCCACCACAATGACGAAGACACCGGTCAGACGGAACGATCGACCCTGGAGCGGGTCGGCGTCGTCAGGTTTTTGCCATGTTTCTGAGGACATAGTGCAGGATGCCACCGTTGCGCAGGTATTCGACCTCGATAGGGGTGTCTACCCGGGCCGAGGTATCGAACTCGATCACCTTTCCGTCGGGGTGAGTTGCGGTCACCCGCACCGTCTGCCTCGGGTGGAGCTCGTCGGTGAGCGCTATGTCGTACGACTCTGTGCCGTCGAGTCCGAGACTCTCCGCAGTTTGGTCGCCGGTGTAGACGAGAGGAAGGACCCCCATCATCACCAGGTTGGAGCGGTGAATCCTCTCGAATGAGCTGGTGATCACGGCCTTTATCCCGAGCAGGAAGGCTCCCTTGGCGGCCCAGTCACGGGACGAGCCCATTCCGTAGTCGGTGCCGGCGAGAACGATCAACGGGATGCCGGCCTCCTGATAGTTCATCGCGGCCTCATAGATGCTTTTGACTTCTCCATCGGTGTAGTCGGTGGTCCAACCGCCTTCGGTGTTGGGGGCGAGCTGATTGCGTACCCGGATGTTGGCGAAGGTGCCTCGGGTCATCACCCGGTCGTTGCCGCGCCTCGACCCGTATGAGTTGAACATCGCAGGCTGCACCCCGTTTTCGATGAGGTACTTGCCTGCAGGGGAGTCGGCAGCGATCGAACCCGCCGGGCTGATGTGGTCGGTGGTCACGGAGTCACCGAGCTTGGCGAGCGCCCTGGCGCCCTTGATCGGGGCGAGCGGGGTGACTTCCGGGGTCAATGTGGTGAAGAAAGGAGGTTCCTGGACATAGGTGCTCGCCGGGTTCCAGGGGTAGAGGTCGGATTCTGCGGTGGTGATGGCTCGCCACTCGTCGGATCCGGTAAAGACGTCGGCGTATTTCTCGGTGAACTGCGACTGGAGAACGTTCTCGCCCACGATGGAGGCGATCTCGTCCTGGCTCGGCCAGATATCGCTCAGCATCACATCATTGCCATCGCGGTCGGTTCCGATCGGTTCGGTCAGCGGGTCCCAGTCGACGGTTCCCGCGATTGCATAAGCCACAACCAGGGGAGGTGAAGCAAGGTAGTTGGCTCTCACATCGGGGGAGATCCGGCCTTCGAAGTTCCGGTTTCCCGAGAGGACTGCAGCGGCAACGAGGTCGTTCGCTTGAATCGCCTCTGATATCGGTTCGGGTAGCGGGCCGGAGTTGCCGATACAGGTCGTGCACCCGTACCCGACGACGTGGAATCCGAGGGACTCGAGGTCTTCGAGGAGCCGCGACTTGGTCAGGTATTCGGTGACGACCTGAGACCCGGGTGCGAGGGAAGTCTTCACCCACGGTTTGCGGTTGAGGCCCAGTTCCCGGGCTTTGCGGGCGACGAGGCCCGCACCCACCATCACATCGGGATTCGATGTGTTGGTGCACGAGGTGATAGCGGCAATGACCACGTCGCCGTCGGTCATTGTGAAGGTCTCACCGTCATATACGACCTTGACGTTGGCCTGTGACTCGGGCCCGTTTGTCGGTGTCCCTCCCTCGTCGACCCACTCCGAAGTGGTGCCTTCAGCTGCGCCGCTCGCCTTGCCGAACTCGTTGGTGAGATCCTGCTCCCATTGCTGTTTCATCCCCGAGAGGTCGATTCGGTCCTGGGGGCGTTTCGGTCCGGCGAGGGAGGGCTCAACAGTCGACATGTCGAGATTAAGCCTCGAGGAGTAAGCGATGTCACGCGAGTCGTCACGCCACAACTTTTGCTCCTTGTAGTACTGCTCGACGGTGTCGATCAGCTTGTCCTCACGGCCGGTGAGGCGCATGTACTTGAGGGTCTGTTCGTCAACCGGGAAGAATCCCACCGTCGCCCCGTACTCAGGTGCCATGTTGGCGATCGTCGCCCGGTTGGCCAATGGCATGTCGGCAAGCCCGGTGCCGTGAAACTCGACGAATTTGCTGACCACTCCGTGGGAGCGGAGCATCTCGGTGACCCGAAGCACGAGGTCGGTGGCTGTGGCTCCTTCGGGAAGCTTGCCGGTCAATTCGAAACCGACCACCTCTGGGAGCAGCATGTAAATGGGCTGGCCGACCATTGCCGCCTCGGCTTCGATGCCGCCCACCCCCCAGCCGACCACGCCAAGACCGTTGATCATCGTGGTGTGGCTGTCGGTGCCGACCAGGCTGTCGGGATAGAGCTCGAGGCCGTTGTCCCACACCACCTTGGCCAGATACTCCAGGTTGACCTGATGAACGATGCCGGTCGCCGGCGGGACCACCCTGAAGTTGGCAAAGGCCGACTGGCCCCACTTCAGGAACTCGTAGCGCTCCTGGTTGCGCTCGAACTCCTTCGACGAGTTGATCATCAGAGCGTCCGGAGAATTGAAAGCGTCGACCTGTACCGAGTGGTCGACAACCAGGTCGGCGGGTATCAGCGGGTTCACTTTCTGAGCGGATCCTTCGTCGCCGGTCATTCTCACGATTGCGGCACGCATCGCGGCGAGGTCGACAATGGCGGGGACACCGGTGAAGTCCTGCAGGACGACCCGTCCCGGGATAAAGGGGATTTCCTGCTCACCGACGGCGGTGGCGTCGTATGCGGCGATGCCCCGGACGTCGTCCTCGGTGATCGATATGCCGTCCATATTGCGCAGTGCCGATTCGAGCAGGACCTTGATCGAGTAGGGGAGCGTTTCTGTGCCGTCGATTGCGTCGAGACGAACGATTTCGCGGTTTCCGAGCGCGGTGTTCAGATTGGTGCGGGACCCGAATGGATCGCTTTTCATGTCAGACCTTTCGGCGTTGCGGCTAAAACTCTTATGTCTTTGAGGTTACAGGAGCAATTGGCCAAGAACTCCGACCGTGGGTGCGAAGAAAGACCCTTCTTGCCGATTTGGAAAGCTGGTGCCTGGACAGAGTCAGCCGCTACCCAGAGTTACCGGCACCCGGGTGATGCAGTCGTCGTCGGGGCGGGAGTGGGGGATGAGGACCGGGGTGCAAGGCACCGAAAGTTCCCCGAACAAGCCCGAGACAATACCTCGGTCGAGCGAGCAGACCACCTCGGGATGGTTGCTGGCGGCCTCCCCGAACGGGCAATGGGACGTGAGCAGGCGCTGGCCGGAGATGTCGGGGTCCACGGCAAATCCGAGCCCGGTCATCGCTTTCGCCACCGACTTGACCGCCGCGTCGTAACCGGTCTCCTCCTGGACGCCGATCTCGGAAGCCAGCTCCTTGCCGTACTGGCGCCCCACTTCTTCGGCGATGCCGGACAGGTCGTCTTTGGAAACCTTCTCGAGCACCCTCATCAGCAGTTCGACCAGCATCTCGGAGCGTTGCGGTGCGAAGTGGACCGAGACTTCCTTTGAGGTTGCCTCGTATCCCTTGGCCGGCCGACCCGCTCCCAGGCCCGCCCTGCCTTTTGACGCGCTGACTCGCAGGTAGCCGTCTTCGGTGAGGCGATCGAGATGGTGCCTGGCGACATTGGGATGGATCTCGAAGACGCTCGAAATGGTGGTCGTGGTCAGGGGTTCGGCCGATTCGCGCACGGCGATGTATATCGCCCGGCGGGTCGGGTCGCCGAGGGCCGAAGTCAGATCAGAAATCCGGTTTTCAAAGGTTTTTTTGTCCATGAGGGGTACCAACTGATCAAAACTATAGTTTCGTAGGTCTTCTAACCACCCCCTTTGGAGCCCGTTGAACAACACATGTCACCCATCTTGACGACCATGCATCGCCATTCGCTGCGTTCTCGGCCCCGCCATTCCGGTCCGAGGAGTGGCGAAAACTCGGCCCCCTTGCGAGCTGTGAGCGCCTGCTCCGCCAATCTGAGCAACGGCATTATCCAACGGACTCCTGGAGAACTTGATGGGCCCTGACGACGGATCGTCTATGAACACCGAGATCTACAACGCGGTGGCACAACTCGAATCACCTTTGCTGGTGGGCCGGACGCTAGGTGAGCTCGGGCAGGTGAGGTCTGTGGAGAAGACGCTAACCGGCAAGATCAAGGTCGGGTTGCGCATGCCGACACCCGATCACGGTCTCGACTCGGCCCTCGCCGAGGCGCTTCGTCCCCACGGCCGGGGAGCCGACATCGACGTCGAGATCATGTCCGACGACGACGCTGCAGAGCTCATGGACCGTCTCACGGCCGACAGCGGGCCCGGGATAGGCGAGCCCGGTTCGGCGACCCGTGTGATCGCCATCTCTTCGGGCAAAGGCGGCGTGGGTAAGTCTTCGGTGAGCTCCAACCTCGCCGTAGCCCTCCGTCGCACCGGCAAGAAGGTGGGCATTGTCGATGGCGACATCTGGGGATTCTCCATACCCCGGATGCTCGGTGTCGCCGAGCCACCCTTGATGATGGGAGAGAAGATCGTGCCCCCGGTGGCCCACGGGGTAAAGGTGATGTCGATGGACTATTTCGTCGGTGACGACAAGGCGGTTATCTGGCGGGGCCCGATGCTGCACAAGGCCATAGAGCAGTTTCTGAAAGACGTTTTCTGGGACAACCCCGATTTCCTGATCGTCGACATGCCCCCGGGGACCGGCGACATTGCTATCTCGATGTCACAGTTCCTGCCGCGGGCCCAGGTGATCCTGGTGACCACACCGCAGCCGACCGCGCAACGGGTGGCGCGCCGTGCCGCCCTGATGGCTGAGGAGGTCGACCAGCAGGTGATCGGAGTTGTCGAAAATATGTCCTGGTTCACCGGTGACGACGGGACACGCTACGAGCTGTTCGGCTCCGGGGGTGGAGAGGCTTTGGCCTCCGAGTTGAAGGTAGATTTGATGGCCAGGATCCCGTTGCTTCCGGCGATGGGACGTGGGGCAGACGTCGGCGAGCCTGTTGCTGTCGCCGCTGCCGGCACCGAGGCCGAGGAGGCCTTCGCCAGGCTGGCTGATGCCGTCATCGAGAAGCGCCCCCGCATCCGCACCAATCCGGCGCTGGTAATCACCAATTGAACCCGGGTCTAACCCGTTTTCTCAGTTCGCTCTCGGCCTGGGTGTTCGGTCTTGCGACAACCGTCCTGCTGCTCTCGTTCTGGGGTCGGGCAGTGGTAATCGATACCGACGAGTTGGCCGACAACGTTGCTCCTCTCAGCGAGAGCGAGGAGGTCACCGGACGGTTCTCTGATTGGATGACCACTCAGCTGGTCGATTCCGGAGTCCCTCGTGACGCGGCCGGGGAAGCGGCCACTCTGTCGCTGTTCACTCCCGAGGTGAAACAGGCCCTGGCTTCGTTGGTCCTGGAGGTGGTCGATGCGGCAGCCGAGCCCGACTCCGGGGGAACTGCGGTCGACATGGCATCCATATTCGCCCCGACGGTCCCTGCCGTAACTGCGTCGCTCGCGTCCCAGGGAATACCGGCTCCCGAGGCCCAGGTCGCTGCGATTGTCGCCGGTCTCGACCCTCTGGTGATTCGTGAACCAGGGGATGAGGCGATGGTGGGTCCGGCATCCCCGGTGGCAAGGCGTCTGGGGATCGCCTCGGTGCTCGCTCTGGTAGCCCTGGTTGTCTTCGGCGCCATATATGTGCTCGTGGCTGACAACCGGGTGAGGGCAATGCGGACGCTGTCGACCCGATTTGCTGTCGGTGCCTTGACATTTGCGCTGCTGCTCAAGCTGGGTAGCTGGGTGCTCGATCCCGGTGGAGGTCGTGCTCCGGTGTCCGAAAGCGTCTCCGATCTGGCCAATTCGAAGTGGCTCATCCCGGCATTCATCGGCGTGGGCGCGTCGATAGCGGCGATATTCCTCTGGTTGATCCGCTCCGCTAAACCGGTGGCAGCGAACCCGCCCACAGTCTGAGCAGCCAGACAACCACGAGGCTGACGCCGGTTCCAATGAAGATGGCATTGGTGATCCTGGTCGACATCGGCCGCACAGTCTCGGACCGACGCAACATCCACCAACCCCACCCGGCCATGGCCTGGACGGCAATCAGTATCACCAGCGGGTGATACCGGAGAGCCGAAGACAGATCGCCCCGGAGGAGGTACCCGGCGGCACGGGTCATCCCGCATCCCGGGCAGGCGACACCGGTTGTGAGCGCGAACGGGCACACCGTCGGGCCATCATCAGCGGTAGGGGCCACGGCAAGGAACCCGACCGCCAGAAGCGGAGCGACCATGAGAAGTCGGCTTCGCCACGCCGAGGTCATCAGCGGATCTCCTCCAACACGCCGACGGAGAGGCCGAGGAACAGGAACGCGAACAAGACGACGAGTCCGATGAGGCCGAGCACTGTCGCCACGATGCCGATTATCCGACCCGCATTGGCGGTGCCCCGGTTATCAGGGTTCCTTCGTCCTGAGTCGAT
>JBBDMR010000167.1:0-1774 GCA_040878225.1 Acidimicrobiia bacterium
GATATACCAGCCCGACTGTGCACTGCCCGAACGCGGATTCTTCTTCCGGCCGACCCTGTTCACCAATGTTGCCCAGTCGCACCGGATCGCCCAGGAGGAGATCTTCGGGCCTGTACTTTCCATCCTGTCGTTCCGAACCCCCGAGGAAGCAGTGGAGAAGGCCAACAACACCCCGTATGGCCTCTCGGCCGGAGTCTGGACATCCAAGGGCTCCCGCATCCTCTGGATGGCCGACCAGTTGAAGGCAGGCGTTGTATGGGCCAACACCTACAACAAATTCGATCCGGCATCACCCTTCGGCGGGTACAAGGAATCCGGGTTCGGGCGTGAGGGCGGGCGTCACGGCCTCCTGCCCTACCTGAAGTGGAGTGAAGGATGAGCCGTCTCGACGTCAAGAAGACCTACAAACTCTATATCGGTGGCAAGTTCCCGAGGTCGGAATCTGGCCGCACCTACCCCGCCCTCGCCGCAGACGGAACCGTCCTCGCCAGGGTCGCTGCTGCCAGTCGGAAAGACCTCCGGGATGCAGTTCGCATCGCCAGGGGCGCTGTGGCCGGGTGGTCGGAGCGCAGCGGGTACAACCGCGGCCAGATCCTGTATCGAATCGCCGAGACTCTCGAGGACCGCACCGGGACCTTCGTCGAGCAGCTGACAGCGGCGGGATCAACGCCCGCTGCAGCAAAAAAAGAAGTCGCGGCGTCGGTCGATCGTCTGGTCTGGTACGCAGGGTGGGCGGATAAGTTCGCTCAGATCTACGGCAATCTGAATCCGGTGTCCGGTCCATTCTTCAACATCTCGGCGCCGGAGCCGACCGGAGTCGTGGGTGTGATTGCCCCCGAGGAGCCGGGCCTTCTCGGTTTGGTCTCCCGCCTCGCACCTGTCCTCGTGCCCGGAAACACCGCGGTGGTGCTCGCCTCGGAGTCGGCTCCGATGCCGGCTATCACGTTCTCCGAGGTGTTGGATTCCTCAGACGTGCCCGGTGGCGTCGTCAATCTGCTCACCGGAAACAAGGAGGGATTGATCCCCTTCCTTGCAGACCACATGGATATCAACGCCATCGACGCCGGTGGGGCGACCGTAGCCCAGCTGGCACGCGTTCAGGAGGGGGCAGTGCACAACGTGAAGCGGGTCGTGGTGCCCGACGAGACCGCGCAGAGCCCGTATCGGATCGCGGCATTCACCGAGATCAAAACGGTCTGGCACCCGAAGGGCCTGTGAGAGTCGTGGTCCGGCCCAGGAAAATGACTACCGGGAGGTTTGAGGTATGGATCCAGTCGCCGGACTTATAGTCGGAAGCGGATGGGCATCCGGGATCAACCTGTACGGGGTGGTCGCCTTGCTCAACATCTTCGGCCGCCTCGACATCGGGGAGGTTCCAGAAGTGCTGCAACGCACCGACTTGTTGATTGTCTCCCTGCTTATGTACTCGCTCGAGTTCGTCGCGGACAAAATCCCCTATCTCGACAACATCTGGGACGTGGTGCACACGGCGATCCGGCCATTGGGGGCTGCCATACTCGGGGTGGTGCTTGTTGGAGATGCCAGCGGCCTCGGCCAGGCTCTTGCCGGTTTCGGTTCGGCGGGTCTCGCCTTCACCTCTCATGTCACCAAGTCGACGACGAGGCTGGCCGTCAATACGTCGCCTGAACCGGTGAGCAACTCCATCGTCAGTCTCGCCGAGGACGGTCTGGTCGCCGTGGTCATCTTCTTCGCGGTCGAGTACCCGGTCCTGGCGATCATCGTCGTCGTCGTTCTCGTGATCCTCGGAGCGCTG
>JBBDMR010000168.1:0-9568 GCA_040878225.1 Acidimicrobiia bacterium
TTTCAGTCACCCCTCCCCGCCGATCGAGATCGGCGGTACTCCCCCCGATCGGCTCGGCCTCCGGGGGGAGAGTCCCAACCACGGTTGAAACACAAACCCCAGGGGTGAGCTCCCCGACCACCCCGCCAATCTCCACCGACACGCAACAAGAAGAACCCAAGCGCAAAGAGAAGACGGGGAACCCGTCCCTATCGACGCGTCCGGGCCGTCTATCCCTCTTCGAGGAAGCCTTCCAGCTTCTGTGACTTGTCGGGGTGGCGGAGTTTGGCGAGGGCTTTGGTCTCCAGCTGGCGGATTCGTTCCCGGGTCACCTTGAAGTGGGCACCCACCTCTTCGAGGGTTCGCATCCGACCATCGGCCAGGCCGAACCGCATCACCAGGATCTGACGCTCCCTTTCGTTGAGACCTTCCAGCGCCAATGCCAGCTGATCTTGCAAAGAGGCGAACGCAGCACTCTCGGCGGGTTGTTCCGATCCGTGGTCTTCGACCAGGTCGCCCAGAGTCCCGTCGGAGTCCTCACCGACCGGGGTCTCCAAAGACACCGTGTCCTGGGCGATTCGTTGCAGTTCGATTACGCGGTGCACATCTAGATCGAGCTCCTCGGCGAGCTCCTCATGTGTTGGGTCCCGGCTCAGCTGCTGGGTGAGCTCACGTTTTGCCCGGGTCAGTTTGTTGACCGAGTCGAGGATATGAATCGGCATCCGGATGGTCCGGCCCTGGTCGGCGATCGCCCTCGAGATCGCCTGGCGGATCCACCAGGTCGCATATGTGGAGAATTTGAAGCCGCGGCGGTAGTCGAAACGCTCCACTGCGCGCATCAGCCCGACGTTGCCCTCCTGGATCAGGTCGAGCAGGGCCATCCCCCGTCCCGCATACCTTCTCGAGATCGCCACCACCAGACGGAGGTTCGACTGCACCAGCGAAGCATGGGCCTCCTCGCCCCGGCGGCGTTCGGTCTTCAACAGTCCGATGTCCTCTTCGGACAGGTCATCCTCGCTTTCGATTCGGGCCAGGGCGCGGTGGCCGGCCTCGACCTGCATCGACAACTCCACTTCCTGTTGGGCGGTGAGCAGCGGGTAGCGTCCGATTTCGTTGAGGTAGAGGCGGACCGGGTCGGAAACCGAGATCGAGCCCACCTCGGCGAATTCCTCGACGACTCCGGGACCTTCCTCCGTGAGCCTGACCCGCGCCTCCCGAAGCGCCTCGGCCGTCTTCTCGAAAGCCTCACCGGAGGCCTCAGCGTCTTCCAGCTCCTGTTGCACCTCGGCCATGGTGAGAAAGCCGCGTTGGCGCCCCCGCTTTATCAAGTCTGCAATTACCGCTCTGAGTTGTTCACTCATTGATCCTGGACCGCTCGCTTCTGATTCTGCAAAGCTACCAACCGTCGCAACGCATCGGAATGGGTGTCCGTTCCCTGCTCCAATTCATCGATCTCCTCCTCGAGGCGATCGATGACGGCATCGAGGCGTCGCCGGCGCAGACCCTCATTGATATCCTCCACCTTTGGAAGTGGTCGACTATCGAGGGCAACTGCGCGAAGAACCGCCGCAGCTGTCTCGTCCGTAACTCGTGATATTTGGATGTCGCTGGATTCGGTTGCCTCTCCAAACTGAACGGCTATCGCAGCGAACGCACTTCTGATCCTCTCATCTCGGAAGTCGTCCACCGACAGATCAGGGAAGAAGGATGGGCTATCTAGTGCTACTCGTAGGAGTTCCACGTCGTAACCCAGAAGCGGCCTCTTTGGGTCCTTCGGGGCGAGGCGCTGAGGAGACGCCCCCGTTCTAATAGCGTGAATGACATCCTCAATCTCGATATTTCCAATCTCGCTGGCGATGAATCGGGCATAAACATTCTGAGAGTTGACATCCGGCCACCGACGTAGAGGCTCCACGGCCGCCTTGAGAGCGCGCGCCCTTCCTTCAGGACCGGTCAGGTCGTGGGGGGCTATCTCGTTCCGAATTCGAAACTCGAGGAGCGGTTGCGAGTTCGCCACAGCTGCTCGCAGTTCTGGGATGCGTCTTGCCTGCACAAGGTCGGCTGGATCCAACCCATCCGGCATGAGGGCCACGCGAAGATCCAGGTCGAGCCTCACCGGGTGGCCCATCTCGATGTCGTCGCCTCTCAAGGCAGCATTTGCTCCGGCAGCGTCGGAGTCAAATGTCAGCACCACCTTGTCGGTGAAGCGGCGGAGCAGGTCGAAGTGGTCGTCGCCGAGAGCGGTGCCGCAGGTTGCCACCGCGGTCTCCACACCGGCGAGGTGCATGGCGATCACATCGGTGTATCCCTCGACGATCACTGCCTCGCCCGCCGTCCCCATCGCCGCTCGGGCGCGGTCGAGCCCGTAGAGAAGACGGGACTTCTGATAGACGACAGAGTCGGGTGAGTTGACGTACTTGGCGTCAGGGTTGTTGGTCGCTTCCCTCGGTACTTCCTCGATCTTCCGGCCGCCGAATCCCACCGGATCGCCCCTGAGGTCGTAGATGGGGAACATCAGCCGCCCTCTGAAGAAGTCGTACATGCCGCTACGGCCCTTGCGGCTCAGCCCGGCATCGGTGAGGGCACGGTCGTCGATCCCCGCCGAACGCAGCTCCTTGGTCAGGGTGTCCCAATCGGTTCCGGCGAAGCCCATCTTCCATTGGTCGATCACTGCCACGTCATAACCCCGGGCACGGAGATAGGCCCGGGCGGGCCCGGCGTCGGGTGACGATTTGAGCCTGGTGTGATAGACCTCGATTGCCTTGCGGATCGCATCGATCCCCGCACCACGCCTTCCCCGCCGCTGCGCCGCTCCCGGATCTTCGGTGAGGGTCACCCCGGCCTTGCGGGCGAGGACTTCCAGCGACTCCCGGAAGTTCAGGCCCTGGGTCTCCTGGACGAAGCTGAACAGGTCGCCGCCTTTGCCGCAGCCGAAGCAGTGGTAGAGGCCGCGGGCGCGGTCGACCGACATCGATGGGGTCTTCTCCTCGTGGAAGGGGCACACCGCCATGAAGGTCCGCCCGGAGCGTTTCACCTTCGTGACCTCCGAGATGAGGTCGACGAGATCTATCGACTCCCGGATCCGGTCTATGTCGGCGCGTTCTGCCATGAGAGCCAGATCATACGGAGGCTCAAGAGCTTGTGGCCACGAACTCCAGTTGGAGGGTCACTTGGTTGGCGTTTTGCGGATGGGACGGTGCTTCCGGCAAGGAGGTATCGATCAGGACAGTTTCGCCATCAGGTAGCTCTCTACTGCATCCATCGAGATCCGGTCCTGAGCCATGGTGTCACGATCCCGGACCGTCACCGCACCATCTTCGAGGCTGTCGAAGTCGATGGTCACGCAATAGGGCGTGCCGATCTCGTCCTGACGGCGGTACCTCTTGCCGATGGACTGCGTGATGTCGAGTTCCGCCATCCAGTGCTTGCGGAGCCCGGCGATGAGCTTCTCGGCCGGCTCGATCAGCTCCGGTTTCTTGGAGAGGGGCAGCACCGCCACCTTGTACGGCGCAAGCCGGTGGTGCAGCTTCAGCACGGTTCTGGTGTCGTCACCGACTGTCTCCTCGTTATAGGCGTCGATGAGGAAGGCGAAGGTGGCGCGGGTTGCTCCAGCCGCCGGCTCGATGACATGGGGGAAGAAACGCTCGTTGGACTCCGGGTCGAAGTAGGTGAGGTCCTGGCCGGAGTGCTCGGCGTGCTGTTTGAGATCGAAGTCGGCCCTGTTGGCGATGCCCTCCAGCTCATCCCAGTCCCAGGGGAACCGATATTCGATGTCGACGGTGCCCGACGAATAGTGGCTCAGCTCATCGTTCTCATGGGGGCGGATCCGTAGGTGGTCCGGGTCCATGCCCAGATCGAGGTACCACTGGAAACGCTGGTCCTGCCAGTACTGATACCACTCCGGGCTCTCCTCAGGCCTGCAGAAGTACTCCATCTCCATCTGCTCGAACTCACGGGTTCGGAACACGAACTGGCCGGGGGTGATCTCGTTGCGAAACGACTTGCCCACCTGGGCGATCCCGAAGGGAAGCTTGAGCCGGTTGGTCCTGCGCACATTCTCGAAGTTGGTGAAGATGCCCTGAGCGGTCTCCGGGCGGAGATAGACCAGGTTGTCCTCGCTATCGATAGGCCCCATGTGGGTGCGGAACATCAGATTGAAATTGCGCGGGTCAGTGAACGTCCCGGTCTTGCCACAGCTCGGGCACTTGTCGGGATCATCGAGCTTGTCCTGGCGGAAGCGGCTGTTGCAGTTGGAGCACTCGACGAGAGGGTCGGTGAACACTTCCTCGTGGCCTGATGCTTGCCAGACCTTGCGCGCCTGGAGGATGGCAGAGTCGATCCCGACGATGTCGGAACGCTGTTGAACCATCGAGCGCCACCACTCCTCCTTGACATTTTTGAGCAACTCGACCCCGAGCGGCCCGTAGTCATAAGACGAACGCAGGCCGCCGTAGATTTCGCTGGCCTGGAAGACGAACCCGCGCTGTTTGGCGAGGTTGGAGATGGTGTCGAGTGTTACTTCAGTCATGGTGCATTCGGGGAACGGTGGCTTAGATCCGGTCCTTAGTCAACCTGGACTCGGTCTTCGGCCCCGCCGAAGCGCCGTTCCCGTGCCTGGTACTCGACCACCGCGTCGACCAGAGCGTGGCGGTCGAAGTCGGGCCAGAGGATGCCGGGAAAGTAGAACTCGGCGTAGGCCGACTGCCAGAGCAGGAAATTGGAGAGACGGTGCTCTCCCGAAGACCTGATCACCAGGTCTACCGGGGGCATGTCGGGGATGTAGAGGTGATCGGCGATGGTCGACTCGTCGATGGTTTCGGGGTCCAGCTCCCCGGCCTTTGCCTTGCGGGCCACCTCCCTGGCTGCTGAAGCGATCTCCCGCTGGCTCCCGTAATTGAAGGCGAACACCAGCCGCAGCACCTCGTTTCCGGCGGTCAGCTCAGCGGCCTCCGCCATATGCTGGCGGTTGCGGTCCGGGATCCGGGGGTCGTCCATGTCGCCGGCGAAGAGCATTCGCACCCCCTGTTTGTGCAGGTCGTCACGGCGCCGGGTGAGCAGGTCTTCGTTGAACCACATCAGGAATTCGACCTCGTCGTCGGTGCGGTTCCAGTTTTCGGTGGAGAACGTGAAAGCGGTCATCCACCCGACTCCCATCGCCAGAGCCCCTTCCACGGTGTCGAACAGGGCCTCCTCTCCCGCCAGGTGCCCCGCGGTCCGGGGGAGGCCCCGCTGATTGGCCCACCGACCGTTGCCGTCGAGGATCAGCCCGATGTGCTGCGGCACCCGGTCGAGGTCGACTGCTCCCAGATCGAGTGTCATTCCAGCACCGCCAATGAGAAGAGTTTGCGGTCGAGGTGGTATTCGAGAAAGCGGCGGGCGATGCCCATTGCCTCACCGCTCAGCACCGGGTCGGTGGCCGGGAGGCTCATCAGCTCGGCGCGTGCGAGGCCATCGAGGTAAAGGGTGATTCCCCGCCGCAGTTTCACCCCTCCTTCGACCTGGCACACCGAGCAGTGGGCACCTCCACCGGAAAACGAAAAACGGTCCAGGTTGTCGCTCCTGCCGCACGAGGCACACTCCACCAATGCCACCGCCACTCCAACGACGTCGGCGAGTTTGAGCAGGAAGGCAGTGATCAGGTCCGGTGAGTACATCCCCGAGTCGAGTGCTTTGAGACCGCGCTGGAGAAGCAGGAAGAGGCGGACCGACGACTCCTGTTCCTGGGCGACGGCATCGACGGCTTCGACCATCATCCCCGCAGCGATCACCGCATCGAGGTCACCCCGCAGCCGCTTGAACGGTTCGACCGTGGCCACCTGGGTGATGGTGTCCAGGTTCCTTCCCTCGTAGAGGACCAGGTCGACATGGGTGAAAGGCTCGAGACGGCCTCCGAAGCGACTCTTGGTCTTCCGCACCCCTTTGGCGACGGTCCTGATCTTCCCGTTGTTGGGACTGATCAACACCACCACCCGGTCGGCATCGCCGAATGGATAGGAGCGGAGGACTATTGCCTGGTCGTGTCGGATCGCCACAGGCCAAGAGTATTGGAACGGCCACGCTGCGCCGGGCTTATCCGCAAGTCAACAGGCTCCTAGGATGAGGACATGGCCGACTTACTCACCGACGAACAGATATCCGCCTTCCTCGACGAGCACAAGCGATGGCAGCGCGACGGGGATTCGATAAAGGCGACCTTCGAATTCGAGGACTTCAACGAGTCGCTGGGCTTCGTCTCACGGGTCGGGCTGAAGGCCGAGCGCATGTTCCACCATCCGGACATCGAGATCAGCTGGAACAAGGTGAGCCTGTCGCTGTCGACCCACTCCGAGGGCGGTTTGACCGAGATGGACACCGAGCTCGCCGCCTTCTGCGACGGGATTGCCTGAGAAGAGAGGCTGCCTAGGAACCGAAGCCGAAACGGTCGAGGATCTGGCCCCGGATCTGCCAGTCCTTTTCGACCACGACGTGGAGGCTCAGGTTTACCTTCGTTCCGAATAGAACCTCGAGTTCTTCGCGGGCCTCGGTGCCGGCGATCTTCAATAACTCGCCACCTTTGCCGATGACGATCCCCTTCTGGCTCTTCCGCTCGACGATCACATCAGCGGTTATGTCGAGTAGTCCGTCGCTTCTCTGCTCCATGTCCTCGACCCGGACCAACAGAGAGTGGGGCAACTCGTCGCGGAGCCGTTCCAGGAACTTCTCCCTTACGATTTCCGACACGACCAGCGATTCCGGCTGGTCGGTCATCATCCCCTCCGGGTAATAGCGCGGGCCTTCGGGAAGCCGCACCACGATCTCGTCGACCAGGGCCTGGAGCCCGGTTCCTTCGGTGGCGGAGATGGGCACGTAAGCAGCGAAGTCCCACTCCCCTGCCCGGACCAGCTGCTCACCGATCTCGGCCTTGGTGCCTTTGTCCGACTTGTTGACAGCCAGCACCACAGTCGACGACGCCTCTACGAGTCTCTCAGCGATCAACCGGTCGCCGGGCCCGATGGGTGCGGAGGCATCGATCAAGAAGAGCACCACATCGGCGTCGGCGAGGGTTCCGTAGACCATGGAGTTGAGCCTCGAGCCGAGCTCGGTTCTCGGCTTGTGCAGCCCGGGGGTGTCAACCAGCACGATCTGATACTCGGGAGTGTCAGAGTCGGGCCCGGTGACCACTCCCCTGATTGTGTTCCTGGTGGTCTGTGGCCGCGAAGAGGTAATGGTCACCTTGGTGCCGACCAGAGCGTTGACCAGGGTCGACTTGCCGACATTGGGCCGCCCGACGACGGCGACAAAACCCGACTTCATACGGATTCCGACTGGGTGTCTTTGACCACGGTCAGTTCGGCGATGCGGCGGCCCTGCATCCGGGCAACAGTGAACACACAGTCTCCAACCCGGAAACTCTCGCCTTCTTCGGGGACCCGTTCGGCCACAGCGAGCACCAGGCCGCCAACCGTGTCGGATTCTTCTTCGGGTAGCTCCACCCCGAGCTCGGCCGCCAGGTCTTCGACCGGCAGGCGGGCATCGACAGTCCACCGGCCATTGCCGGAGGCGACGAGCAGCAGCTCGTCTTCGTCGGTCTCGTCGATGATCTCGCCCACCAGCTCCTCAAGCAGGTCTTCGATTGTGATCAGCCCGGTGATGTCGCCGTACTCGTCGACGACGATCATCTGATGAACCTTCCCCACCTGCATCTCGGCGAGCAGGGTCGCCGCCAGTTTGGTCTCGGGCACGAAATCGACAGGTCGCATCACCGCAGCCACCGATTCGGGTCGCTTGTTCCCGACGAACATCGGAAGCAGGTCCTTGACGATTACCAGCCCCACAACGTCGGAGTCGGCGGTGACGGGAATCCGCGAGTATCCCTCGTCGGTGGCGAGGGCGACGAGCTCCTCGATGGTCCCGGTCACCGGCACGGTCACCATGTCGGGGCGAGGGGTCATAACCTCTCTGACCATAGTCTCAGAGAACTGGAGGACCGACAGGATCAGCTCGCGCTCCTGTTCGTCGGAGATCTCCTCCTCGTCGTCTTCGAGTTCGTCGGTTTGGTCGACCTCGGCTTCGAAGATGAGGTCGTTGGCCCATCCTCCGAGCCGAACCGCCACCCCGAGGACGGGAGCGGACCGGTATGCGATGCGGTGGGGGGCGACGCGGCCGAGCCCGCGGGGAAGGAGGTCGCCCACGAGAAACACGATCAAGCCAACGCCGAGGCCGAGCCAGACCGCCGCACTCGCCGCCTGATTGGCGGCCAGAGCCGCAACCCCGAGGGTGGCGCTGACCACGAGCAACGCTGAGCCGACGACACCGACCGCAGGTGCGATCACCTCGCGATCGTCAAGCATCTCGGCAACGGCCTCCGCTCCCTTCACCCCCTCGGAAGCATCCCGGAGCGCGTCGGCGCGAGGGACTCTGGTTATGGCAGTTCCCGCAGCGCGGAGCCATGCAGCAAATAGCAGGAGCAGCCCTGCGATGGCGAGGGTCAGGGCGGTCACCTCCGCACCTTGCCGATCTTGGCGAGGATCTCCCTCTCCCGCTGTTCCATCGCCTCGGCCTCGTCGTCGTTCTGATGGTCGTAGCCAAGCAGGTGGAGCAGGCCGTGAACCACCATCAGTGAGATCTCGTCTTCGAAGCTCACGCCGTACTCGTCCGACTGCCTCGAGATGTACTCAGGGGCGACGATGATGTCGCCGAGAAGCAGCGGGGGGTCGTTGAAGTCGCGCTCGGGTACCACTCCCGGCTCGAGGTCTTCGACCGGGAAGGCAAGCACATCGGTAGGTCCGGTCCGGTTGAGGAAACGCTCGTTGTAAGAGCCCATCTCCGAGTCGCTGACCAGCAGCAGGGTCACCTCGGAGCTTTCCGGATAACCCTCCCCTTCTACCACCATTACCGCTAGGGAACGGATCGCCGGAAGATCAACAGGCCAGGATTGCTCATCGGCGACGAAAATGCTCACGAGTGAGCACCCGTATATCGACTGAGAGGGTCGTCCACGTCAGGAGCCGGGGAAGTTCGGATAGGCAATGCGCTGATGGTAGTGGCCGATCAGAGACTCGAGGAAGGCAGCCCTGATCTTGGTTATGTCGGAGAGGGTGAGCGGCGACTCGCCGAGTTGTCCATCATCCATTTTCTCGTTGACGACACGGTCGACCACCTTCTCGATGGCTTGAGGCGAGGGCTCCTCGGTCTGGAACACGGCCCGGCAGGCAGCTTCGAGGCTGTCAGCCAGCATGACGATTGCCGATTCGGCGGTCCGGGGCTTGTGGCCGACATGGCGGAAGTCCGCCGGGTCGACCTCGCCGTTCTCCTGGGATTTGGCCTTCTCGTAGAAGTACCTCATGATCCCGTCGCCGTGATGGCTGACGATGCCCATGGTCACGTCGGATGGGATCTTGTACTGGCGGGCCAGGGCAACCCCGTCGCTGACGTGACGTCTGATGATCTCCGCCGACTCCTTGGGGCTGAGCATGTCGTGGGGGTTGGCCCCGCCGAACTGGTTCTCGATGAAGTAGGTGGGGTTCTCGGTCTTGCCGAGGTCGTGGTAGTAGGCCATGGCCCTGGCGAGAAGCGCATTGGCGTTTATCGCCCGCGCTGCAGCATGAGA
>JBBDMR010000169.1:0-46669 GCA_040878225.1 Acidimicrobiia bacterium
GAGAGCCATTTACCTGTCCAAAGGGTCGATTTCAATGCGGGAGAGTAGCTAGTGCCCTACAGATCGATCGGATCGGCGTCGACCCGAATCGTCGCCCCGCCGTCCCTCAGCTTCTGAAGGGTCTTGCGCAGCCCTTGTTTCACCTGCTGTAAGTCTCCCTGGAGCAACCAGCGGTGGCGATCGTTCGCCTCCACCGGGCCCATCACCATTCCTACCGCCAACTCCCGCAGAGCGGAGGTGACCGTAGCGGGCGGGACTCCCCGCGCTTCGATTGCCATCATCTCGCTGGCGGGTGGGAATCCGTCCCTCGCCCTGCGTGCCAGCACTTCTTCGAGATACGGGATCGGCTGACCCCGCCGCAAGGCGGAGATCAAACCGGATCCGGGGTCTGATGTCTGCAACATGGTTCGATAGCCCCGGCTCCTGCCTACGGAACCAACCAGGCGGGCGAGGATCCGTAACGCCTCCTCCGAAGATCGGTAGTTCTGGCCGTGGATCAGGGCGTCGGGGTCGACGGCGACGGCCATGGTGAGGCCCGAGAGCCCGGCCAGGTCGCGTTCGGTGCCGACCGTGATCAAGGCATCCTCTCCCGCCTCCCCTACCTGGCCGGGGCCGACTCTCGATGCGATCTCCTTCACCAACCGCGACGGGATCGTCCCCATCGATTCGAAACTCGATCCACCACACTGCCGGCAGTCCCCCGCAGGCGCCCCGCACCGACGGCACTCGGCGTTTCGCCCGATGTTCGAACCGCAGCGGGCGCAGAGACGAAGGGCCCGGCACGCCACACACCGGGTCGAAGCGTCTCCGGCTCGCATGTGTGTGAACACGAAGGCGCTCTCACCCCGGGCGGCGACCGAGCGGAGAGCGCCGAGAGCTCTTTCGGAGAGAAACCCGCTTCCCGGTGGGTCGTCTCTCCTGTCGACGACTTCGACCAGGCCCCAGGGACGCTGTGGCTGGATGATCTCCGCCCCGGCAGCGATCAATTCGACGCTTGGAGTCGGTCCCACGAAGACCAGGCCGAATCCCTCGACCCTTGACCTCGTCCTCATCAGGTCCCGGACATGGACCGTGGGGGTCTGGCGGTCTTTCATCGCTCGTCTCCCTTCTTCGAAGACGAACGCCACTGCCAGGTCCCGTACTGTCCAGTATGCGGCCCGGGGTGTTCCCACGACGATGGCCGGGCCCGAATTCGCCCTCTCCCACGCCGCGGTCACCTCCGAGCTGTTGCCATCCGGGATAAGCACCGCCCTCGCCGGATACGCCTCCTTCAGGGCGGCAAAGATCTCCTCCGCTTCGCGCACAGTGGGCACGAGAACGAGCCCGCCTCGCAGGGAGGCGGCAACAGGTGCCAGCATCTTCGGCCAGTCGGCATCCGCCCAATGGACCACGTATGAAGTGACCGGCCTGCGCTTTCCTGACACCGCGGCAATCACGAACTTCTCGATCGGGGATCCATCGCCGGCCCCGGCCGCCACCGGTGCGGACTCGATGGGTGTCAGCTTGCCCGGGAGGGTGGGTGGCGCCGCCTTGTCGAGGAGCACCGCCATTGGCGCGACATAGTGGTTTGCGGCCCAGCCCAGAGCGTGCAAGAGATCGACGTCGAAAACTGGCTCATCGCCGGAAACCCCGAGGATCTCCTTCAATTTGCCTTCTCGCTCCGGGTCGAGGCCGATCACATAGCCACGTACCCGGCGGCCCCCGAGTGGCACCCTGAGGATCGAGCCAATGTGCACGTCCTTGCGGAGATGTGGCGGAATCGAATACCAGAATCCCCCATCCACCGAGAAGGTGGGCACAGAGGGGACGACCCGGGCGGCTGGTATGCCGGCTATAGGCCGAGTGCGCTCTTGATGTCTTCGACCCGGTCGAGCCTCTCCCAGCTGAATTCGGGTCTACCGAAGTGCCCGTACGCGGAGGTTCGGGCGAATCCGGGCTTGGTTAGCTCTAACACGTCGATGATCGCCGCCGGCCTGAAGTCGAAGATGTCCTGAACTGCGGATTCGATTTCCTCGCGTCCTACCCGCTCCGTTCCAAATGTTTCCACGTTTGTGGAGAACGGATCCGGGTCTCCGATTGCGTAAGAGAGCTGGATCTCGAGTTTCCCGGCTGCGCCCGCTTCCACCAGGTTCTTGGCCGCCCATCGGGCTGCATATGCAGCCGACCGGTCGACCTTGGTGGCATCCTTGCCCGAGAAGGCACCACCGCCGTGGCGGGCGTAGCCACCGTAGGTGTCGACGATGATCTTGCGACCGGTGAGCCCGGTGTCGCCCACCGGACCTCCGATGGTGAATTGACCGCTCGGGTTGAAGACGAACTCGGGGGGGCCCTCGGGCAGCCAGATTTGTGGGATCACCGGTGCCACGACGAGATCGAAGATCTCTTGTTTGATCTCGTCGTTCTTCACGTCGGTGCTGTGGTGCGTCGAGATCAGAATCTTTTCTACCGCTACCGGGCGGCCGTCCTCATACCCGACCCTTACCTGAGTCTTTCCGTCGGGTCTCAGGTAATCGACCTTCCCGGTCTTCCTGACCTCAGCCAGACGTTCCGCGAGCCGATGAGCGAGGTGGATGGGCAATGGCATGTGCTCATCGGCTTCTTCGACAGCAAAACCGAACATCAAACCCTGGTCCCCCGCGCCCGCGTTGCGGTCGACACCCATGGCGATATCGATGCTCTGCTCGTTGATCCGGTCAAGGATCTCAACAGTGCTCGGATCGAATTCCGGGTCGAAGCCGTCGTACCCGATACTCGAGATCGTCTCCCGGACGATCAAGTCGATATCCGGCCACTCTTCTCGATGAAGTCCGCCGATTTCACCGGCAATGAGTGCGAGATTCTTAGTTACCAAGACCTCGCACGCCACCCTCGCACGGGGCTCGATGCTGAGTACTGAGTCGAGGATCGTGTCGGAAATGGCGTCGGCAACCTTGTCAGGGTGCCCCTCGGTTACGGACTCAGAGGTGAAGGACCATGCTCTCATCGGCACCAGACCTTAGTTCCGTTGGGTGACAAGGGCTTCGATGCGGTCCCAGAGGGCAGAGGCAACGTCCTCCTTGGACATCATCGGCTGTGATTCGACGGCACCGTCGGCGCCGATGAATGACACCTGATTTGTGTCGGTGCCGAATCCTGACCCCTCCTGGGTGACGTTGTTGTAGACGAGCAGGTCGACCCCTTTTCTCTTTGCCTTTTCGACGGCGCGCTCCACTCCCCCGGTCTCAGCCGCGAAGCCAACGGTGACCGGAGGGCTCTGCCTGGCAACTACCGAGGCCAGGATGTCGGGCGTCGTGGTGAGAGAAATCGAATCGAGGCCATCTTCCCGGGCAAGCTTGGTGGTGGCGCTATCTGCGGGCTTGAAGTCGGCAACA
Organism: Acidimicrobiia bacterium; assembly: GCA_040878225.1. Taxonomy (GTDB): domain Bacteria; phylum Actinomycetota; class Acidimicrobiia; order Spongiisociales; family ZC4RG35; genus MA-ANB-1. The sequence continues at coordinate 3,372 of JBBDMR010000169.1, forward strand.
GCGGCAGCCATCACCGCGATGTCAGCGGTCACTCCGTCTACGGCTGTCTGCATCTCTGCGGCGGACTCGACGCCGATGACTTTCACAGACCCGGGGACAGGCAGGTCGGACGTCGTGACCAGGGTCACCTGGTAGCCGCGGCGAGCAGCCTCTGCAGCAATTGCATGCCCCATCTTGCCGCTCGACCTGTTGCCGATGTATCGAACCGGGTCGATCGGCTCCCGGGTGCCTCCGGCAGTGATCAGCACCGAAAGACCCGCACCCCCGGCACCGAGGATGGAACTGGCGGCATCGACGATGTCTTCAGGTTCGGCAACGCGGCCGACACCGACATCACCGCCGGCGAGCTCTCCTTCGGCCGGGCCCACGAAATGATTCCCGTCGTCTCCGAGCAGCTTGATATTGCGAACTGTTGCCGGGTTCTCCCACATCTCTGTGTGCATTGCAGGAGCGAAGAGCACAGGCGCTTTGGTCGCGAGCAGGAGGGCTGAAATGAGGTCCTCGGACAATCCGTGGGCAGCCCGAGCCAGGGTGGCGGCGGTGGCCGGGGCAACTATGACGATGTCGGCCCATCGAGCGAGGTTTGTGTGCGGAGATGCGTCCTCTGCTCCGAAGAGGTCGAGAGATGGCTGTTCGCCGGTGATGGCAGCAAAAGTCTGGGGGCCGATGAACTCAGCGGCGGATGCCGACATCGCGACTTTGAGCTCGGCGCCGGCCTCGACGAGGCGACGTGCCAGGTAAGCCGATTTGTAGGCAGCCACACCCCCGGTCACGGCGAGTACCACCCGCCGTCCGCGAAGCATCAGGGCTCGACAGTCTCCACGGCCACCTTGCCCTCAGCAATCTCTTCCATGGCAATGGTCAGTGGCTTGCGGGACAGTGAGTGAACCTGAGGTGGAACGTAACTTCCATAGCCGTCGCCCAACTGGTGAAAATATGCGTTGATCTGACGGGCACGGCGCGACGAGACGACGACGGTGGCGAACCGGTTGCCGATCTGGTCGATTACTTCTTCGATCTTCATTGGTTCCTTCTCAGAGGGTGGATGGGAACAGGTTACCTCATCAGGCGGTGGTAATAAGAGTCAAAAGTTCGCCCACTGCGTCTTCGAACCTGTCGTTGACCACAATGTGGTCGAATACCTCGCCTGCTTCGGCGAGCTGACGTGCAGCAATTTCGAGACGGTCCTCGATGTCCTCGTCGCTCGTGTCCCCCCGCAGCCGCAATCTTCGCTCCAGTTCGTCGATCGAAGGGGCGGCGATGAAGATCATCGTTGCATCAGGTTTCGCCTCCCTGACCTGGCGGGCCCCCTGGATCTCGATGTCGAGAAGGACGTCACGGCCCCGGGCATTGGCGTCGTTGATCGGACCGATCGGGGTGCCGTAGAGGTGATTGTTGTACTCGGCCCATTCCAACAGGTCGCCATTGGCGATCATGTCCTCGAACTCACTACGGGTCGTGAAAAGGTAGTGATAGCCCTCTATTTCCCCGGGTCGGGGCAATCTGGTGGTGGCGGAAACGGAAAAGTCGACATCCGCCATGCTCAATATTTCTGAGATCAGGCTCGATTTTCCCGAACCTGAGGGGCCCGAGACGACAAATAACCGGCCCGGTCTCCTCAAGTGAACTCTTTGAGAAGAGCCTCTCTCTGGCGGTCTCCCAACCCACGCAGACGGCGGTTATCGGCGATACCGACGGATTCCATGAGGCGCATGGCCTTCACTTTACCCATTCCTGGCATCGACGCGATCAGGCGCTCGACTTTGATACCACCAATTACGTCATCGTTTTTCGCTTTGGCGAAGAGCTCGGTGATGCTCATCGAGCCGGTCTTGAGGAGTTCTTTGACCTCCGCTCTCGCCCGGCGCACCTCTGCCGCTTTCTTGAGGGCAGCCTGGCGCTGTTCCGGGGTCAATTTGGGTGGAATAGGCAATATCTTGCTCCCGTTTGGTAATAGAACGTTAGTGGTTTACCTCTTTGTAATGCGGGCTAAACCCTCGATCCGGCGCCGATTTCTTCTGCAATAGCGGCAGCGGCGCCAACGGGGTCATCGCTGGCGCTGATCGCGCGTCCCACCACCAGGTAGTCAGCACCCGCCTCGATACCCATTTGCACGGTTGCCGTTCGCTTCTGGTCGTGGTCTCCGACACCGAGCGGGCGTATCCCCGGAGTAACAGTGATCAAGGCGGGGGAAACCCGCCTCACGATCGAAACCTCATGCACCGCGCTGACGATGCCCTCGACCGGCACCCCGGCAGCGATTTGGACCAGTCGCTCGACAGCTGCATCTGCCGGTCCGCGTACTCCGATGTCGGCGAGATCTTCCTCCCCGATGCTGGTGAGGACGCTCACACCAAGAATCCCGGCCTTACCGTCTGAGCCTTCCGCCAGCCCGGCAACTGCGGCTCGCAACATCTCACTGCCACCCGGGATGTGAGCTGTGACCCAGCGCGCCCCGCGTTGTCCCAGGGCGCGAGCTGCCGACTCGACCTGGGCGGGGATGTCGTGCAACTTGGCGTCGGCAAAGACAGGCAGTCCGAGGTCGGCGATCCGCTCGATGCTGCCGGATTCACCGTGGAGCAGACCCAGCCCCACCTTGAACCCGGACACGTGGTCTTTGATAGAGGCCGCAAGATCGACAGCACGATCGACGGTGGGAAGATCGAGTGCGACGAGTATCCCGGTCATCTGATGGCTGCCCCGACAGCGTCGGCGACCCCGGTGAGTCCGAGCTTTTTCATAATCCGATTCATCTCCTTCTCGATTCTGGTTCCCGCACGCGGCTCCGCGAGGAGGACAGTTCCCAACCCGACAGCTGAGGCCCCGCTCATCAGGTACTCGACAACGTCGTGGCCAGTCGTCACGCCACCGCAGCCGACAATCGGGAAGCCGGGGAAAGCCCGGGCGACCTCGTACACACAGCGCAACGAAATGGCCTTCAACCCCGGCCCGCTGTAGCCGCCGACTCCCCCCGAAAGCTTCGGTGCGGCCAACTCGATGTCGACCCCGAATCCAGGAGCAGTGTTGGTCAAGGTCAGGAAATCCGCTCCCGCTTCGATGCAGGCGGCAGCTATGGCAACGATGTCCGGCGCTGCCGGGGAGAGCTTCGCTCCGACCGGCACGTTGACCGCGCTCACTACCTCACCGACCACCCCGGCCGACAACCCGGCGTCGAGGGCGAAGATCCTTCCCTCCTCGAGATTGGGACACGACAGGTTCACCTCGACGGCGGTGACCCCGGCCGTCTCCTCGCCGATTGCCACCTTGACGAAACCGGCAACGGTCTCGCCCACCGCAGAGCCCCATACCGGTACGTTGCAATCCCCGATGCGCCCGGTCATGTTTTCGACCCAGTCGTCGATACCGGGGTTCTGGATGCCAATCCCGTTGAGCATCCCCGGGCCGGCCGGTGCGATCCTCGGTGCCGGCCTTCCCGTCCATGGGACCTCCGAAACCGACTTCGCGACCGCGGCGCCGAAGGGCTTCATATCGGCGACGGTCGCCCACTCCCATACCGAGCCGACCGTGCCCGACGCCGCCACCAGGGGCGACCTCATCGTGATCGGTCCCAGCCGGGTCTGCATCGCTACCTGTGCCATTCCTGGAGACTTCTCGGTCGGTTGATCGCACCGGGCCCGGCACGGAGACTGCGCGCCACGGCGAGCCCGCCTCGAACCGTGGTCACACAGGGGACCTGGTGGCCGCGAGCGGCCTGACGGATCGTGCGACCGTCGGTGCGCGCCTTCCCACCCCTCGGCGTGTTGATCACGAGCTGAATCTCTCCGTTGTCGAGACGCTGGGCGACGTCGTTCGGACCGTCGCCGATCTTGGGGACCACTTCGGCGTCGATGGCGTGATGGCTCAGGTATCGGGCAGTTCCGGGGGTTGCAACCAGCTCGAAACCGAGCATCACGAACGCCTGGGCCACCGCGAGCCCGGTCGGCTTGTCGCGGTCAGCGAAAGAGACGAACACCCGCCCCCGATCGGGGAGGATCCGCCCTCCGCCCAGCAGGGCCTTTGCATATGCGGTGCCGAAGTCCTCGCCGATCCCCATCACCTCGCCGGTGGCCTTCATCTCGGGGCCGAGCACGGAGTCCTCTTCGGGGAACCGGTCCCAGGGCAGCACTGCGTTCTTCACCGCGACAAATGGCGGGGTGCTGTTCTCCGGGATCATTCCCTCCTGCCGCAGGTCCTCGATGCTGGCGCCCATCATGACCCTGGTTGCGACCCGGGCGAGCAGGACGCCGGTCGCCTTGGAGATGAAGGGGATAGTTCGGCTCCCGCGGGGGTTGGCCTCGATGACGAAGATCTCGTCTCCCTTTACCGCGAACTGGATGTTGATCAGGCCCCGCACCGAGAGCGCGCCTGCGAGATCTCTGGTTGCCTTGATGATCTCTTTCATTGCCTCACCCGACAGCGTCGGGGGCGGGGTGACACAGGCCGAGTCCCCGGAATGGATTCCTGCTTCCTCGACGTGTTCCATGACGCCGCCCAGCAAGAGTTCGGACCCGTCGAAGATGGCGTCGACATCGACCTCCACAGCCGACTCCAGGAACCGGTCGATCAGGATCGGCGCACCCATCACTTCCGGGTCGGCATCGCCGTAGATCTCACGCATATACACACCCAGTTCCTCCACCGAATAGACGACGCGCATCTTGCGGCCGCCAAGCACGAATGAGGGGCGAACCATCGCCGGCAGGCCGACCTGGTCGACCACATCGAGAGCCTCGGCAGCTGAGCGGGCCGTGCCTCCGGAAGGCTGGCGAAGGCCGAGATTGGCGCAGATCTCGCCGAACTGCTCTCGATCCTCCGCGAGGGCAATGGACCTTGACGACGTCCCGGCGACGTTGACCCCTGCGGCCTCGAGGGCTGACGCGAGGTTGAGAGGTGTCTGTCCGCCGAGCTGGACGATCACGGCCTCCGGCTTCTCGGCGTCGATCACATCGAGGACGTCCTCGATGGTCAGCGGCTCGAAGTAGAGACGGTCGGAGGTGTCGTAGTCGGTGGAAACGGTCTCCGGATTGCAGTTGATCATCACCGTCTCGTAACCGGCGTCACGGAGGGCAAACGACGCATGGACGCAGCAATAGTCGAACTCGATGCCCTGGCCGATCCGGTTCGGCCCGGAGCCGAGGACAACGACGCGGGGCTTGTCGGCCTCGACGACTTCGGACTCGTCCTCGAAGGTTCCGTACATGTATGGCGTCGTGGCGACGAATTCAGCGGCGCAGGTGTCCACCCGCTGATAGGTCCGGCGGATCATCGCACTCTCCCTGATCGATCGGACCTTCTCGGGCGTCGATTCGGTGAGGTAGGCGATTTGAACGTCGGAGAAGCCGCTCCGCTTTGCTTCGGCCAGAACCGTCATGTCGGAGGGGTCGGCGACCAGCTCATGGCGCACCTCGACGATCTCTGCCATCTGGTCGATGAACCACGGGTCGATCGAGGAAAGCTCGCTGAGCCTGTCGACACTCCACCCGCGTCGCAGGGCTTCTCCCACCGCGAATACCCGCTCCGGGGTCGGCTCGACCACCTGGCGGCCAAGGTCAGCTTCGGAGAGCTGACGCAGGTCTGACTCGGTCGCGTCGGCGTTCAGCCCGGAGTGCCCGTTCTCGAGGCTCCGGAGTGCCTTCTGCAGGGCTTCGGGAAAGGTCCGGCCTATCGCCATTGCCTCTCCCACGCTGCGCATCGAAGTGCCGAGTTTGCGGGGCGCGGACGGGAACTTCTCGAAGTCGAATCTCGGGATCTTCACGACCACGTAGTCGAGAGCGGGCTCGAAAGACGCCGGCGTGGCGAGTGTGATGTCGTTGGCGATCTCATCGAGGGTGTACCCGACCGCGAGCAGTGCGGCGATCTTGGCGATGGGGAACCCGGTGGCCTTCGAAGCCAGGGCTGAGGATCGGGAGACACGAGGGTTCATTTCGATGACGAGGCGCTTGCCCGTTGCCGGGTCGACCGCAAACTGGACATTGGAGCCACCGGTCTCGACACCGATGGCACGAAGGACTGCGATCGCGTCTTCGCGCATGTCCTGATACTCACGGTCGGAGAGTGTCTGGATCGGGGCGACGGTTATCGAATCGCCCGTGTGGACACCCATCGGGTCGAGGTTCTCGATCGAGCAGACGATGACTGCGTTGTCGTTGCGGTCACGCATCACCTCGAGTTCGAACTCCTTCCATCCGAGAACCGACTCCTCGACGAGTATCTCCGAGACCGGGGACATCTCGAGGCCGTAGCGGGCAACAGCGACGAACTCCTCCTCGGTGTCGGCGATGCCGGTACCGCCGCCCCCGAGGATGTAGGAGGGCCTCACCATCACCGGGAACCCGATCTCCCGGGCGATGGTCATCGCCTCGCCCATCGAACGGGCGTATCCGGCCCGGGGGCATTCCAGGCCGGCTTCTTCCATCGTGGTCTTGAACAGGCCGCGGTCCTCCGCCTTCTCGATGGCTTCGAGCCCGGCCCCGATCATCTCCACGTTGTGGCGCTGCAGCACCCCGGTGCGGGCAAGCGTCGAAGCGACGTTGAGGGCGGTTTGGCCTCCGAGGGTGGCGAGGAGTGCGTCGGGCCGCTCCCTGGCGATTATCTCGGTGACCACTTCGGGGGTGATCGGCTCCACGTAGGTGGCATCGGCGTATTCGGGGTCGGTCATGATTGTGGCCGGGTTGCTGTTCACCAGGATCACCCGGTACCCCTCCTGGCGGAGTACCTTGGCGGCCTGGCTCCCGGAGTAGTCGAATTCACATCCCTGACCGATGATGATCGGGCCGGACCCGATGAGGAGGATCGAGCGGATGTCGGTGCGAGCGGGCATCACTCCACCCCGCTTCGGATCGCTTCGACAAAGCCATCGAACAGGGGGGACGCGTCCCTGGGCCCGGGAGCCGCTTCGGGGTGGTACTGCACCGAGTATGCGAACGCTTCGACCAGTCGCATCCCTTCCACCGTCCCGTCGTTGAGGTTCTGATGCGTCGGGACGAGTTCACCGAATGGGGTGCTCGCTGCGGTCGGAAGCAACTCGCTCCCGACGAGACCGTCTCGTTCCGGTGGCTCGCCATCAACCAGACTCCACAAGTCGACGGCGAACCCGTGGTTCTGTGATGTGATCTCGACCTTGCCGTCGTCCATGCGCCGGACAGGGTGGTTCCCGCCGTGATGCCCGAACGGGAGTTTGAAAGTGTCGGCGCCGACGGCGCGGCCCAGCACCTGGTGCCCGAGGCAGATCCCGAAGACTGGGACCTTCCCGATGAGCCCTCGCAAGGTCTCAGTGGTTGCCTCCAGGGGCTCGGGGTCGCCCGGGCCATTGGAAACGAAGACCCCATCCGGCTCCAACTCCAGGATCCTCGATTGCGGGGTGGCATAAGGGACCACGACGACGTCGAATCCTCTCACGGTCAGGTTGGTGAGGATGTCCCTCTTGATTCCGAGGTCGATCGCCACGATCGTGCCGTGACTCTCCCCGACCGAACTGACCTTGTACTCCTCGAGGGTGCTCACCTTCCCCGCGAGGTCCTGGCCGGTCATCCCGGGAGCGGCCGAAGCGGCATCTCTCAGTTCCTGTTCGGTCACATCAGCGCCGAGGGCGACGGGCATCGCTCCCCTGTCCCGGATGTGGCGGGTGAGTCGGCGGGTGTCGACCCCGGATAGCGCAACAACGTCCTGGCTGAGCAGATAGTCGCCCAGAGATCCTTCGGAGCGCCAATTGGAATCGCGTCTCGACATCGACCTCGTCACGAATCCCGAGACATGGGGCTGGTCGGCCTGGGTGTCGGCAGCGGTCACCCCGTAGTTGCCGATATGTGGGGAGGTCATCACCACGACCTGGCCGGCGTATGAAGGGTCGGTGAGGACCTCCAGATAGCCGGACATCGAGGTGTTGAACACCGCTTCACCGGTCCGGATGCCATCGACACCTACCGAATACCCGCGAAAGACCTCACCGTAGGAGGTGACCAAAAGTCCCGGTTTCTGTTTCATCTGCCGCCTCCGTGCACAAGTCCGCCATTGACAATCGTCGCCACAACTCTTCCTTTCAATTCCTGCCCGAAGAACGGTGAGTTCTTCGAGCGGGAGACGAATTCGTCCGCTACCCAACGCTGGTCGGGATCGAGAAGCACCAGGTTCGCCGGGGTGCCTTCCGACACGGTCTGGCCCTGGGCCTCGAACCTTCCGATCTTCGCCGGAGCAATGCTCATCCGGTCGAAGACCAGATCGAGGTCGCCGCCGAGGGCTGTGAGAGCGACCGGGAACGCGGTTTCGAGCCCGATCACTCCACGGGGCGCTACCTCGAACGGCACGTCCTTCTCACTCGCAGTGTGCGGAGCATGATCGGTGGCGATCGCGTCGATGACCCCATCACGCAGTCCGCCCACCAGCGCTTGTCGATCGGCAGTCGAGCGCAGCGGTGGATACATCTTCAGGTTGGCGTCGAGGGAATCGAGGTTGTCTTCGCTCAACATCAAATGGTGTGGGGTCACCTCGGCAGTGACGTTCAAGCCCTCTTCTTTTGCCCGCTGGACCAGGGCCACCCCACCGGCTGTTGAAATATGCTGGACGTGGTACCGGGCGCCGGTTTCGGCGACAAGAGCCAGATCACGAGCAATTACCGCGACTTCGGCGGAGGCGGGCAGGCCGACCAGCCCGAGGGTCTGAGACCGTGCGCCCTCGTGCATGTGCCCGTTGCCGGCGATGGCGCGGTCTTCGGCATGCTGGGCGATGACGGCATCGCTGCGATCACTGAGGTACAACATGATCCGACGCAGTAGACCGCCGTCGGCGAGGGTGTCACCGTCGTCGGTGAAGACCCGGACACCCTCCTCGTACATCTCGTCGAGATGTGCCATCTCCTCACCGGCCCGGCCCATGCTCAGAGCACCACTGAAACCGACTTCGATTACACCGGAGTCGGTGGCACGCCGGATGCAGCGACGAACCATTTCGCCGGAATCGACGGCCGGCTCGGTGTTCGGCATGGCCAGCACGGCAGTGAAACCACCCCGGGCGGCGGACCGGGTCCCCGTCACCATGTCTTCCTTCCAGGTCTGGCCCGGGTCGCGCAGATGAGTGTGGAGATCGACAAATCCCGGCCCGAGCACCTTCCCGACACCATCGATGACAACGTCGTCGGGCCCGGGGGCAACCTCTCCGACCGCTACAACCGTCTCTCCGTCGACCGCCACATCACAGGTCTGCCAGCCGTTGGAGGTCATGGTCCGCGCCCCGCTGACGACGATCATTTCCCGCCCCCGAGGATTCGGGCCATTACTGCCATTCGTACCGGCACCCCCGATGCGACCTGGTCGAGTATCAATGACCTCTCGCCGTCCGCTACCGCACCGGAGATCTCGACACCTCGATTCATCGGGCCGGGGTGCATCACCACCGCCTCGGGCTTCATCAGCTCGGCCCTGCGCTCGGTCAGGCCAAAACGTGCGTGATATTCGGAGTCGGATGGGTAGCCGAGGCCGCCTCCCCGCTCCTTCTGTACCCGGAGCAGGTACACCACATCGAGTTCGCCTAGCACCGACTCGAGGTCGCCGCTGTGCTCGATATCCCATTCACCATGACGTGGGAGGAAGGTTGCCGGGCCCACGGCCACGACTTCAGCTCCGAGCGCCGGCAGCGCGCTGAGTAATCCCCGCGCCACGCGGCTGTTGACGATGTCACCCACCATGCCCACCCGCAGTCCGGCAATCCCGCCGAAACGGCTGCGCAGCGTGAACAGGTCGGCGAGGGTTTGGGTCGGGTGGGCGCGGCGCCCGTCACCGGCGTTGACCACCGGCACCCCCGACCACCGCGCCACCGCCTCCGGGGCGCCGGCGTGCTCGTGGCGAACGACGAGTAGGTCCGGGCCCATCGCTCCAACCGTCCGGGCCGTGTCACGCAAGCTTTCGCCCTTCGTCGCCGAGGAGGTCTCGTGATCGAAGACAACGAGGTTCGCCCCGAGGCGCGAAGCGGCAAGGTCGAAGGAAAGCCTGGTCCGAGTGGAAGGTTCGAAGAACATCGGAACCACGGTCATGCCCGCAAAACCCTCGGGTACCTTGTGTCTCATGCTCTCGGCCGAATCGAGGATTTCGGTGATCTCATCGGGTGAGAGACTGGCTACGTCAAACAGAGACATTCAGTGGTCCCTTTCGATCCACACACCACCGTCACCGTCGACCTCGGGGACATGCACCGAGATTCGCTCCCGGGCGGCGGTCGGCACGTTCTTGCCCACGTAGTCGGCGCGGACCGGTAATTCGCGGTGGCCCCTGTCGATGAGCACCGCCAGTTCGATCTGGTCGGCTCTCCCGATCTCTGAGATTGCGTCGAGCGCAGCGCGCACGGTCCTCCCGGTGTAGAGCACATCATCGACCACGACAAGTGACATCCCGTGGATGTCGAAAGGGATCGAGGTCGCCACATCGGCGGGCCTCTCCCCACCGTTGATGTCGTCGCGGTGGGCCCTGACGTCGAGCTCGCCCAGCGGAACAGACGCGCTTTCAAACTCTTCGATTGCGGCGGCCAGTGAACGGGCCAGGTGGATTCCCCGGGTCCTGATCCCCAGGAGCGCGACAGAGGCGACACCGCGATGACGTTCGATGATTTCGTGAGCGATGCGGCGGAGGGCGCGGGCGACGTCTTCGTCGCTCATGATCTGTGGCATCAGGCCGATACCGGGCCGTTGTCTGGCATCTCGTCCTTTCCGGCCTCACTGGACCGTCCTTAAAGGTTGCTGCAACACTAGCGCAGACTCGAGGCGTTCAAATCACTCCGGTCGGACCGACCTGGCGAGAGTCGCCAGCACTCCGTTGATGAACGCACCACTCCGGCCCGTGGAGTAGGTATTGGCGAGACGCACAGCCTCGGAGACCACAACCGACGTCGGTGTGCCGGGCTCATTGCGCAACTCCCAGAGGCCCATGCGCAGGATCGCCCGGTCGATCAAGGGCATCCGGGCTACCGACCAGTGCTCGGAGGCCGCCTCGATGTCGCTGTCGAGGGACTCCGCTTCGCCCACCACCCCGCTGACCATTCGCAGGACACGCGGGGGAAGACCGTCACGCATGGGTTGTGGGGCGCGGCTGTCAATCTCGTAGAGGCACTCCAGGACGAGGTCACGGGGTTCGACCTCCACCTCGAAACCGAGGGTCTTCGCAGTTTCCACGGCAATGCTGGAGTCCAGGACGTCATCGGGGCTGTTCGGCTCGCCACGGGCGGCCAGCACCGCCTGAACGGCTGATACATCGACCCCGATCTTCCGGGCCAGCTCCGAGGCTGTCACCCGCGCTGGGATTGACGGGTGAGTCGGGCCTTCACTCATACCCGGGTTTGGTAATCACCCGTGCGGGTCTCGACTCTGATCCTGTCTCCCTGTTCGATGAAGAGCGGCACCTGGACTTCGTGTCCCGTCTCGGTGGTGACCAGTTTCGAGGCACCGGTCCTGGTATCGCCTTTCACCGCAGGCTCGGCATAGGTGACTTCGAGCTCGACGGAAGCGGGAAGCTCGACGCCGATCGGTGTTCCATTGTGAATCGCGAGGCTCACGGTGGCACCTTCCACTATGAACATTGCGGCCTCACCGACTTCTTCTGCTCCGACAGCGATCTGGCCGTAATCCTGGAGGTTCATGAAGTGGAATCCGATGTCGTCGCGGTAGAGAAACTGGTAGTCGCTTCTGTCGATGATCGCCTGGTCGACGTTCTCGTCGGCGCGAAAAGTTCGATCCATTACCTGGCCGGTCTCGACCTTTTTGAGCTTCATCCTCACGAAAGCTTTGCCCTTTCCCGGCTTGACGTGCTGGTACTCGACGATCGTGAAGAGACCGTCGTCGAGTTGCAGCGCCATGCCAGGCCTGACGTCGTTTGTGCTGATCATCGCTGGATCCTCATGAGTTCAACTCGCAGACGGTACCCGTGTCAAAGTCCTATCGCCTGTAAGGCCAGTTCGATTGAGCCCTCGTCGGCGTGGCGCAGCGTCGGTTTGCCCACTGCCTCGAGGAGCACCATCCGGACCCCGTTGCGGTCCCGTTTCTTGTCCATACCGATCAGGTCTCGCACGCGTGTCCGATCGAGGCCTTCGACAGATGTTGCCAGGCCGGTGCGTGCGATCGCCTCGACGACACGGCCCCTCTCGACGAACCCGACGTCGACTTCCGACACAGCGGCGGCCGCCACCATCCCAACTCCCACTGCGGAACCATGGCTCAGCGATGATGCGTATTCGACAGCATGGCCGACCGTATGGCCGAAGTTGAGCATGGCCCGCCCTGAAACCTCCCGGGGGTCGTCGCCCACATATCCGGCCTTGACCTTCACCGCGGCGGGGACGACCTTCTCCAATGGCGCATCGATGCCGTGGGTCTCGATCAACTCGACCAGGCCGGTGTCGCCGACCAGACCTGCCTTCAGCGCCTCGGCCATCCCCTCTCTCACAAGTGCGGTGGGGAGCTTCTCGAGGATGTCGAGATCGATTACGACGAGCGTGGGATCCCAGAACACGCCAACGAGGTTCTTGCCGATGTGGTTTACCCCGGTCTTGCCGCCGATCGAGGCGTCGACCGCCGCCAACAGCGTTGTCGGGAAATGAACGACTTCCACTCCCCTCATCCAGGTCCCGGCGACGAACCCGGCGAGGTCGGTAACTGCCCCTCCCCCGACACCGACCACCGTGTCGTCTCTTCCCAGACCGATCTTCGAGAACCGTTCGTACAGCGTTGCAGCCACAGCAAGAGTCTTCGCCTCATCACGGTCGGGGACGCCGAGCACGTCGACGTCGAGTCCTCCTTCTTTGAAGAATCTCGAAATGCGGACGGCGTGCTGACTTGCGCCAGGCTGGGTGATTATCGCCACCCGCCGCCGTCCTTGACGCTCGGGAAGGACCGAGCCCCGGATCCCCGACACAATGCGCACCTTTGAACCGCCGACTCTCAGCTCTTCCACAGGCCCTCGATCTCGGCTGCAAGGTCTTCAGGAGCGCGCCCGTCCACGTCGACTGTGTGATCGGCGAGGGACCGGTAACTGCCGGTTCGGCGGATTGCCAGATTCCTGAGTGTCGCCTCGAGATCGTCGGCCGAATCGAGAAGCGGCCTGCCTTCCTGGCCGCTCAGCCTATCCACGAGCTCACCGGGCTGGGCCCTCAGCCATACGACTGTTCCCGAGGAGGAAATCACCGACCGGGTGGAGGGATCGGTGACCGCCCCGCCTCCGGTGGCGATCACTGCAGAATCCATCCGTGCCGAGTCCACCACCACTTCGGCTTCGATCGATCGAAACAGCTCCTCGCCACCCTCGGCCCAGAGATCGGCGATGGTCATACCGGCTCGGCTCTCGACTTCGGCATCCGTGTCACGGAACTCGACTCCCACCGAGCTTGCGATCAGCCGGCCGACCGTCGTCTTGCCGCTTCCCATCATGCCCACCAGCCAGAGAATCATTGTTCGAGACGGCGGGCCACACGTGCCCGGTAGTCGATCGCAGCAGACGTCAACTCATCGATGGTGTCCCCGCCGAACTTTCGCATCACCTCGCACGCAACGACCCAGGCGACCATCTGCTCACCGACTACGGCCGCTGCCGGCACAGCACAAACGTCGGATCGCTCCCGGACGGCGACGGCATCCTCGCCTGTGTCCATATCCAAGGTTCTCAGGGGCCGCATTAGCGTCGAGATCGGCTTCATCGCTCCTCGTACCCTGAGGACCTCGCCGTTACTCACCCCGCCTTCGACACCACCTGCACGGTTTGTGCTCCGACCGACCGCGCCTTCGGAGCGGACGATCTCGTCATGGGCATCAGACCCGAGGCTTACCGCCGCGCGATAGCCGTCCCCGATCTCGACGCCTTTCACTGCCGGGATCGACATCAGCGCTCCGGCGAGGGCTGCATCGAGCCTCCTGTCGTAGTGGACATACGAACCGAGCCCGATCGGGAGCCCGAACCCGGCTACTTCGAAGATCCCACCCAGCGTGTCCTTGTCTTCGGTAACTCGATCGATGAGGTCGACCATGGTCGCAGACGCTTCGCGGTCGAGGCAGCGAACCGGGTCGGAGTCGACGTTGTCGAAGTCGCCGAGGGTCAGCGGGCGCTCCGCAGCAGCGACCTTGCCGATGGAGACGACATGGCTCCTGACCTGGACGTCGACAGTGTCGAGAAGGGATTTCGCCAGGTATCCGGCGACGGTTCGGGCGGCAGTCTCCCGGGCTGACGCCCGCTCCAGCACGTCCCGGGCATCTTCGGTGTCGTACTTGACCATCCCGGCGAGGTCGGCATGTCCGGGTCGGGGACGGGTTACCCGGCCGGCGGGCTCATCGATCGGGGTCACCGACATTTGCCGGGACCACTTCTCAGCCTCCGCATTCCGGACCACCACTGCCACCGGTGCACCAATCGTCCGGCCGTGACGGATGCCTCCAATGACCTCCAGCCGGTCCGTCTCCACTTTCATGCGCCCACCCCGGCCATGGCCAAGACGCCTGCGCGCGAGCTCATGGTCAAGACCTTCGGCCGAGAATTCGAGTCCCTTCGGCAGGCCTTCGACGATGGTCACCAGGCCCGGTCCGTGGGATTCGCCTGCAGTCAGAAATCGGAGCATGGTCGGAATGCTACGACGTAATTCACAAGGCGCTAATCCCGACCGAGATGATTGCCAACCAGGAGCCCAGGATCATTGCCGGCCCGTACGGGAGCTCGGTGTCGCGCTTTGCCTCTGAGAACAACAAGACAGCCACGGCCAGGATCCCGCCGATAAATGCAGTTGCCACCACAGATCTGGCGAGGATCGTCCAGGAGAAGTATGTGGTGAATACCCCGAGAAGGGGGGCAAGTTTCACATCCCCGGCTCCGAAGCCGTTGCCGCGGGCAAGAACGAAGAGGAACAGGCTCCCTACGAAGTACGCAGCTCCACCACCCAGGCCACGCCAGAAGGCCGGCAAATCTCCGGTCACCAGGGAGGTCACTCCAAGGGCGACGATGAGAAGGGCTGAACCGCGGAGGTTGAGCCGATCGACGATTCGCATTTCGTCGATGTCGGTGAGCATCAGCGAGGTCGTCAACAGCAGGAACCCTGCAAAAGGTAGAAGTGCCCATCCAACGCCGAAGGCATTGACGAAACCGACAGCGACCAGGGCGGTCGTCGCCGCCACCGCCGGCTCCCGTTTGGGCGTTCTACCGCATTCGGGACATTTTGATCGCAGCCACCCCCTGCGATGTCCACATCCGGGGCAGGTGCCGGCCAGTGGCCTCAGCGGCCTCTCTTTGAGGGCCTGGGCAGCAAGGTCATGCGCAATTAGGCCGAGAAGCGCCCCGGCGATGGCGGCCAGCGTGACTGTCACGGCTTTCGAAGTTAGCCGTTACGGGCTGAACTGTCCGACAGCCGGTGTCTATTCTTCGCCGAGCTCTCGGAGGATCGAGCCCATCCGCCGACGGCGCATCAAACCATGGCCGTCATCTTCTGAAGGCTCACTGGTCACTTCGGAAAACACCTTCTCGAGGAATGCGTCGGTGTCTTCGGCTTCGTCAGCCGTGTCGGAATCAGCATGCTCTTCGGAGACATCGTCTGTTTCCGCTGCAACAGGCTGCGGTTCCGTGTCTTCAACACCCGCATCGGTCGGCTGCTCGGCTTCGGGCTCGTCCCACCAGGAACGGTCCGGGTCGATCTCAGTCTCATCGACGTGCGGGGACACCTCTTCGACCTGTGGGGACACCTGGTCTGCAACGTGCTCCACGGGGTCGTCGTGAACGGGGGCGATTTCGACCGCTCCATCGCCAAACACCAAAAGCTCGCTGTCCACCATGGTCGCCGCAACGCTTGCTACTGCATACCTGGTGGTGCCCAGTTTCGCGGCGAGGTCCTTGACCGATGAGCCGGAGCCGATCTCGCTGAGGAGACGCCACGATGCACGGTCGAGCTGGACGGTTTCTGCGGTGAGCGTACGGTTGAGCTTCATTGTCGCCTCGAGGTCGGGAACGCGCTTGTTGACGCTCTCCCACTGCTCCGCGCGTTTGCGACTGTCGTCGAGGATCCGCTCGAGGTCGAACGGCTCGGGTGATGCGAAAGCACTGGTTGCATCTCTTAGGACCTCGAAGTCGGCACTGTCGCCGTCCATCCTGTAGATGCTCTCCACCGTCATCTCACGAACAAGGCCCACGAGGTCTTCACTGAAGGGACCCCTGCTGCCAGCGGATGACGTTGCATCGGCGGGCGAGAGGTATCCCGAGCTGATCAGGTGGTCCTTCAAATCTTGGTCATCGAAGGTGGTGGCGAGGCCGATGCCCGCGCCCGTGACGAAAATTCGGCCGCTGATTTCTCTGTTGGTTATCTCGACCACACCGGCGTTTCCGGCGCGGGCAAGAAGTCGCAGCACCTCGTCAAGAGGCACGAATCCTAAGTTACCTGAAAGGGTCATCTGTCGTTCCACTCCTTGCTGAAAGAGGCGTAACCAAAACTTCGGCTTCACCAGATCATCCTTTAGGCATTTCTGGCGGCGTCAACCATCGTATTCACACCAACTTCAACGCCCGTCCACCAGCGGAATGACTCGGCTGCCTGCGCCGCCAGGAACCACAAGCCGTCTACCACCGGAATGCCTGCTTCTCGGGCTGCCGTGACCGCCGGTGTCTCCCCAAGCCCATAAGGAAGGTCGATGAGCCCTGCAGCGGACCCGACCAGGGCTTCCGGGAGCGTCTCGCCTCTCATGCCCAGAGGCGTGCAGTTGACCAGGACATACTCCGGAGGGAGGCTTTCAAGGGCCGCGCCGGCGTGGTCGGCCACGAACGCTTCGACCCGCTCCGGATTACGCCCCCAAACGCGCACCTCGCCGGTGAAGGCTGCGAGGGCGGCGCGAGCGGAGCCTCCCGTGCCCATGAGGACGATTCGGGATGCCTCACCCATCGTCGCGAATGCCTCCCTGAAGGCGACGACATCAGACGAGTGCCCGTAGATCGACCCTTCCACTGCCCGTAACGTGTTAACCGAGGCGGCAGTCGCCGCCTCCGGGGTCAGGCGATTGCTGACCTCATGGGCGATTCCTTTGTGGGGCATCGTGACATTGAGCCCCGTGAACTCACCATCGACGAGACGGGCGACCAGGTGGCGGAAACCATCAGCGTCGCATCGGACCAGCTCATAGGAGCCCTCCAACCCGGATTCCCGCAGCGCTGCGGTGTGCATGGCCGGAGAGAGGCTATGTGCGACAGGGTCGCCGGCAAGTGCAAACCTGTACTTCATGCCGGAAGTGTGGCACGTGCTGGTGAACTGGCGTCCAATTACTGACGGCGTTTCTCGCCCTAATCAACCGTCAGACCACTAGGGAAGCACCCCTTCCTCGCGGGCGCGGGCCACATTCGCGTTGTGCTCGTCGAGCGTCGCTGCGAAAGCATGGTTTCCGTCGAGGTCGGAGAGGACATAGAACAGGTAGTCGGTCTCGTCCGGGTTGGCAGCGGCCTCAAGCGAGGCTCGCCCGGGCGCTGCAATCGGGGTCGGCGGTAGCCCGTTGACAATGTAGGTGTTGTAGGGCGAGTCGACGTCCCTGTCGAACTCGGCGATGTCCCGGGAGCCGACCGCGTACAGGACGGTGGCGTCGATATCCAACTTCATTCCGAGCTCGAGCCGGTTGTGAAGGACGCTGGACACCACCGGGCGCTCGATATCGAGCAAGACCTCGGTCTCGATGAGCGAGGCGATGATCAGCCCTTCGTAAACGGTAAAACCGAGGGATTCAACTGCTGTCCAGTCGATGCTGTCGACCCTCTGTTCCATTGTGGAGGCGAGGCGCTGCAGGATGCTGGTGGCACTCGCCGAGCTGGTGAATTCGTAGGTGTCAGGGAAGAGCAGGCCTTCCCAGTCGGCCAGGGTCTCGGCTTCCGCGACTAGCGAAGAGGTCACATCCCCCGAAAGCAACGCCGCTTCGAACTCGCTGTACCCGATGCCGGTGCTTTCCGACAACGAGGTCAGGAGTTCTTCGATCCGGAGACCTTCGATGACCGTTACCCGGTATACATCGGCGACAGGCCCGACGACGAGCACCGCCACGACCTCGTTCGGGTCCATCAGTGTCGTCATTCGGTAGGTGCCGGCCTTCAAGTCGCCGGCTGCGTCGGAATTGCGCACGGCAACTTCGAACTCCAGGGCCGACTGCACGACACCGTTGGCCGCGAGGATCGCACCGATTTCCTGTGCCGAGGAGCCAGAGGGGATGTCGATCGTCACTTCCTGGCCGGGCACGACGTTCACAGGCGTCTCAGAGCCCTCGTTGTCGTCGCCGATCGCCAGACCCACCTGTCGCCCGAGATAGGAAGCGCCGCCGACGATCACAAATCCCGCGATCACGATGATGGCGAGGGCGCCGAGAACCTTCACCAGGCGGGTGGTTGGCTTCGGTTCCGGGGTGTTTTCGTAAGTCATTGGTTGTCCAGATAGTCCTGAAGGATTATTGCGGCTGCGATCTTGTCCACATTCTGCCGACGATCGCGTCGCTTCATCCCTTTACCCAGCAGAGCTGACTCTGCCATGCGGGAGGTGAAGCGCTCGTCGTGGTAGACGACCGGGAGATCGGTGGCATTGTGGAGGTCCTTTCCGAGGGACCGGGCTTCATCAGCAGAAGTTCCCTCGTGTCCTCCGAGTGCTGTGGGAAGACCAATGACAATTTTAGCGATATCCATTTCTATGGCGATGCTCTTGACCACGTCGACGATCCGCTCCCGGGGCACCACATCGAGAGGTGTCGCCAGAACCCCAAGCCCATCGGACACCGCCAGCCCCACCCGCTTGGTCCCGGAGTCGATTCCGAGGATACGGCTCACAGTCGCGCGAGCGCTTGTTCCGCCGCTTCCCGGGATGTGGCCAGGGCCGTATCGAGGTGGGTTCCGTCAGGACCACCTGCCTGGGCGAGGGCAGGATCGCGCGATCCCCCGCCGCCCATCGCACCGGCGCCCTCCGTAATCAGGTCTGCTGCGGACACCCCGGCTTCGACGAGGTCGGTGCTGACCAAACCGACGAGGGCCCCCTTGCCGCCGTGCCGGGAGCCGAGAATCACCACCGAGCCCCTGCCCAGGGCCTCGCCCACCAGTTGGGCCAGTTGGCGCAGTTCGTTCCCGCCCAGATCCGCCGGAGCGACGACGAGTTTGCGGTCATTGATCGTCACTGCGGCCCCGGCGAGCTCTCGGGCCAGCTGGCCCCGCTCCCGTGACCTGACTGCCTCTACCTGCTTCTCCAGGTCGAGCGATTTCTCCAGGATCGCCTCAACCCGGGCCGGAGCTTCCGCAGGGGCAACCTTCAAGGCCCGAGCAACGTGATCGAGATCATTCCTCATCCGGACGAGCTCGCCGAACGCCGCCATCCCGGTAAGCGCCTCGACCCGTCGCACGTTGGCACCAATCGATGACTCGCTGAGCAAAATCAGAGGGCCTACCTGGCCCGAAGTGACGGTGTGAGTACCACCGCAGAACTCGACCGAAAAGTCGCCAACACTGACGACACGCACGGTTTCTCCGTACTTGTCCCCGAAAAAAGCGATTGCGCCCATTTCCCTGGCCTGATCCTTGGAGGTGACCTCTGTCCTCACCGGGGCATTTGAGATCAGCCGCTCGTTGACTTCGGCCTCGATCTCACCCAGCTCCTCCGCAGGCAGCCCTGAGTGGTGGGAGAAGTCGAAACGAAGACGTCCCGGCTCGACCAGCGATCCGGCCTGGCTGGCATGTTCGCCAACTACATCCCTGATCGCCCAATGGAGGACATGGGTGCCGGTGTGGCTCTTGCGAATAGCCTCGCGACGGGGTGAATCGATGGATGCATTCGCCTGCTGGCCGGTGGCGATGAAACCGCGGACGATCCGCGCGCGATGGCCGTGTAGACCCTGGAGGGCGTGTTGGGTGTCGACGACCTCGGCGGCCCCGGTCCCGGTCTCTACCAGCCCGGTGTCGCCGACCTGCCCTCCGGACTCCCCGTAGAACGGGGTGGCATCGAGGAACAGTTCGACTGTTTGACCCTTCTCGGCGCGCTCTACGAGATCTCCGTCGGAGATCATCGAGAGGATGGCCCCGGTCCATGATTCGGCGTGATAACCGACGAATTGGGTCGGGCCCGCCGAGTCGAGGATTTCGCGGTAGAGGTCGGCTGCGGCTGCGGTGTCGCCACCCTTCCAGGCAAGCCGGGCCCTCTTTCGCTGTTCTTCCATAGCCGCTTCGAAACCGGCGAGATCGACCGCCACGCCCTTTTCCTGGGCGATTTCCCGGGTCAGGTCGACCGGGAAGCCATAGGTGTCGTGGAGCTTGAAGACGGTCTCTCCTGACAGTTCGCCGCTCTCCCCGTTCAGCTCGGTTTCGAGCAGCTGGTGTCCCGACTCCAGGGTACGGCGAAAACGCTCCTCCTCCCTGGTGACCATCGCCGTGATGAAATCGCTCTTGGCAACCAGCTCAGGATAAGCCGAGCCCATGGTCTCCACCGTCGCTTCGACGAGGCCGGGAAAGACGAGGCCTTCGCCGCCGAATTGCCAGGCGTGGCGAACGGCCCGCCGCAGGATCCTGCGAAGGACATAGCCCCGCCCCTCGTTGGAGGGGACAACACCGTCAGCGATGAGAAACGTCACGGACCGTCCATGATCGGCGAGCAAGCGGAGGGAGACGTCGTCGCGCTCACTTTCTCCGTACGTGATCCCGGTGTATGCGGCCGCACGATCCCGAACTGCTTTGACTGTGTCGATATCAAAGGACGAGGAGACTCCCTGCATCACAGCGGCAATACGCTCCAGGCCCATTCCTGTGTCGATGTTCTTCGACGGCAGGTCGCCGACGACCTGGAACGGCTCATCCTGGACGTTCTGCATGAACACCAGGTTCCAGATCTCGACGAAACGATCCTCATCCCCGCCGATCGGGCCCCCATCCTCCCCAAACTCCGGTCCCTTGTCCCAGAACAGCTCCGAGCTCGGACCGCACGGGCCGGGAACACCCATCTGCCAGAAGTTGTCCCGTCCACCCCTCTGCACCCGCTCAGCAGGAACGCCGACCCCGTCGACCCAGATCTCAGCGGCTTCGTCGTCGTCTTCATAGACCGTGTACCAGAGCCGGCTGTCATCCAATCCCAGGTGCTCGGTGATGAACTCATAGGCAAACGGAATCGCCTTTTCCTTGAAGTAATCACCGAAGCTGAAGTTGCCTGCCATCTCGAAAAAAGAGAAATGACGTGTTGTGGTGCCGATGATGTCGATGTCGACAGTGCGGACACACTTCTGGATCGACACCGCCCGGTCCCACGGAGGATCCTCCTCGCCCAGGAAGTAGGGCTTGAAGGGGACCATTCCGGCGTTGTTCAAGAGCAACGTTGGGTCTACCGGGATCAACGAGGCGGAGGGTCGGAGCACGTGGCCCCGCTCTTCGAAGAAGGATGTGAACTTGTCCCGTATTTGTTGGCTGTTCAAGGTTCGATCAATACTAAGGAAGGTTTGGCCCGAATCCGGGTTGATAAAACCGACGGTGGATTCGGCATCATGGCTCCTTCCGCTCCAGGGCCGCAGGGCCGAGGGCAAGACCGAGTTCGCCGAGCAGATCTTCATCGACCCATGTCGGTGCCCCGGTCATCGGGTCCGAGCCGGTCTGGGTCTTGGGGAAGGGGATCACCTCGCGGATCGAGGACTCGTTCTGGAGGACCATCACCAGCCGATCGATGCCGAAGGCGAACCCGGCGTGCGGTGGGGTTCCGTAGCGCAGCGCCTGGAGAAACCACCCGAAGCGGCGTTCGGCGACATCAGGGGCGATTCCGAGGATGCTGAACACTTGCTTCTGAGTTTCCGGATCGTGAATACGAACCGACCCCGAACCCAACTCGACACCGTTGAGTACCGCGTCATAGGCCTTCGACAACGCGTGCCCGGGGTTGGTCGCCATCTCTTCCAGTGACGCCGGGGCTGTGAACGGATGGTGGGAGAACGTCATCTTTCCCGAGTCGTCCTCCTCGAAGAGCGGGAAGTCGATGACCCAGAGGAAGGCAAGCTCCTCATGGTCCGCAGGCCGCCCCAGATCGAGCCGCAAGGCGCCGAGAACGCCGACAACGGTCTTCCAACGGTCGGCGACCAACAGGAGCACGTCGCCCGCAGAGGCACCCAAGCGCGCCTTGATCCCTTCTTGTTCCTGGTCAGAAAGGAACTTGGCGACCGGAGAGCGGAGAGTCCCGTCTTCTTCGACCACCATCCACACCAGTCCCCCGGCGCCAAGCTCGCGGGCGCGCTCGGTGAGAGAATCCGCGCGGCTCCGGGCCCACTCCTGGGCACCGGCATTGATCCCCCTAACCGTTCCGCCTTCGGCGATCGTCTTGGAGAACACACCGAATTCCGATTCCGCCACCAAATCGCTGAGGTCGTTGATCTCCATGCCGAAGCGGATGTCGGGTTTGTCCGACCCGAATCTGTCCATCGCTTCCTGCCAGGTGATCCGGGGGAAATCTTCGACGAGGGTCACCTCACGCACATCGGCCACTACCGCCTTGAGGACGCTCTCGATGGTGTCGAGCACATCTTCCCGGCCCCAGAATGAGCCCTCCAGGTCGAGTTGGGTGAATTCGAGTTGCCGATCGGCGCGAAAATCTTCGTCCCGGTAACAGCGAGCAATCTGAAAGTATCTCTCGATGCCCCCCACCATCAGCAGTTGCTTGAACAACTGGGGTGACTGGGGCAGCGCATAGAACTCACCCTGGCGCAGTCGTGATGGCACCAGCATGTCGCGGGCGCCCTCCGGCGTGCTGTTGACCAGTGTCGGGGTTTCCACCTCGAGAAAGCCCTGCTCATCGAGGGTGCGGCGGATTGCCGACGTGGCTTTCGACCGGGCCTGCAGGTTGGCGGCCATCCGGGGCCGCCTCAGGTCGAGGTATCTGTGCTGGAGCCGGATCCTCTCGTCGACTTCGATCCGGTCGTCGATCAGGAACGGCAGTGCTTCTGCCCGGGAGAGCACGACCAGTTCCTCGACGCCCAACTCGACCTCACCTGTCGGCATGTCAGGGTTGACCGTCCCCTCGGGCCGGGCACGGACGGTCCCGCGGACACTCACGCAGAACTCCATCCTCATTTCTTCGATTTCAGGGTGCTCCTCAGGGTCTGCGACCACCTGGACCAACCCGGACGCGTCGCGAATGTCGAGGAAAGCCACGCCTCCGTGGTCACGCCGCCGCTGGACCCATCCGGCAATGGTGACGCTCTCGCCGATCAGGGCACGGGAAACTTCTCCGGCGCGATGGGTCCGGATCACTGGTTTGTCAGCCACAAGGCAACCTCCTGCAACGGCACCTCATAGCGCTCGTCTTCGATACGGACACTGGCGTCCTGGCCGGGCCCGTGATAGATGATCGTGGTCGGTGCCCCCGTCCGGGCTGCCGCCTTGAACTGGGCTTTCGTCGATTTGCCTTCGAGGTCGTAGTCGACGGCGAACCCGAGAACCCGCAACTCTGAGACGAGCGAAACCACCTGATCGGGGCCGGTCTCCGAAATCACGAAAACGTCGAGCGCCGGTTCTGCTGCGGCGGCAAGAGCCAGCACGATCCGATCGACACCAAGGGCAAAACCTACCCCGGGGGCACTCCTTCCGCCGAGGCTCTCTGCCAGGCCGTCGTAACGTCCCCCTCCCCCGACGGCGTTCTGTGCCGCGTCGAGGCCAACACCGATGTACTCGAAAGCGGTCCGCGAGTAGTAGTCCAGCCCTCTCACCAGAGTCGGGTCCTCCACATAGGAGACACCAAGCAGGTCGAGGCCCGAGAGCACCGCGTCGTAATGATCACGGCAGGCGTCACAGAGGTAATCCCCCATTTCGGGCGCTCCTTGCACCACATCCACACAGATCTTGCAGTCGAGAATCCGCAACGGGTTCTGTTCGATCAGCGAAGCCGAGTCGGAGCAGAGTTGGCCCTCCCGGTCGCGGAAGAATCCCCGGAGCGCTTCGAGATAGGCCGGGCGGCAGTTGGCGTCACCGAGGGTGTTCAACCGCAGCTCCAGCTGTTCGAGCCCAACGGCCTTGATGAACCGGAAGCCGAGCTCGATGACTTCCACATCGGCCAGCGCCGACACCACATCGAGATACTCCACCCCCACCTGGTAGAACTGACGGCTCCTCCCCTTCTGCGGCCTCTCGTAGCGGAACATCGGTCCGGAATAGGCTGCTTTCCAGGCCCCCTGCGAGCCAGAGTCGAGGAATGCCCTGACCACACCGGCGGTACCTTCCGGGCGCAAACTCACGGACCTTCCGCCTTTGTCCTCGAATGTGTACATCTGCTTGGTGACGACATCGGTGGTGTCGCCAACCCCGCGTTCGAACAAGTCGGTTGCCTCGAACACGGGCGATAGGATCAACGGATAGCCGAATCGCTCCGACCATTCTTCCCACGCGACAAGGATGCGCCGCCACACTGCCGATTCGGGCAGGTGGATGTCGGAGACGCCTTTTGGCGGTTGGAAGCTCATGAATAGCGCAGGTTAGGCGGTGAAGGCCAGGTATCCCCACACCGCGTTCACAACCCCTGGATGAACGGATTCGTCTTTCGTTCGTGTCCGATGCTGGTCTCAGGGCCATGCCCGGGCAGGACCCGGACGCCGTCATCGAGTGTCAGGACGCTCACCGCCATCGACTCGAGCAGTTGGGTGTGAGAACCCCCGGGCAGATCTGTCCTCCCCACACTCCCGGCGAAGAGCTGGTCACCGGAGAACAGGGTGCCCTCCTCTGCGACGTAGAAACAGCAGTGGCCCGGTGTGTGGCCCGGTGTGTGGCGGGTCTCGAAGCGGAAGCCGGCGAGGTCGAGCACCTGTCTGTCTTCGAGGTCGGTGAGCTTATCGGGGACCTCATAGGAGCCCGGTGGCTCGGTGCCGAATATCTGCCTCAGCTGTTCTCTGGGGTTGAGCGTGAGAAAGTCGTCATCGGGATGGACATACACCTCGCTTCGGTGGCGGGACACGAACTCCCCCGCGCCTCCGGCATGGTCGACGTGGCCGTGAGTGAGGAGCACCGCCCCCACGGTCACCTTGTGGTCGAGCACTACCTGGCTGACCAGGTCGGGATCCGGTGGGACATCGACGAGGACACCCACACGGTCCTGAGGGTCGTAGACGAGATAGGAGTTGGTAGCGGCGAACCAGGCCGGTGTGGCGACGACCTTCACTGAGAGGCGGGGTCGTTGGCGAGCCGGAAGGCCGTGAATACTCCGTCGACGCCACGCAGATCGCTGAGCAAGCGGCCCAACTGGCTCGGGTCCGACAATTCGATCTCATAGCGAAGGATCGCCACCCGATCGTCACCGACGACCGTCGACGATGCTGTGATGTTCCCCCCGGTCTCGGTGACCATTGTGGTCACGTCGCGGAGCAGTTTGGTCCTGTCCAGGGCTTCCACCTGGATCCACACCACAAACGCCCCTTCGACCTCGACCGGCCAGCTCACCTCGACCGACCGCTCCCTGCGTTCGGCAAGGGCGCTCACATTGGTGCAGTCGGAGCGGTGGACCGAAACCCCACGTCCCACGGTCACATATCCGATGATCGGGTCTCCGGGGACCGGTGAGCAGCAGCGGGCCAGATGGATCAGCATGTCGTCCTGGCCTTCGACCACTACGTGGGCTGAAGGAGCGGTCGTCCGTTTGCGCGGGGCAAAGAGCGCGTCGGACACATCGGGTTCCGGCTTCAGGATCCGGAGCAGCCTCGTCTGGATCGAGTCGATTGAAACGTTGCCCTCACCGAGTGCCACCACCAGGGACTCAGAGTCCTGCTGGCCCAACTCTTTGCCGATAGCGGTCAGGGTCTTCTCGCGTTCGACCACGGTCAGCTCGGGGGCCTCCCGGGCAAACAGGGCGTTGATCAGATCCCGGCCCTCAATGGCCGCCTGGTCGCGCCGCTCCCTCTGGAACCAGTGCTTGATCTTCGACTTGGCCCGGCCGGTCCTGGCGAACTTGAGCCAATCGCGGCTCGGGCCGGCGTCCTTGGATTTCGAGGTGAGCACCTCGACGATGTCGCCAGACTGGAGTCTCGTGGACAGGGGCACCAGTCTCCCATTGACCCTGGCCCCGACACAGTGATGACCGACCTCGGTGTGCACTGTGTAGGCGAAGTCGACAGGGGTAGCACCTTCCGGCAGAGACTTGACATCACCGCCTGGGGTGAGGACAAAGACTTCGTCGTGGTGGAGATCGAGCTTCAGGTTGGCGAGGAACTCCTCGGGATCCTCCTCAGCCATGAGTGAGTCGACATCGAAGCTCAGCATCGGAGCGTGTTCGCCCTCCTTGTAGCGCCAGTGCGCGGCAATTCCTGCCTCGGCCCGCCAGTGCATCTCCTCGGTGCGGATCTGAATCTCCAGCGGTTTGCCGTCGGGACCGATCACAGTCGTGTGGAGAGACTGGTAGAGGTTGATCTTGGGCATCGCGATGTAGTCCTTGAAACGGCCGGCCACCGGCACCCAGTGGCTGTGGACGAGGCCAAGGGCGGCGTAGCAGTCGCGTGTCGATTCGACGACGATCCTGATCCCGATCAGATCGTGAATATCCTCGAACGGGCGGTTTTGCTCCTTCATCTTCCGGTAGATCGAATAGTGGTGCTTGGGCCTGCCGGTGACCGACGAGTCGATATTGGAGTCAGCCAGAAGCCCCGAGATCTCGGTGACCATCTTCTCGATGAATGCCTCCCGCTCCGGGGCGAGGAGGGCAAGCTTGGCTTCGATCTCAGCCTGAGGGCCCGGATAGAGAATGGAGAAGCATCTATCTTCCAGTTCGTGCTTGATCTCCTGGACGCCGAGGCGATGGGCCAACGGGGCGTACACGTCGAGGGTTTCTCTGGCGACCCTGATCTGTTTCTCCTCGCGCAGGGCGTGAACAGTCCGGATGTTGTGAAGGCGGTCGAAAAGCTTGATGATCAGCACCCTGACGTCCTGGGCCATCGCCACGACCATCTTCCGGATCGTCGCCGCCTGGGCCTGTTCCCGGTTGGTGTAGCGAACCCGGTCGAGCTTGGTGACACCGTCGATCAGTGACGCGATTTCCGCACCGAACTCTTCCCTGATCATCTCCAGGGTTACATGGGTGTCCTCAACAGTGTCGTGGAGGAGAGCGGCTGCCAGGGTCGGGGCGTCCAGGCCCGTCTCGGCGAGCATCTTCGCCACCGCAAGCGGGTGGGTTATGTAGGGGGCCCCGGTCTTGCGCACCTGCCCCTGGTGTGCCTCTTCGGCCAGGTCATAGGCCCGCCGCAGCAGCTCGATGTCTCCGTCGGGGTGGTGGAGACGGAACGCATCGAGAACATCGACGAGCTGGACTGCAGTCTCGTCTTCAGTCGTAGCGTATGAGTGCATGTATGGGGACACCGTCTAGTTGCTCGGAGCCGTTCAGAAAGGTGAGCTCGATGAAGACCGAAATGCCAACAACGTGGGCCCCGAGCCGGCGGAGTAGCCTCACTGCGGCGGCCGCGGTGCCACCGGTGGCGATCACGTCGTCGACCACGAGAACCTTCTCGCCCTCTACCGCAGCATCGGTGTGGATCTCGAGGGCATCGATCCCGTATTCGAGCTCGTAGTCCTCGCGGACCGTCTCGTACGGGAGTTTTCCGGGCTTGCGGATGGGGATAAACCCTGCTCCCAGCCTCTCCGCGACGGGTGTCGCCAGAGTGAAGCCACGGGCCTCGATTCCCGCCACCTTGGTGATGCCCATTCCCTGAAACGGGTCGGCCAGGGCGGTGATCAGCTCGCTGAAGGCGTCCCCATCGGCGAGAACGGGTGTGATGTCTTTGAAGACCACACCTTTCTCGGGGAAATCGGGGATGTCACGAATGAGGGAACTGAATCTTTCCACGCACACAGTCTAAAGCTGCTCAGGGGCCGTGCGAGGCGTTGTCAACCGGTCAATCGCATACCGGGCGAGCGAAGTGGCGTCACCGGACGATGCCGATAGTATGGTGCGGTCCCCACGGGAGCTCTGAAGGGAGCCAAATGCTCAAAGTGTCCCGCTGGCGCCTCTTCTGGACCGTGCTTTCCATTGGTGCCGCGATCTATGTCGTCTCGACCATGCCGATCAAGCTCGGCCTCGATCTGAGGGGTGGCACGCAGATTCTCCTGGAGGCCCAGGACACGCCGGAGGTGACCGTCGACGAAGATGTCACCAATCGCACCCTCGAGGTCTTACGACGACGCGTCGATGAGTTCGGCGTTGCCGAGCCGACCCTCCAGATCGCCGGGGACCGTCGCATCATCATCGAGCTTCCCGGCGTGGATGACCCGGACGAGGCGTTGGAGACGATCGGCCGCACAGCACAGCTGACCTTCCACCCGGTGCTCGACGCAATTACGTCCGGCCAGACTCCACCCGACGACCTTCCGGAAGGGGCGACAGTGCTGCCCGGCGACCCCGGCGAGGACCTGGTTCTCGGGCCTGCGGCGGTCATAGGTGATCAGGTTGAGGTCGCATCTGCCATCTTCGATAGTCAGGGAAGCGCTGAATGGGTCGTGTCGATCCAATTCCACGCCGAAGGGAACCAGGCGTGGGCGGCACTGACCGCTGAGTCGGCTTGTTTTGATCCAGGCGATCCGAGGCGCCGCATTGCAATCGTGCTCGACTCCCAGGTGCTCTCCAGCCCCGGAGTCTCCACATCGGTCCCCTGTGACATCGGAATCACCGGCGGAGCCACCCAGGTGACCGGAAACTTCGACGAGGAGGAGGCGACCGAGCTCGCCTTGCTGATCAGGGCCGGCGCCCTCCCCGTCCCGGTGGAAGTGATCGAGCGGGGCACGATCGGCCCGTCCCTCGGACAGGCAGCCATCGACGCCAGCATGCAGGCGGCCCTGATCGGAGCCAGTCTCACCATCCTCTACATGTTGGTCTATTACCGGATGATGGGGCTCGCGGCGGCGATCTCCCTTCTCACTTACGGGCTGATCTCCTACGCCGCCCTGATCGCGATCGGGGCAACCCTGACACTCCCGGGAATCGCCGGTTTTGTCCTCGCAATCGGGATGGCGGTCGATGCAAATGTGCTCGTCTATGAACGCGCCAAAGAGGAGTACAGATCCGAACCTGATTTGGGTGGCTCGATCGTTGCGGGATTCCAGCGCGCCTGGTCTGCGATCGCAGACGCCAACGTGACCACATTGTTGGCGGCGATGCTCCTCTTCTTCTTCGCCGCAGGTGCGGTGAAGGGGTTCGGCGTCACCGTCATGATTGGTGTTGTGGTCTCGATGTTCTCCGCCCTCGTCGTGACCAGGGTGATTCTCGAGGTACTAGCGAGTATCCCGGCCCTTCAGAACCGCCCGGCGTTGATGGGTATGAGCACCGGCGAGCGACTCCACAACTGGCTCTGGACTTCAGGCATCAACCTGTTCGCCAAACCGCGCCGTTGGTTGCTGATTTCGGCGCTGGCTGTTCTATTCGCAATCGCCGGTCCCATCGTTCAAGGGATCAACTTCGGCCTGGAGTTCCTCGGTGGCAGCTTGCTGGAATTCTCGGTTACCGAGTCAGTCGATCTCGAACAGCTGCGGTCCGATCTCGCCGATGAAGGGCTCTCCGGAGCGCTGGTTCAGGAATCCGGCGAAGGAAATGTCATGGTCCGGACCGAAGAACTCGACGCTGACGGCCGACAGACTGTCGAAGCTACCGTCGCAATTCAGGGCGGAGACGTGCTGCTTGTCCGGGATCAGTTCGTCGGTCCGACACTCGGCGAGGAGATCCGGAACCGGGCTCTGATTGCTCTGGGCCTCGCCCTCCTCCTCCAGATGGTCTACCTGGGCATCCGTTTCCGTTGGACAGTCGGAGTGTCAGCGATGCTGTCGATGTTCCACGACGTCGCGATCGTGATCGGCGTGTTTGCCTGGCTTGGCCGGACCCTGGACGGGGTTTTCCTGGCCGCGATCCTCACCGTGATCGGCTATTCGATCAACGACTCGGTGGTCATCTTCGACAGGATTCGGGAGGAGGTCAAGGAGCGACCCGGAGATCCTTACGCCGTCATCGCCAACGATGCCTGTCTTCACACGGTTCCCAGGACCATAAATACCGGACTGGGAGCGATGATGATCCTCGTTGCGCTATACGTTCTTGGCGGCGACACCCTGGCAGACTTTGCCCTGGCCCTGCTCATCGGGTTGGTCATCGGGACCTATTCCTCGGTATTCACCGCGACACCGATCGCGATCTTCCTCGAAGAGCGTTACCCGGCACCGGAGCCCGAACCTCAGAAGCCGGAGCACCCTCTCTCCAAGCAGAAGAAGACCGCCCCGAAGCGCATCTTCGACTGACGCCGGGCCGGCCCGACGCCCCAGGCGATTCAGACGGCTTCGTTGTCGCCGGCCTTGGCGCCCACGGCACGGCGGGCAACTCTGATCTGTCCCTGCTCGACTTCGAGCAGCACCGACTCTTCGTCGATGGTCAGGATGCGGCCATGGATACCGCCGATGGTTCTCACGTCGTCACCGATCTCGAGCGACGCAGACAAATCCTGTTGTGCTTTCTGACGCTGCCGCTGGGGGCGGATTATGAAGAAATAGAAGACGGCAATCATCAGGCCGAGGAAGATGAGCGTGGTCATTCCCCCGCCTGTAGCCTCCTCTTGGGCAAGTACGAAATTGGTCACGAAGCCTCCGGAAATAGGGATCGACAAGGAAGATTAGGCAACGAGATGCCTCTAAGCCGAACCCGGCTGGCGGGTCTCGTCGAAGGTGTCGTGAAATGCAGCGAACCGCCCGTCGCTGATCGCCTCCCGGGCGTCGCTCATCAGATTGGTGAGAAAGCTCAGGTTGTGGATACTGAGCAGGCGCATTGCTGAGATCTCTTTCATCCGGAACAGGTGGCGAAGATAGGCCCTGCTGTAGCTGGTGCAGGTGAGACAGCTACACGAGGTGTCCAGGGGCGCGGTGTCCAGCTCAAACTCCTGATTCCGGATGTTGAGATCGCCCGACGCCGTCATCACCTTGCCGTGCCGGGCGTGGCGCGTGGGGAGGACACAGTCGAACATGTCCACACCCCGGGCAACGGCGTCGAGGAGTCCTTCAGGATCGCCAAGACCCATTACGTAGCGGGGGCGATCTGACGGAAGCTCGGAGGTCGCCGCCTCGACCGCAAGGTTCCTTTCAGAGCTGCTCTCTCCCACCGAAAGGCCGCCGATGCCGAAACCGGGGAAGTCCATCTGCGCGGTTTCCCGTGCGCTGAGAACCCGCAGGTCGGGGTCGACTCCGCCCTGGATGATCCCGAACAGTCCCTGATCGGGGCGCTGGTGAGCCGTGAGGCACCTCTCCGCCCAGCGGAGGGTCCGCTCCATCTCCGCTTTCACCACTTCCGCTGGCGCCGGCAGCCCGACACAGACGTCGAGCACCATGATGATGTCGGCACCGAGGTCCTCCTGGATCCTCACCGCCGACTCCGGGGTCAGGTGGACCGGGTTGCCATCGACCCTCGACTGGAACGAGACACCCTCCTCCTCGATCAGGGGGTCGAGCGAGAAGACCTGGAATCCCCCCGAGTCGGTGAGGATCGGGCGGTCCCAGTTCATGAATTTGTGCAGACCGCCAAGCTGCTCGATTACGCCGGAACCGGGGCGGAGCATCAGGTGGTAGGTGTTGGCGAGGACGATCCCGGCGTCGATCCCCTTGAGGTCGTAGGAGTCGACCGCCTTGACGGCAGCGCGGGTGCCCACGGGCATGAATACCGGTGTTTCGACCCGACCGTGTGGGGTCTTGAGCCATCCGCGCCTGGCCGCGCCGTCAGTCGAAGTCTGCTTCCAGGTGATTGCGGTCATCGTCGATGAGGAGTCTGGTCGCTACTCAGTCGAGCAGCGAACCCTGGATATTCGCCGGCACGTCGACACCGAGGTGGGCGTATGCGTTTGCCGTGGCCACTCGTCCCCTCGGGGTGCGGTTCAGCATCCCGATCTGGAGGAGGAACGGCTCGTAGGCGTCTTCAACCGTCTCCGGCTCCTCGCCCACGGCAACGGCGAGCGTGGAGAGGCCCACCGGGCCGCCCCCGAACTTGTGCACGACCGCGTCGAGGATCGATCTGTCCACCTTGTCGAGGCCAAGCTCGTCGACCTCGAACACGCGCAGGGCCTGCTCGGCGACGTCTGCGTCGATGGTCCCATCGGCGCGGGCGACCGCGTAGTCGCGAACCCGGGCCAGCAGTCTGTTGGCGATACGTGGCGTCGACCGGCTCCGCCTCGAGATCACAGCGGCGGCGTCGGGCCCGATGTCAAACCCGATGATCGAAGCGGATCGGGTGATGATGGAAGCCAGTTCTTCGTCGGTGTAATAGTCGAGCTTCTCCTCGATGCCGAACCTGTCGCGCAGCGGGGCGGTCACCTTTCCTTTGCGAGTGGTCGCTCCAACCAGAGTGAAGCGGGGAAGGTCGATCCGGATCGATTGCGCCGTAGGCCCTTTCCCGAGGACGATGTCGAGCTGGAAGTCTTCCATTGCCGGGTAGAGCACTTCCTCGACAGCGCGGGGAAGCCTGTGGATCTCGTCGATGAAGAAAACGTCTCCCGGTTGGAGGTTGCTCAGGATCGCAGCCAGATCGCCGGGCCGTTCCAATGCCGCGCCGGAGGTGATCCGGAACGCAACGCCCAGTTCGGCGGCGATGACCCCGGCCAGAGTCGTCTTTCCCAGCCCTGGCGGGCCGGAGAACATGACATGGTCGAGCGCCCGCTCCTCTTCGCTGGCGGCTTCGATTGAGATCCGGAGCCGCTCCTTGATGCTTTCCTGGCCAACGAACTCATCCAGCCGGCGGGGGCGGAGACTGATCTCCTCCTCGGTGGCGACTGCCGGGTTGAGCAGACTCTCCTCGTTCACTGCTATCGCCCCCCAAGAGTGCGGAGCGCCTCGCGCACCTGGGTTTCCACCGATTCGGTCGGGTCGATCTTCCCGATTACCGAATTGATCTCTTCGGTCGAGTACCCGAGCGTCTCCAGGGCCGCCCGCACCGAAGCGGAGCCGGACGCTTGCAACACGTCAGCGTCTTTGCCGGCCAGTTTGGGTGCGAGCTCGAGGACGATCCGCTGCGCGCCACGTTTGCCGATGCCCGGCACCACCGTGAGGGCATCGGAGTCTTCGGCTGCGATCGAGCGGATGATGTCCTGGGGCGACATCGTGCCCAGCATCGCCATCGCCACCTTGGTGCCGACGCCGGAAGCACCGAGGAGGACCCGGTACAGGTCGCGCTCGTGCTCGTTGTCGAAACCGAAGAGACTGATCTCCTCTTCCCGGACGTGGGTGTGGGTGTGGACCACTACTTCTTCTCCGATACCGGGTAGCGAGACCAGGCCGCGCGGGGTCATGTTGACCTCGTAGCCAACCCCGCCAACCTCGATGCAGACCCCGCCTTCGAACGTGGAGACGAGGATCCCCCGCAGCCGGCCGATCATCGCCGTGCCTCCAGGAGTGGCGCAGCACGAAGGTGGCACAGGGCGATGGCGAGTGCATCTGCGACATCGGGGGGTTTCGGCACCTCAGCCAGATTGAGCAATCGGGTGACCATCTGCTGTACCTGTTTCTTGTTGGCGGTACCGCTGCCGGTCACCCCGCGCTTTACCGCTGTCGGCACGTATTCGTGGACGGCCAAGCCGTGCCGGGCGGCAGCGAGCATCACAACTCCCGAGGCGCGGCCCACCGAAATTGCGGTCTGCAGGTTTTGGTTGGTGAACACCGACTCGATAGCGACGGCATCGGGTTTGGCATCGGCGATCAGACCGACCAGGCCTTCGTAGAGCTCGTTGAGCCTCACTTCGGTCGTTGCCTCCCGGTCGGTGCGGATGACACCGGCGCGTTTGGCTGTGGGCGGGAAGGTGTCTTCGACCACTCCGTACCCGAGAGTGGAGAGACCAGGGTCAATACCTAAAACGAACATGTGTTCTACGACGATACAGGGTGTCGGGTGACTTCACGCGGCATGTCGCCAACCTATCGCTCCGCCGTGGGAGCTTGAAGACCTGCAGATCTCACACGAGCTGGAAGCGAACCTGGCGACCGGCCACGGATGCCTCGTCTACCCGCACCAGAACCAGATCACCGAGATCAAGGCCCTCGCCTTCGACGATCGAGAGGATCGCTGGGTCGCCGAGTTGGACTTCGCCGCGGTTCCTCTTGTCGTCGGTCTCCACAACAACACCGGGGAAGACCTCCCCGACACGGGTCGACATCAACGCGGCTTCTATCAGGTTCACGCATTCTGCTTCGTACTGGCCTGCCCTGGTGGCGCTTCGTGCCATGGTCTCCGGAAGCAGCGGGAGCGCTTCGACAACCGAATCGGGAACCTCAACTCCGGCGGCGATGGCCAGACATGCTTCACCGGCGTAGCGGTCGACAAGACGGCGCAACGGTGCCGTGGAATGTGCGTAGACGGTGGCGAGCGCCGCATGGGGCAGCGGGTCCTCCGTTCCGGAGATCGCCTGATATCCAGCTCCCGCGAAAAGTGAGGTCGCCTCGGCCTGAAACGCTGCATGGGCAGGGATGCGGGGGTCGAGACTCCGGATCAACTCGGGATAGCCCACCGACCCCGGCCAGGCAATCTCGAGTCCTTGTGCAATCCGTCGCAAACGTTCCATCCGGCGGGGGTCGGCAACCGGAAGGGTGCGCAGGATCCCGATGCCTGCGTCGACCATCATCCTGGCGGCGAAGATCCCGGTGAGCAGGGAAAGCTGGGCGTTCCAAGCCTCAACCGGTAGGGGCGCCCGGAAGAGGAGACCCCAACCTCCGTCCCGCTTGACCACGAGCTGTTCGGGGATATTGAGGCTGACCGCACCCCGCTCCCGTTCCAGGAGCTTTCGCAGTCGCCCGATCTCGGGCAACAGCCGAAGCGAACCGGAGGCTGCCCCGGAGTCGACCTGGCGCTGCACCTCCTCATATGTGAGCTGGATCCGGTTCCGCACCATGGCCCGCTCGACCCGGCCAGCTTCAATCTCGCCGCGTTCGTCGAGGTCGATCTCCCAGAGAATCGCCGGCCGGTCTCGGTCGGGTAACAGGCTGGCCCGGCCCTCGGACAGCTCTTCGGGATAGAGCGGAGTCCGGACGTCCGGGGCATAGAGGGTCTGGCCCCGCTCCCACGCCTCGGCCTCAATCGCACTCCCCGAGAGCACGAAGGCACCGACGTCGGCGATGGCGTACCGAACGCTGTAGCCGCCGGGGCGGCGGCTGAGGTGCAATGCCTGATCGAGATCGCGGGACCCGGGGGGGTCGATGGTGACGAAAGGGATGTCGCTCAGGTCGCGTTCGGGTAGCGAGGGTTCGAATTCCTGGACCTCGGCCAGGACCTCGGGGCTGAACCGTTCGGGAATCTGCCTTTCCTCACGGATCTCTTCCAGGCCTGCTTCGACGACAGCGTCCGGGGCGGTGAATCTGAGCTGACGGAGGGGCATCGTCGGATGGTAAGGGTGCCGGTGGCTTGTGTGACTTCACGTATCGTGACGACGATGAGCGAAGCCGACCGCCGCGACTGGGACCGGCGTTACGTCGAGGGCGAGATGGCACCGTTGGAGGAGTCCGGCCCTCCTCCCGTCTTCGCCGATCACAAGCACCTCTTCCCCACAACCGGAGACGCCCTCGAGCTGGCGTGCGGACGGGGGCGTGGCGCGGTGTGGCTTGCCGGCCGCGGACTCAACTATCTGGGGGTCGACGTCTCCCCTGTCGCCATCGACCTCGCCAGGAAGCTTGTGGCCCACCACGGCCTCACCGAAAGCTGCCGCTTCGACGTCCACGACCTCGACAATGGCCTTCCCGACGGCCCGCAGGTCGACCTCGTCTTCTGCTACCTGTTCCGTGACCCAACACTTGACAGAGCCATCGTCGAGAGGATCAGACCCGGGGGAATCCTGGCAACTGCTGCCCTCAGCGAGGTCGGTGCCAAACCGGGCCGGTTCCGGGCCAAACCCGGTGAGCTACGAGAGGCTTACTCGAGCCTGGAGATCGTTGTGGACGGTGAAGGCGAAGGGATCGCATGGTTGATCGGGAGACGACTGGAGTGAAAGTGTTTCCGGGCTATAGGTGGGGAAGTCAACACTTCCTGGGCGGTGGCCGTCCGCTCTTGGTGTAGCGATGTCCGAGCCGACTGGTCCAGAGGTAGTCGCCTCCGGGAAGTGGCTCGTAGGTCCAGCCGTACCGGTGCCGGCCGACGTGGTCGTGGCGGCAGCCAGGGGCCAGGTCTTTGACATTGGTCTTTCCGGTCTCGGCCCAGGGTTTGATGTGATCGAGGTCACATTCGGTGGCAGGCATGCGGCACCCGGGGAAGGCGCAGATCAAATCACGCAATTCGACGTGTCTCTCCTGGGGGGCGTCGGGGCGGCGCTTCGTGGTCCCGATGTGAACCGCCATCCCGGTGTCGGGATCGGTCACACGGAACCGCCAGCTCGAGCCTTTTCGCTCTTCGGCGACCTGACGGGCGATGTCTGCGATAACCGGGCCGAAGCCGGCCAACTCGCCGGGATGATCGGCCAGGCCCGCCAGCGTCTCCAGATCGACGTGGATGTTGACGGTGCCGTTGCGCTTGGTTTGGTGAGCCGAGTCTCCGCAGAGGAGATCGAGGGCGATATCGGCTCGAAGTTGGTCCATCGTCCTGGTCTCACCCGGGACTCGCAACGATTCGGCGATGGTGTTGATGCGATCGAATGCAGCAGAAGCCTTGACGGGTGAGATATCACTGAGGATGACGTTGGCGGTGCCGTCGAGAGTGGGTTCCCGGACCAAGCGACGGTCTTCGAGGGCGGATTCATATCGCTTCTTGGCAGCTTCCGGCTCGACCTCGAGGCACAGTTTCTGGACCTTCGAGCGGAGTTCGCCGGTGGTCAGTTGAGGGGCTCGGCCGATCACTTCTTCGACGACCTGGCGGGCCTGGCCTTCGGAGAGATGCTCGGTGCCGTTGACGAGAACACGGGCGCGACGGACGTCGATCTCGCCGGACCACAAGGCCTCGCCGACCGCAGGGAGTCGATGTTTCAGGACGTGGGCAAAGTCGATCTCGACCTCGGCCATCCGCCGTGTCAGGCGCAGCGCAGCCCGAAGTTCCATGGCGGCTGCGTCGAGTCCGAATTCCAACTCGCCGTCGAACTCGACCATGAGGTCAGCGAGTTCAGCGATGTTCTGATAGGTCCGGGCGGCATAATGTGACGCCATCTTCTGGTGAGCCTGGAGCACCAGCACCTGGTCGTAGCCCGACAACTCGGCAGGATCGACCACCGACAGGAAGGCGGCCAGAGCCGGCCCGGGCTCCCGATCGAGAAGCCCTACCGGGAAAACCGTGGTCTGGTGCGCTGATTTCTCGTGATCGAACATATGTTCGAATCGTACATACCGCCTGGGACAGATTCAATCCCCCCGTCCCCAAATCGAGAATTTTCTTTTGCATTGGATCACTCAACGGTGACGGGGGTCCGGAGTTCGACACTCGACCTAGGTGCTCAACCTCTGGACTTGAGGTCCAAAACTATCGCCAGCCGAGGGCGGGGGCCACGTATTTGAGGATGCTCTCCAGGGCGTGGGCGTTGTAGTCGACGCCGAGTTGATTGGGAACAGTCAGGAGGAGCGTGTCTGCTGCGGCAATCGCCTCGTCCTGTGCGAGTTGCTCGACGAGGGCGTCGGGCTCGTCGGCGTATGAGCGACCGAAGATCGCCCGAGTGTTCTCGTCGATGTATCCGATCTGATCACCCTCCTGTCGACCGCCGCCCCCGAAATAGGCACGATCGCGGTCGTCGACCAGGGCGAAAATGCTCCTGCTCACCGACACTCTCGGCTCCCGCTCGTGGCCGGCGGCAACCCAGGCCTCGCGGTAGACGTCGATCTGTCGCTTCTGCTGGATGTGGAGCGGCTCCCCGCTCTCGTCGAACTTGAGTGTCGAGGTCTGCATGTGCATCCCCAGCTCCGCAGCCCACACTGCAGTCTCGTCGGAGCCCGAGCCCCACCAGATCCGTTCCCTGAGGCCGGGCGAGTGGGGTTCGATGCGAAGCAGGCCCGGCGGGTTGGGAAACATCGGCCGAGGGTTGGGTCGGGCGAACCCCCGTCCTTCGAGCATCATGAGATATGCCTCGGTGTGACGTCGAGCCATGTCGGCGTCGGACTCCCCTGCTTCGGGTTCGTATCCAAAGTAGCGAAACCCGTCGATCACCTGCTCCGGTGAGCCGCGGCTGATCCCGAGTTGGAGACGACCGCCGGCGATGATGTCGGCGGCTCCGGAGTCCTCGACCATGTAGTGAGGGTTCTCGTAGCGCATGTCGATCACCGCGGTACCGATCTCGATGCGGCTGGTCCGTGCGCCGACTGCGGCAAGAAGCGGGAATGGGGAGCCGAGCTGCTGGGCGAAGTGGTGGACCCGGTAATAGGCGCCGTCGACACCGAGTTCCTCGGCGGCGACCGCCAGCTCAATCGACTGCAGGAGGGCGTCTGACGCGGTCCGGACCATCGAGTGCGGGGAGTCCGACCAGTGGCCGAAGGACAGGAATCCGATCTTCTTCACGGCCTCGATGTTAGAGGTGTCCCTGTGGATCAAGTCCTCCGAGAAGCGGGGTTGGTTGACCACCTCCCCGTGTTCAGGTGGTAGAGCCTGTGCTCAGCTGACGTGATAGGCGAAGGGGTCGAGCAACGAAACCTCAGAGATCCGGTCGACCGGAAGACCATTGCTTGCAGCGGTCAGACGGATGGACTCGGGGCTCGGTGCCTCGTAGACACAGAAGGTCTTTCTCTGCGAGACGGAGACGTACGAGTGGATCCACAGGACGCTGCGGTCGGCGTTGCAGGCGATGATCGACTGCAGCAGCTTCCGTCCTTCCGACCCGGCCGGAACCACAAACCCTTCAGGAAAGGTTCGTTCAACCATGTAACGGGGCATCAGCTCTCCGGTAGGAAGGTGCCAACGTATCGACGTTCCGTTCCCGACACATCGGGAGGAATGCCTAGATCGGAGCCCGAGATCCGGTGTCGGTCCACCCGTTCGCATGAGCCGTTGCTACGGCCTGGAGGCGACTGGATGCGTTCAGCTTGGAAAGGACCGCAGAAACGTGATGACCGGCAGTCTTCTCGCTGATGAACAACTCCTCCGAGATCGCAGAGTTCGAAAAGCCGGACGCCATCAATTCCAGGACTTCGAGTTGTCGATCGGTGAGCCCGGCTGGATTTACCCGGGTTGCCGGTCGACTACCCCTCGGGATCGGTCGGACTCCTCGTCGTTGCAGCTCACGTCTCAATCCGCGGAGCACGCCTTCAGCCCCTAGTGAGCTCAAATCGGAGAACACTGCGTTGAGGTCGGCTCCCGGGACCATTGCCCGTGTCACAGCCGCGTGCACGGGGAAGCTCTTGTGCTCCCACGCCTCCGCGGCCTCATCGACAGCTCCGGCCCATTCCCGCCCCGCAGGGCCGGAGATACTTCCGGCGGGTGGCTCGAGGTCGAGACGTCGAGCCCAGAAGGCGAGAATGCTCCGACCTGACCCGTAATCGGCCAGGGCGGGGGTCGTACGCACGCCCTCGTACCATTCTTTGGCTATGTCCATCGGGATGACTCCGATCCATGAGCCCTCAAGAGCGAGGGCACATCCCAGCACGAGATTCACGATGTCGGTGGAGCCCTCGATTCGTCCCAGGGCGGCTTCTATCGCCTCAGTCGACCCGGGGTCGCCGCGTCGCGCTCTGAGCGATGCCGCAGTCACAAGTACCTCGACTTCCGTTTGGACGCAGGTTCGCTGTCCCAGAACCCGTTCCAGATCGAGATCGGCCTCGAACCATCGGCCCGCCATTACGTTGATCCAGGCCCTGGTGGCGAGGGCAGCGATATACCAGGCGTCGAGCTGATGCGCTGTCGTGTATTCGATCAGTCGGTCGAAATGAAGTCGTGCTTCGTTCAGGAAACCGGCCTCCAAATTGATCAGACCGAGATTGTTCATCGCCCGCGAAGTGAACTCCTCGGCTTCTGTGGTAGTCCCCAGATCGACCGCCGCCGCGACCTCTACCAGACCTCGCCGATCGCCAAGGTAGCTTCGAGCGGTCCCAGCCGTTGTCGCCGCATGGACTTCCACATTCGGGGCATCCGCCTCCCTTGCGATGGCCACGGCTTCGTCGCCGAGACGAATGGCCTCCTCCCACTTACTCTCGACCAGGTCCACCCAGGCGATCGCGGCCAGAGCCAATGCAAGCTCCAGTGAAGACGGTTGGGAGCGCAGCACCTCGACAGCCGGGTTCGCCTCCCGGCGGACCGCACTGAGATCGTTCTGGCGCGAGTGGAAGTAGGCCTTCCACGCTCTAGCCTTCGCCTGCTCGAACTCTGAGGTCCTTCGACCGACGCGCCTGGCGCTGAGCTCAACCGCAGTATCAAACGCGTTAATCAGGCAGTGTTCCTGGGCAGCTTCGAGAAGAACGTCGGTCAATTCCTCATCAGGCACCGACGCACCAGACTCGACAGCGTTCGAATAGTGAAATGCTGCCTGACGATGGGCTCCAACCTTCCCCGCCGCCCGGGCGGCTTGCACGGAATATTCGAATCCCTTGTCTACGTCACCCGCCCCCAGGCTGTGGTAGGCAAGCTTGGCCATATCAGGCGAGTCTGTTGATCCGTTCTCCAGAAAATCCAGAAGTCGTTGGTGTAGATGTTGCTTCATGACTGGGGGTATGGCGTGGTTGAGACTCTCCCGTATCAGGTCGTGCCGGCAGCGTGCTCTTCCTCTCTCGACGACGAGAATCCTCCTTTGGACTGCCTGGTCGAGACAAGCCCCCGCCCCGGGATACTCGGCCAAGAGGAGTGCGAGATCGACTCCGTCGGTGCCCAACGCCGCCAGGTGCAAAATCTCCAAGCCCGGTTCGGGGAGCTGGGCGGCGCTGGAGAGGACGGCGTTCTGCACAGTCGGGGGGAGGTCGGTTCCGCGGTTTCGCAGCACCTCCTCGACAAAGAAGGGGTTTCCCAACGTGGCGGCATGTAGTTCCTCTGGGTCGACATCGATGCCGAGGCTCAGTTGAGCTACACCGGATACGCTCAGCGGGGGAAGCTCGATCCTTGCCGCATCCCTTCCTAGGTCAGCGACGACCATCCGGAAAGGATGGGCGAGATCGACCTCTTCCGATCTGTATGTGGCGATGAGGGTGCTGTTGGTGGCGCTGATCCTCCTACCGAGGTACCGAATGAGACCCATTGTCGCCTCGTCGCCCCAATGCAAGTCGTCGATTACCAGCACGACATGGTCGTTCTTGAGCAGATCCAGCATCCCGGCATGCACTACGGACCGTGAAGATCCGTTGCGAAGGTCTTGACGAAGATCGGCCGGAAAGGCGTCGAGCAAATCAAACAGTGGCGCAAAGGCGACCGGTATCCCAACAGGCTCGCAGGCCGAGAAAAGGACGGTGTGGCGATGGTCCAGGGCATCCAACGCCACCTTGAGGATCGAGGTCTTGCCGAAGCCGGCCTCTCCGGAGAGAAGCACCACTTTGCCCGCGTCGTCCGACCCGGCGATCACCGACTGGAGCGCCTCGAGCTGCTCCTCTCGCTCGACGAGAGAACCAATGGTCATAGGTCAGACAGTACAGCCGGGCCCCTGGTTGCGATAGAGGCAGTTGGTGCGGTCCAACAACTCTCTGTCATTGGGCGCGACTACCTTCGAACCGCATGGCTACCTATGTCGTCCTTCTCCGGGGAATAAACGTCGGGGGGAACAAGCGGATCAAGATGAGCGACTTGAGGGAGGCCCTTACGGCTGTCGGCATCGAGGATCCCCGGACCCTCCTGCAGAGTGGGAACGTCGTCGTCGAGTCCAACGCAGACACGGCGGCCTTGGTCGATATCGTCGAGACCACCATCCAGTCGACGTTCGGGTTCCACAGCTCGGTGATCGTCAGGACCGCCGACGAAATCCGGGAATTACTCGCCAACCACCCGTTTACTGCTGAACAAATCGAAGACGGACGGTTTGCCCATGTCGGTTTCTGCAGGGATAACCCTGACCGGGACGGCTTCGAATCCCTGCACGAAGCCCACGAAGGTCCGGAGGAGATGAGGCTGGTCGGGCGGGAGCTATTTGTGTACTACCCGGACGGGTCGGGGGGTTCCAAGCTGACCAACTCTGTGATCGAGAAACACCTGGCCACACCCACCACATCACGCAACTGGAACACGGTCGAGAAAATCAACGCGATGCTCGAGGCCCGCTGACGCCAAGCTGTCCTCGGAGATCAAGCTCCGTTGGTGGGAACGCCCCACCCTCCCCGGCGGAGGGAGAGACACTCCCGCGGTTCGAACTGTCCTCCCGCTTGCGGGAGGAAGGTCCCTGCCGGCCCGGAGGGCCGGGAGGTAGGAGGGAGAGGTTCTCTCGGGCTGGGAGCTTGAGCAGCGTTGGTGGGAACGCCCCACCCTCCCCTCCGACCTATCGGTCGGAGGTACTCCCTCCGCAAGCGGAGGGAGAGTTGCAGCGGAGGGAGAGTTGCAGCGGAGGGAGAGTTGCGTGTTGCGGTCGGCCTTCAGCCGATTACCGCTTCGGCTTCCATTTCTACCTTCCAGCGGGGGTCGAGCATTCCTACCACCACGACCATCGTCGATGCGGGGCGGATCTCGGAGAAGACTTTGCCGTGTTCGGCGGCGACCGCCTCCCAGTCGGCGGCGTTGGTGAGATAGGTGCGGGTGCGGACCACGTCGTCGAACGAGGCACCGGCGTCCTCTAAGGCCTCGCCGATGATCTCGAGACAGCGGGCAGCCTGGACGCCGGGATCCGGATCGACTCCGCCGTCGGACCAGATCGGGGCGGTGCCGGCGACGAGGATCCTGTCGTCGACGCGGACGGCCCGGCTGAAGCCGACCGATTGTTCAAACGGTGACCCGGACGAGATCAGTATCTTCTCGACCATCAGACGTCCGAGAGGACTTTTTCCATGACGGCATCGTCGATGTCGTAGTTGGAGAACACGGCCTGGACATCGTCGAGGTCGTCGAGGGCGTCGATCAGCCTCAGGATCTTGCGGGCGTCTGCTTCCTCGACCGGGACGGTTGTGGCCGGAATTCGGGTGACTTCTGCCGACTCTACGGAAACACCGGACTCCTCGACTGCTTTGCGGACCGCGGCCATTTCGGCTGGTTCGGTGACGACTTCGACCAGGCCGTCTCCGCCGTCGCGGATGTCCTCCGCACCTGCGTCGAGGGCGGCGAGCATGACGTCGTCCTCGGTGCCCCTCGCCAGGATCATGCCCTTCTGGCTGAACAAGTAGCCCACCGAACCGGGCTCGCCCAGGTTGCCGTTGTTCCTTGTGAAAGTGGAGCGG
Organism: Acidimicrobiia bacterium; assembly: GCA_040878225.1. Lineage (GTDB taxonomy): Bacteria > Actinomycetota > Acidimicrobiia > Spongiisociales > ZC4RG35 > MA-ANB-1. The sequence continues at coordinate 46,550 of JBBDMR010000169.1, forward strand.
ACGTCGGAGGCGGCGCGGTTGCGGTTGTCGGTGAGGATCTGGACGTAGAGCGCCACTCCCCCCGGGCCGTACCCTTCGTACCAGATCTCCTCATAGACGGCCCCCTCGACCTCGCCGGTG
>JBBDMR010000170.1:0-1737 GCA_040878225.1 Acidimicrobiia bacterium
CATCGCGTCCGAGACGGAGGTCGAGGTGATAGCGGTCGGGGATGGCTGCAGGCATCAGTGAAGGCTATCGGAGGGGAAGCTGAGCACGTGCAACGTGGTCACCGTGTCACTGAACCCGTGGCGGTTGTAGAGACTCCGCGCCTGTTCGTTGTCGGGACGGACGTTGAGGATCATCGTCACCGCACCCACCTGCCGGGCCCAGGCCTCAGATTTGTTCATCATTGCAGAACCCAGGCCCTGGCCCCGACTCGTCGGATCTACCGCGACCCTTTGCACGAAGCACGATCCTGCCTGAACGCCGATCATCGCATATCCGAGAAGGGTGCCATCCTGTCGCGCCTCGACGACGACCGATCGGGGAGTTGCCCGGAAGGCCTCGACCAGTCCTCCGGCGCCCATGTGCCAGAACCGGTCGAAGGCCGCGCGGTCTACGCCCTCGAGCGCAGCAAAGTCGGGTTCGGCTGTTGTCGTGATCCAACTCGGGCCGTCCGGCATCGGGCGGACCGCCTTTTCCATCACGTTGAGCCGGAGCAGCTCCCGATATCCCGATCGCTCCCAGATCCGAACGGCTGACGGGTAGAGCGCAGGCGAGAGAACCGGCCCACCGGCCGCTCTGGCCACCCATTCGGTCGCTTCGGCGAGGAAACCAGAGTTGCCGCGGAGGAGGCGGAGTGAACCAGCATTCATCAGGGGATTCCATTGTCTTGCGGTCCCGCGTGCCCACCCCCGGCGGAGGACGACCTCACCTGGCCAACTACCGTCCGTCTGTATTGCTGGTGGCACTTGTGGGAGAGTATGAAGATGCAGCTGATAGTTGCCAGCCATCCTGCGTCGCTGGCCCATGACACAAGTCGTAACCATCCTGAGTCCCCTCAGCGTGTCCCGGCGGTAATCGCCGGTCTCGAGGACTCAGCACTGACCGTTCACACGATCGAGTCACCGAAAGTCTCCTGTAAGGATCTGCAGCGGGTCCACGACAGTGACTACATCGAGATGATCGAAGCCTTCTGTTCGATGGGCGGGGGCGCTCTCGACATGGACACCATCGTCTCCGCCGAATCGTGGGAGGCGGCCCTGCGGTCGGCCGGGGGAGTGATCGCTGCGGTCGAGGAAGTGGAGGGGAGTACCGACGCAACCGGCTTTGTTGTGGCAAGACCCCCCGGCCATCACGCCCTCCGCGACCGGGCCATGGGTTTTTGCATATTCAACAATGTCGTCGTCGCCACCGGCTGGCTCCGCAGCAGGGGACAGCGGGTTGCGATCCTCGACTGGGATGTCCACCACGGCAATGGGACGGAGGCCATGGTCGGCCATGATTCCGACGTCCTCTATGTCAGCCTCCACCAGAGCCCGTTCTACCCGTTTGAGGGAGACCCGACCGCCCTCGATCGCGATCCCGCTCTAGGGACGATATTCAACATTCCGCTGGTCGCAGGCACCGCCGGCGACGTCTATCGGGAGGCCTGGAGAACCTTGGTGCTGCCAGCGGTGGCGCGTTTCGAGCCCGACTGGGTGCTGATCAGTGCCGGCTACGACGCTCATCACCTCGACCCTCTCGCCGGTCTCCGCCTCGTCGGCGACGACTATGGGTGGATGTCGGGCGAATTGGCCAGGGAGTTCCCCGCATCCCGCATCGTCTCGGTGCTCGAGGGCGGCTACGACCTGGATGCTCTCCGGGAATCTGCTCGGGCCACCGTCGATGGACTGGCCGGCCAATTCGAGCCAGGTCCTCCCTTC
>JBBDMR010000171.1:0-9348 GCA_040878225.1 Acidimicrobiia bacterium
TCCAGTATCAGTCGTATGCGAAGTCGACGGCACCTTGGTGCCGATAGCGGTTCGACTTTCCACGATGTTGCCGACTGGTCTGCTTCCGCTCGCACCCGAGGCCGTCGAGTTCTTTGCAGCCGCACTAGGGAAGTCGACAGTCGCGGGGTCGGCATTGGAGCTCATCGGTGCCGTTACCCAAGAATTTGTTCTGGCATCCTGGCAGAACGCCCGGGCAAGGCTGAGACCAACCGACTGGCCCTTGCCTGATGGCGATCCGCACGGACACTTAGCTGCTGCGCGACGCCTGCTTGATGCTGCGAGATCTGGGGATCAGGAGATGTTGGCGCCCTTGAACGAGCTCGCCTCTCGCGTAGAATTGGAGCTCGACGGTGACTCAAGGAGGCCAGTCTCTGCCGAGCTGGAAGGTACTGAACTGTTGGAATCCGGCGCGGTGGCGGAGGACCACGCTCTGGCGCAACTCAGTGAGGCAGTAGTGCTTGCGATAGATGTCGAGCTCAGTCGGAGTGTTGACTGACAAGCTCCCCAGGAGTCTGATGGCCTGGCATCGGACAGTCCCCGGCCCGGAGCCGAGGTCATCAATTGAGCGACGCACCACTCGTCGCGGGCATCGATGCCGGGCGTGGGCAGTAAGAGAGCCGCCGCACCCGGCGGTGCGACGTTCGCCAACGGCTCTATACCACGTCCATACCGCGCTAGGGTGGGACGGAAGGGGAAACAACGCGAAACGTTGAGAGGCGAAAAGCCAGTCAGGACAGGCGATTCGCGGGTTTCCGCCGGTCAGCGACACCCCCACAATCGGGCTCATAACCCGACGGTGACGCGTCGGTGGCATGGTGTGAGCCGACAACTCACGTCCACGGTTCCCCGCATCGGTGGTTGGTGTACGGGCCGGTTACACATCAGTCGACGATGACAAGGTGTTTGGCATCAGGCTGACAGGGTTGTTGACACTGAGATGACAGGGATGCGAAAACTCAAAGATGGTCCGAGCGATGCACCACCAACCCCAACGGCCGTAGCATCACCCTGAACTTCCACGAGGCGCGCCTCCAGGCCGCCCGTGTCGAACAGGCCCGACCGTCGACACGCAACAAGCTCCGACGACGAGCACTCGTGGAACGCAAACTCGCTGAGGGCAAACGCCATGGGATGGGCAAGGCTCGCTACCGCGGAGAACGCAAAGTGCTCCTCCAAGAGCGCGTCACCGCCGGCTTGTTGAACATGAAACGGCTCTTCGCCCTGCTCGACGAACCAACAGGACTACACCATGCTTGACCACCCCGACGCGCCAGCGCGCCCCTCGACCACCGACACTCAAACCAACCTCGCCGACCCCTCGCCGAAGACCACTTCTTCGGCAGCCACCTAGGGCTCGCAGCGCAGCGACGAACCGCTCGGCCGGAGCGTGATCGTGGTCCCTCATTTCGTTCCCCTTCCCGACCAGTTTGCGCCGGTCGTATTCGGCATCGCTGTAGACATCGACGTGCGATCCGTTGCCGCCGATGGTCCTGTCAAGGGCCCCGCGCAGAAGGTCGTCGACCTCCGTGATCATCGACCTTGCAAGGCTGAGGTCAGCGACCGCCTGAGCTGGAAACTCCCCTAACTTGTAGGCGAGTTGCAGCCTTGGTTCGAGCGATTCGAGTTCGATGAGCGCGATGTTGATTGAGGCCCGGACTCGTTTGTAATCCCCTCGATGCAACGATGAATGTCTCATATGCGCCCGCGTCCTTTCTTCGGACGGCGTGCCTCTCTCAGCACTTCGGACTGGTTGAGCTGACTGATCCGGTACGTGTCAAAGACGGTCCTTGATCCGGTGTTTCCGGACGATCCTGCGCGCGATATCAGCGGGGATGTCGGCATGTGTGCCCATTGGTTCTCTCCTTGGGTTGGGTCGCACCTTCCCGCCCAGTCCGGGCGCTCCATCTCTCTAGGAACATTGGGAGTCACTCGCTCATAGCGGAGTGCTCTTCCTCGATGAGCTCGCGGAATTTCCCAGGTCACACCTCGACGCGTTGCGACAGCCTCTGGAGGAGGGTCGGGTCTTGATCTCCCGACAGGGGGCATCCCTGGAGTTTCCGGCCCGGTTCCAGCTGATCGGCGCCACCAATCCCTGTCCCTGCGGATACTGGGGGGACCCCCGGCAACCGTGTCGGTGTCCGGAGTCGTCGCGGCAGCGCTACCGCCAACGCATCTCTGGGCCGATGATGGATCGTTTCGACCTGGCGGTCCACGTCAAGCGGGTGGATGGGGATGAGTACCGGTCGGTTGGTGGTGAAGCCACGGGAGCGATCCTGCAAAGAGTGGTCGCAGCGCGGGTAGCACAGATGGCAAGGGGCGCTCTCAACCGTGATCTCTCCGACCGCGACCTGACCGCTCTCCCGACGTCCAAGACGGCAAGTGCTCTTCTAGTGCGCTCGCTGGAGTCGGGGGCGATCACGGCGAGGGGGGCGGTCCGGGTCCGGAGGGTTGCCCAGACGCTCGCCGACTTCGAGGATTCGTCGGTTGATGACGACCACGTGGCTGAGGCCCTGTCGCTCCGGGGCAGCTGGTGAGCACCGAGGCGACCCTGCTGTCGCCCGGTGGTGAAGGATATCCGCCGGGATTGATGGACCTGGAGAAGCCGCCTCCGGTCTACCTGAGGGGGTCAGTCCCGTCCGGGGTTTGTGTCGCCGTGGTCGGCACCAGGAGATGCACCCGGTACGGCCTCGAGATCGCTGGTTCGATCGGGCGACGGATCGCCACGGCAGGCTGGGTGACCGTGAGCGGGCTGGCCCGCGGCATCGATGCGGCAGCGCACCGGGGGACAGTCGAGGCGGGAGGACGTGGGGTGGCAGTCCTCGGCTCCGGACTCGATCACATCTACCCGTCGGAGAACACACACCTTGCCGGCCAGCTGGTCGAACTGGGCGGATCACTTGTGTCGGAATATCCCGGCGCAACGCCACCGGACCGCTGGCGGTTCCCGGCGCGGAACCGGTTGATTGCGGCGATGTCGCTCGCCGTGGTCGTTGTCGAGTCGAAGCTCGCCGGCGGGGCGCAGATAACCGCCGTGCTCGCCGCTGAAATGGGCAGACCGGTGTTCGCAGTGCCGGGAGACATCGGGCGGGAAGCCTCGGAGGGCACAAACCAGCTGATCCGGGATGGGGCGATCCCGATCTTCGGCGCTGAAGACCTGATCGCCGAACTCTCCCTCCTCACCGGCACCGTGGCCGCGGGCTCACTGGCGTCATCAGATGGTGGGCTTCCCGAATCAGGGGTCGATATCGAGGACCTCCCGGCGCTATGGGACTGCTCGATAAAGGAAGCCCTGGCCCGGCTGGGCCGTCTCGAAATAGCCGGCAAAGTGGTGCGCTCCGGCAACCTCGTTCGCCCGGTGACCCGTTACAGCGCCTGATTCGCAATACCATGGACATGTGAACCTTCCCCAGGTCCCGGATTGGGCGGCAAGCCCGGTCGACAGATACCTGTCCCGCCTGCGGGACCAACGCGGCCTCTCCTCACACACAATTGACGCGTACCGCCGCGATCTCGCCCAGTTCTTCGACTTCTGCGACCGGTCCGGCCTGAGTTCGGTTGCCGATGTCGGGCGTAAAGACGCCCGGCGCTACCTGGCGTTTCTCGACACCCGCAAGTATTCGCGGCGCTCGATCTCGCGCAAGGCCTCTTCGGTATCGAGCTTCTACGTCGATGCCGGCCGTCGTGGCGAGCTGAGCGTCAACCCATTCGAAACCGTGTCCCGCCCCAAGTTGGACCGGCCGCTGCCCCATGCGATCCCCTCCAGGCACCTCGTGGCGGCGATCGAGGGAATCGACGCTTCCGAACCGGTTGGAGCGAGGGATGCCGCAATCATCGAGCTCCTCTACGCGACCGGGCTCCGGGTCTCCGAGCTGGCGTCGCTGACGGTCGATGACGTCGGAGGAGACATCATCTCTGTCGTCGGCAAGGGCGGGAAGGGTCGCCAGGTGCCGGTCGGCCGGCCTGCTCAGGCCGCCCTGGAGAACTATCTCCACAATGGACGTCCTTCGCTTGTCCAGGGAATCGCCGGAAACCATCTGTGGGTGGGGACCAGGGGCGGCGCCCTCGGCTCCAGGGGACTGCGACGGGTGGTCAGCCAGCGCGTTGCCACTTTCCCCCACGCGTTGCGCCACAGCTTCGCAACTCATCTACTCGAAGGAGGCGCGGATTTACGCGTCGTCCAAGATTTGTTGGGTCATACTGACCTGGCGACGACGCAGATATACACTGCAGTAACCCGCGAACACCTCAGAGGGACCTATGACCGAAGCCACCCGAGAGCCTGACCAGAGCGTCATCGACGAACTCTGGGCTTCTTTCAAGGCTGACGGAAGCACCTCGGTTCGGGAAAGATTGATCCTCCACTACTCCCCGCTGGTCAAATACGTCGCCGGTCGTGTCGGCGCCGGGTTGCCCCGTTCGGTCGACCAGAACGACCTCGCCTCATACGGGCTCTTCGGTCTCATCGATGCAATCGACAAGTTCGAGCCCGAACGCGGGTTCAAGTTCGAGACCTACGCGATCAATCGGATCAAAGGAGCCATTCTCGACGAGCTGCGGGCCCTCGACTGGGTGCCCCGCTCCGTCAGATCCAGGAGCAGGCTCATCGAGACCGCCGTCGCCGAGTTGGAGCATCGCCTGCAGCGGGCTCCCACCGAGGAGGAACTGGCCAAGCACCTGGAGATGACGGTTGACGACTTGCAGTCCGCGCTTGCCGAGATTGGTAGGACCGGGATCGCTGCGCTCGATGAGATGGTGGGCTCGGAGTCATCGACGACCATGGGCGACATGCTGGCCGACCCCCGCGGGATATCACCCGAAGCTGCAGTCCAGACCGAGGAGACCCGGGAAGGCCTCGTCGAGGCGATCAACAAACTTCCCGAGCGCGATCGACTGGTGATAACCCTCTACTACTACGAGAGCATGACGTTGTCCGAGATCGGCGAAGTGCTCGGTGTCACCGAGTCGCGGGTGTGCCAGATTCATGCAAAGACGATGATGTCGCTGCGCAACCGTCTCGGAGAGCTCGCGATCGGCTGATTGCCGGATTACCCAACGGGTGCTCCCGGCCCTACAATTCCCCGTACTAAGCACGTCTGTCCATCCTCCCTGGTCGGCCCATGCGCAAGCGATGGCCGAAAGAGGATCACCCGGAAACGGAGTGGGAACACCGGCAGACGGAAGTTAAACCAGAAAGGAAATCAACCGTGCCCACGGTGACAATGAAACAGCTGCTGGAGGCTGGCGTCCACTTCGGACATCAGACCCGGCGCTGGAACCCGAAAATGCGCCCGTACATCTACGGAGAGCGCAATGGCATCCACATCATCGACCTGCGTCAGACCGTGGATCAGGTGGCCGTAGCCACCAAGTTCGTCAATGAGATCGCAGCTCGCGGCGGGAGCGTCCTCTTTGTCGGGACGAAGAAGCAGGCCCAGTCATCTGTCGCCGAACACGCCGAGCGGTCCGGAAGCCCCTATGTCAACTACCGATGGCTCGGTGGGATGCTCACCAACTTCCAGACGATCCAAAAGCGGATCTTCTACATGCGCGAGCTCCGTCAGATGGAGGCCACCCATGAGAACTCCGAGCTCACCAAGAAAGAGCGGCTGAAGCTCAGTCGCGAACTGGCCAAGCTCGAGGCAAACCTCGGTGGTGTTGCGTCGATGGAGAGGCTGCCCGAGGCGGTCTTCATCGTCGATGTCAACGTCGAAGCGACCGCGGTCAAGGAAGCTTCCCGACTCGGACTGCCGGTGATTGCCCTCGTCGACAGCAACTGCGACCCCGACAACATCGAGTACGTGATCGCAGGCAACGACGATGCAATTCGTGCCTCCGACTTGATCGCGGGTGCCGTCGCCGACGCAATCATCGAAGGACGCGAAGCCTTCACCAAGGGCAAGAAGGCGGCCGCCGAGCCGGAAGCGTCGTAGGAGAAGAGACATGTCCGAAGTAACAGCTAAAGACATCCAGAAGCTGCGGCAGACCGCCGGGGTGGGGATGATGGATGCCAAGAAGGCACTCACCGACGCCGCAGGGGATTTTGATAAAGCCTTCGAGCTGCTCCGGGAACGTGGCCAGGCCCAGATGGCGAAGCGGGCCGATCGGGAGGCAAACGAGGGGACGATCGGCGCATACCTGCACGAGCAGAATGGCCGCCCCGTACTCGGGGTGATGATCGAGCTCGCCTGTGAGACCGACTTTGTCGCCAAGAGCGAGGAGTTCCGCCAGGTGGCCGACGACGTGGCGATGCACATCAGCTGGGGAGCGCCGGGGTGGTTGCGACGCGAGGATGTCGATCCGAACACCCTCGAAAAAGAGCGTGATCTGATTGCCCGCCAGGCTGCCGCGGAGGGCAAGCCGGAACAGGTGATCGAAAAGATCGTCGGAGGGAAGATCGAGTCGTGGTACGCCGACAACGTTCTCTACGACCAGAAGTTCGTCAACAGTGATAAGTTCGACGGGTCGGTAGGCGAGATGATCTCGCAGCTCGCAACGAGGATGGGTGAGAACATATCCATCCGCCGGATGTCACGCATAGCGGTCGGTGAATAGAGGAATTTTGTCCAAAGGTCCACGACGCAGAGTTCTCCTCAAGCTTTCCGGGGAGGCATTCGCCGACCCGACTGTGGGCTACGGGATCGATCCGCTCACAGTCATCAGGGTTGCCGAGGAGATCGCAAGTGGCGTTGCCGACGGCACCGAGACCGCGATTGTGGTTGGAGGGGGCAATATCTTCCGTGGTGTCTCCTCTGCGGCGAAGGGGATGGATCCGGCTTCAGCCGACTACATGGGGATGCTGGCGACTGTCATCAACGCACTTGCATTGCGCGACGCACTCGAAAAGCAGGGCGTTGATACGCGTGTCCAGAGTGCGATCACGATGCAAGAACTCGCCGAGCCCTATATAAGGCTGCGGGCGATGCGACACCTGGAGAAGGGGAGGGTCGTCATCTTCGCCGCCGGCACCGGGAATCCATTCTTCACCACCGACACCACTGCGGCCCTACGCGCCATCGAGATGGACGCCGACAGCTTGCTCAAAGCGAGCAAGGTGGACGGGATATACGACTCCGACCCGGCGACGAATCCCAATGCGGAACGGATCAACGATCTCTCTTACATGGATTTCATCTCCCGGGAGCTCAAGGTGATGGACACCACGGCAGTTACCATGTGCAAAGAGCACGGCGTTCCGATCATCGTCTTCGACATGACGAAACCAGGCAATATCCTTCGGGCGGTTCGCGGGGACGAAATCGGCACGATTGTCCACTGACTAGGAGAGGCCATGATTGACGACTTGCTGACAGAGGCCGAGCTGAAGATGGAAGGCGCGATCGAGCATGTCGCAGCCGAGTTCTCCACCGTGCGCACCGGTCGGGCCAATCCCCAACTCCTGCAACGCATCCAGGTCCAGTACTACGGCACCGCAACCCCCCTCCAGCAGCTCGCTTCAATCGGCGTACCCGAGCCCAGGCTCCTGGTGGTGAACCCATTCGATCAGAGTTCCATCGGAGAGATCGAACGCGCCATTCAACAGGCCGACCTCGGGCTCAACCCGACCAATGACGGCTCGGTGGTGAGGATTGCTTTTCCTCCTCTCACCGAGGAGCGGCGCAAGGAATTGATCCGCGTCGTGAAGCATATGGCTGAGGAAGGCCGGGTCGCGGTGCGCAACGTTCGACGCCATGCCAAGAGCGAGATGGAAAATCTCCATGGCGAAATATCCGATGACGACATCCGAAGAGGCGAAGATGAGTTGCAGAAGTTGACCGACAGGTATATCGATCGCATCGACAAGCTGGTCGCGAACAAAGAAGAAGAGCTGATCGAGGTTTAAGTCTTGGACGAAAACGGCCCAAACGAAGGTGACGAGAAGCGTTTCGGACGCCCGTGGGAGGCGTCGTCCGAGCCCGACGACGCCTCGTCCGAGCCCGACGAGGCGCACGACGACGAACCCGACGAGCCCGGTGCGCCTCCGGAGCGGGAGGCCACCGTGGTTCAGCTACCGGGGATCGTGGTCGACGACGGAGAAGACGGCGATTCGTTCTTTTCCAAAGAGGACGACTCCGAAGAGTTCGGCTACGTCGCCCATTCGACCCATGAGTACGAAGGCCTCGCCGAAGATGTAGCCCGGGCAGCCTCCGAAGAGTGGGAACAACAGGCAGTCTCTGCTTCGGTCGCAGGTGTCGATTCGGGAATGGTCGGTTTCGACGACGTTGCCGGCACGACTGCCCGGGTCACGATGGAAGACCATGAGGTCACCTCACAGGCGGCCGCATCCGATTTCACGCTGCGGGTGGCTTCGGCACTTGTCGTCTTCGGCCTCTTCATGGGCAGCCTCGTCCTGGGCGGATGGTGGTTCGCCTCTTTCGTGATCCTGGTGATGGTCGTCTCACTCGGAGAGTTCTACGCGACGCTGCGCACCGTCGAATACAGACCTGTAGCCCTTTTCGGGCTGGTCGGCGTGATCCTGATGGGTGTCGGTGCCGCCCGCTCCGGCGCGTTGGCGATTGGGGGATGGGCGGCTCTGGCGATAGTCATGACCGTCCTCTTCTTCTCTCTTGCCCCGCGCCGTGATGCATTGGAGAACACTTCGGTGACGGTGCTCGGCATGACCTGGGTCGGACTGCTCTCATTTGCGATCCTGATCGCCCAGGGCCCACAGCCGGTTGCGTACATACTCTTCGTCGTGCTTCTGATTGCATTCAACGACATGGGTGCGTATTTCGTGGGCCGCTCCTTCGGCCGTCGCAAGCTGGCCGCATATGTCTCGCCGAACAAGACTCTGGAGGGCTTCTTCGGGGGCTTGATCGCTTCTCTGGTGGTCGCATCGATCCTCACCACATTCCCGGCGTGGGAGACCATAGGCATTGCCCGCGGTCTTGTGATTGCCGCCGTGGTTGGCCTGTTTGCTCCGATCGGTGATCTGATCGAGTCTTCGATAAAACGCTCGATTGGAGTCAAAGACATGGGATCGGTACTCCCCGGCCATGGCGGGATGCTCGATCGCATCGACAGTTTCCTGATCGCCGTCCCCGCCGTCTACGTCGTGTTCCGGGGGTTCGGGCTTCTGTGACCCGTCCGGTAGTCGTCCTCGGCTCCACCGGATCAATCGGGAAACAGGCGCTAGAGGTGGCAGACCACCTCGGCTTCGAGGTGAGGGCAATTGCAGCCCGGACACCGGGCGAAGCTCTGGCCGCGCAGGCCGCCCGCTACCCCGACGCAACCGTCGTCGCCACCGGCGGCGCATCGAGCGAACGGGAGAGGTTCCGAGGCTCGGTGGGTCGAGAAGTTGGTTTCGACATGGACGCCCTGATCGAGGTC
>JBBDMR010000172.1:0-9142 GCA_040878225.1 Acidimicrobiia bacterium
GCAGCTGGATGTTGTAGATGACCCTGGCTCCGGCCAGCCGATCCGATCTCAGCTGGTGCCGGCCCAGTTCAACACCCGCATCGCTCGAAGGGTGTTCCAGCGGCTGGGGTCGTTGTCGGCTCCTTCCATCTCCAGATGGGTCGGGCCCTGATGAGTGTTCTCTAGAGCCCATCGACCGTCGGCCCAGCGCTTGGAAGTCACCAGATCGATCGCCTCGGTGCACCGGTCGTCGAATTTGGCGCCGGTCGACCGGAGGTAGTCGAGACCGCGGAGCACGTCGTAATACCAGTAGGCCGGGAACGAGAACATCGTGAAACGAGTGTCGATGATTTGCCCGGTCGAGCGGGTTCGTATCAGGCCGCGCTCGACGAGATACTCTTCGCCTCGCGAGCGAGCGGCGAGCACCTCGTCCGAGGAGCCCCCGGCGTGTTCCCATGCCAGCAGCCCTTCGAGCACACAAATCGTCGTGTGGAACGACGACACCGTCGCTCCGTACTCCGCCCAGCAGTTCCAACCCCCGTCTTCGAGTTGGCCGCTCAGGAGGATGTGGACGATCCCATCGACGGCTTGTTCGAAGTACGCACCGTTCGCCAGCGCAACGCCGTTGACACACGGCTCGACCTCGCCATCGAAGTAGAGGGCGCCGTTTGCGTCCCAGCGGACGTTATCGCGGACTAGAGCTAGCGCATGGCGGGCCTCCGGGCTCTCCGCGTCCAAACCGAACTCGCGCAGGAGTTGAAGCAAGAAGTGCGTGGCGGTCCACGCATCGAAGAATGGCTTGGACCCATCGACCCATCCCGGTCGATAGGTCCCACCGTCCCAACGTCCGTCGGTGCCCTGCAAGGCGAGCAACTCCGCGCCCCAGCCTTCGTTGGCGACGCGAGCGCGTTCCGCGAGGACGATATCCGGCTGCGCTCCGCCAAGGTCGCGCATCGCCTGCCAGCGAATCGCCGGGTCGGAGTCCAACAGCCATTCCATGATTTCCATCAGCTCATTGTCCTCTCATATTCACCAATCGGAGAATTCTCGAAGCGACTGCGGACGGGATGTGTCCGCTTGGGGATTCCGCTGTGATCAAGACGAGATGGCTCGCTGATACAGTTTTGGCGTGGTTTCCCTGGTCCCGATGTCCGCTGAAGACGTTCAGCGTTGGTTGGATGAGTCGGTCAATGACTTCGCCTCACAGCTCAGCCAGGCTTCGGGGTTGGAACCGGATCTGGCACTGCGGAAAGCGGAATCGATACTCCTGGAGACAGTTCCCGATGGTGGCGACACCCCGGGGCATTCATTCCGGTGGATCGTGAGCGGTTCCGACCGGGTCGGGAAGGTCTGGTTTGGGCCGAGAGGTGATCGGGAGCCGGTAACTCACATCTGGGACATCCCGAACACCAGGGGCATGGCTACGGAGGAAGCGCAATCGACCTGATAGTCGAGGAGGCGAAGAGGAGCGGGTCGGTTTCGCTCACTCTCAATGTGTTCGAGTTCAACCCCGACGCCAAAAGGCTCTATGAGCGGAAGGGTTTTGTCAGCGGCGCTGCCGAAGATGGACATATCCCGATGTCTCTGAGTCTGACGTAACGCACTGCCCTGGCTGGGTTCAGCTTGGTGGGACGGTGATGCTCATCACGCAGTGGTTCTTGCCTTTGTGCCGCTCGTATTGGAAGCCGGCCCGTTCGAAGAGGATTCGGGTGCCGTTGTAGAGGAACGACCCGTTGACCTTCTTGCCCCCGGTGTCGTACGGGTATGCCTCGACAAGGCCACCACCGGCCTTTGCGATGAGGTCCAACACTCCGTGCAAGGCAGCCTCTGCCACACCGCTCCGCCGGTAGTCCCGGTCCACGAAGAAACAGGTGAGTCGGTAGTCGGGATGGACGACAACGTTCGCCTCCCATTCCTTGCGGTGGGTGATGCCCGGCAACTCCTCCGGGCTGCCGTACTGGCACCAACCAACTGCATCATCGCCGTCGAAGACCAGTGCGGCATGCGCCTGGCCTTCGCTGACCAGCCGCTGTTTGAGGGCGCGGTTGCCTTCGAGGCTCTTCCCCCGCTCGGGAGACCTCGGATGGAATTCAAGGCACCAGCAGCCACCCCAGACGCCATTGTGTTTCTCGACCAGTCGGGCAAAGGCGTCGAAGGTGTCGGTTCCGAGTGGTTTGACCGAGTAGTCAGTCATGGTGGCAGCGTAGATCGATATGCGGACTGAAGATGTCCGTGTCCTCCCTCCCCGTCGCCGAAGACCCTGGTCTCTAGTGTTCTTGGAGTCTGCCAATACACGCGAGAATTTTGTTGCCGCCGTGCAACCGTTTGGGTGTCTGCTGAGTGGTATGGATGTGGATGACGCCGATATCTGGCTGAAGTGCAAGGACGACCTCACCCGCTATGCGGCTGTGCTCATCGGGCCGAGCGACGCCGAGGATGTCGTGTCGACAGTGTTCGTCCGCGTTATCGACCGGAGGAGGCTGGGGGACCTGGAGGACGCCCGCCGCTACCTGTTTCGGGCAGTCCTGAACGAATGCAAGACGAGACGCGCCAGAAATCGGACCACTCCGGGTCTGGTGGACCCGGAAGTCCTCCCACCCGCCGACCCGCAGCCGGAGATCCTCCAAGCCGTCTTGACCCTTCCGCTGGGCCAGCGCGCTGCCACCTTTTTTGTCTTCTGGGCAGACATGTCTGTGGCCGAAGCGGCGGAGTTGATGGGAGTTCGCCCCGGAACCGTGAAGCGGTATCTGCACCTCGCCCGGGGCAAGTTGAAAGGAGTCCTTCGTGAACACCTCGATGCCGAGTGACGATGTAGCGGCAGCCTTCCGGCGTGCCTATCAAGTCGTGGTCGATGCGACCGAGTTACCTTCAGACCAGGTGCCTATGTATCGAGCCACCCAGCAAGCCAGTGACAGACGGTACCGGTGGGCGGTCGCGTTAGGGGTCGTCGCGGTGGTCCTGGTTCTGGCCGGCACCGCCCTTTTCGGCGACAACTCCCCACCAGCTCAATCCGATCAATTGGAGGGTTTCCGCGCCCATCCCTCCGGCTCGGCAGGGGGTATGGACGCGATCGTCAGTGGAGTCGTCGAGATCGATATGGACGCAGGATGTGTGTGGCTGTCCGATCCGGATGGAGCCCGGTATCCGGTGCTGTGGCCGGCCGGAACGGTGGCGCAGGCGGAGCCGCCAGCGATCCGACTTCCCGACGGGCAACTGGTGCAGTCCGGTGACCGGATCGAGGGCGGTGGGGGATATGTCAACGCTGATATGGCAACCAGCGGCCTGCTCTTAGACCCGTTTCCATCCCAGTGTGTCCAGGTGGGGGAGGCCGCGACCTTCAACGCGAGTTCGGCAATAACCGTCTTCCCCGGAGAGGGTCTGGACGTCGAAGAGACCCTGGTCGCACGGTTCTCGTCGCCCGAGTCGATCGGGCTCGAGCTCATCGCCGTCAATGCCAACCAGCGCTCTGTCGCTGTTGTCGATTTCGTGACCGGTACCGTGCACCAGTACGGGCCGGACCAATATGAAGCGCCGGCAGACGCCATCGACGGAGCCAGCGGCGGCGGCGGCTTCACCCACCTCTGGGCGAATGGGACCGTCTCGACCTACTGGCCAATCGATGGAGATCCTCTCGTGTACCAACCAGAACCGTTGCGGGAAGTCTCAGGGATCGCACCAACGCTGGAGGTCTTGCCGGCACCCGATGGGGACCACACCTGGCTGGTGCAGCCGGGATTCGACTCCGAGCCGACCCTGGTCGAGCTGGTCAACGTGGTCGGCTTTGAACTCGACCGGCAGATGTCGACCGAGATCGGCGGCGTGTGGCACCCGATGGGAGCCACCATGGACGGGCTGATTCTCAGCAGCGACGACTCGGGCCAGCTCACCAGGCTGGTCAGGCTCGACGGAAGCGTCGGGGCCGAAGTCGAGGGCACTGCTCTGTCAGTAAGTTGGCACGGGGTCGTGATCCTCCGACCCGACGGCTCGCTCATCCTCACTGACGCTCGACTCGAGGATCCACGGCCGGTCGAAAAGCCGGGGGAGGGGATCTGGGCTTCGGTTGGTGGGCCGGTGGTGCCAGCTACTTCACCTCCGATCAGGACCGGAGGAGATCGATATCTGGTGATGCTGGCTGATGGGAGCGCAGGGAGTCTCGTTGTCATCGACGCTTTGGGTGTCGCCACGATCATCGATGAGGTCTCTGGAGCGCCTCTGGCGTCGTGGTCGCGCGACGGTCGGTGGGTGGTCGTTGTCGAAGGCTCATCAGTGACACTTGTGTCCCGCGAAGACGGATCCGTAGTACCCCTTGGGGACCTCATCCCCGACTCGCACTTCGTCCTCACTGCGGGTTGATCCCAGTAGTCGGGCGCCTCAATGGCCGGACTGGCTCCGGTACCAGGGATGGCGGAAGGGGCGGCCAGGTTCCCGCATGCTGGATCGCTGATCCGCACCAATTGAGGAGCTCTAGCTCAGTAGCACAGCACCCGGTCGGCTTCGAAGGTGAGTTCTACGAGTTTCGACGGTGGGGCAAATGTGGCTCCCTTGCCTTCGAGATCTGCCTCGGTCACGCCGCGGGTCTTCGACGAGCCGCCTGAGATGAATATCGGGACACCGGCGCTGACGACAGCGGGGAAGGTGTCGCTCATCGCACCCGTGCCGATTCCCTTCAAGTGCTCGATCACCGCATCTTTGGCTAGATAGGCTGCATCGCCGGCGAGGAACACCTTGACATCGTGACCTTCCTCGGCGGCCGTCTTCGCCACCAAAAACCCGAGGGCAGCCCTCGTCGGCGCCTCGGGACCATGCGTGATGTGAACCAACAGTGAACCCATGAGCTGACTCTTTCTGTCTGGGGCTGAGCAGTATGGCAATCTCATGGTAGCGATGCCGTCTCAGCGAGCGCTACGACCTAGGCAGGGCCGCGGTATTCCTTGGCGTCGGCGATTTCGGCGAAGTGCTTCTCGAGCGATGCGGCGTAGTCGAAGGCCTCGGTGTGGCGGAGACGCAGTCCGACGCGTTTGAAGTACTCGGCGAGCTTGCGCGGAGTGGCATCGTGGGGCTCCAACCAGTCGCCCTCCGGTGGCGCCTCGGATTCGACGCCGTTCTCCTGGATGAATCGGTAAACCCAACCGTATGAAGCGGCGTCGATCAGGCGTTGGGTGGAGGGGGAGCGGCGCTCATGGGCGCAGGCATACATGAAGCGCTGGTAGCTGTCCGGATCCAGGGATTCCCTCGGTGGCGCAGGCGCTGTGCTCACTGAGATGTCAATCTAGCTAGGGGTGATCCCAGCGAGTGGTTGATCGATCGACGTGTTTTACCGACCCTGCCGGCAACTTGATCCGGATTGGTCAGAACACCTGAACCCTGTCAGGACTTGCGTGTGGTCTTGATGGTCGGCACCGGCATCCAGCGGTCGTCGCCCTTCTCCTGGCGGAGGGTGGCGGCCATTGCATGATCGGCGCAGAGCAGTCCGAGTGGGGTGATGAAACCGGCAGGCTTCTCACACCAAGCACAATGCTTCTTCGTCGATTCTTTGGTGACGTTTCCAGCCGGGGGGGCTTGTTTTGTCTGGGTCATTGAGCGGGTTATCGGCAAAACCTCCAAAAAGGTTGGTGGCCATAACGCATCTCCACAATCTGACTAGTCATTACCGCCGTTCGCCCGGGAGCGAAATAGCAGCGCAATCCCGAGGACAATGGCCAAAGTGCCCCATACGACCCACCAGCGGTTGTCTGTCATGAAGCTCTCCGCAGCGAAAGCGACGTTCAAGCCTTGAAGAACCCAGACGGCGCCGCCCAGGATCAGTAAGATGCCGGTGGCGAGGGTGAGGGGCGACTTCATCGGTACTTGGTGGCGGTTGCGGTGTTGAAAATGACGGTTGTCTCTCCCGCTCCGAGCCAGCCTTCGGACTTCAGCCGGTCTACCGCGGCCAGACAGGCTCCGCCTTCGGGTGAGCCCCAGACGCCGGCCCGGCGGGCGAGGCGGTCGGTGGCTTCGAGCATCTCTTCTTCGCTGACCGCTACGGCGGTGCCGCGGGTGCGGCGTAAACCCTCGAGCATGAGCCGGTCGCCGACCGCAGATGGCACCCGTAGGCCGAAGGCGGCGGTTTCGCCGGCGTCAACCCAGGGGCTGGCATGCTCTGAGCCGTCGTGGAACGCCCTGACGATCGGGGCACACGAGTCGACCTGTACGGCGACCATCCGGGGACGTTCAGCTCCGATCCAACCGAGTTGTTCCATCTCGTCGAAGGCTTTGACCATCCCGATCAGGCCGGTTCCGCCGCCGGTCGGATAAACGACCACATCGGGGAGTCGGCCGAGATCCCAGAACAGCTCATAGCCCATCATCTTCTTGCCCTCGATCCGGAACGGTTCCCGGAGGGTGGCCAGGTTGAAGACCTCACCTGATTCGCACAATGATGCAACGATCTTTCCGGCATCGGCGATGGTCCCATCCACTGTCTCCACCCTGGCGCCAAGCGCACGGGGCTCGTCGATGAGAGTCTGTGGTGTGGCCAGGGGGACGACGACGTGAACATCGACCCCGTGCAGCGCCCCGTAGGCCGCGGCAGCGCCACCGGCGTTGCCATTGGAGGGGAGGGCGAAGTGCCTCAGGCCGAGGTCGACGGCTCGGGCCAGGGCAACCGCCATGCCGCGTGCCTTGAACGACCCGGTCGGGTTCTGCGCTTCGTCTTTGATCAAGATGTCCGGTCCGAGCCCGGGTGCACGGAGCAGGGGAGTTGCCCCTTCGCCGAGGGTCGGGGTGTCAGCCCCGCTGTCGGTGGGGAGCACCTCGTGGAAGCGGAACTGCCCGGGGGGACGGCGCTTCAGATCGTCGCGAGAGGGAAGGCCTGGATGTTCCAGGTCGTACCGGGCGAGGAGAGGCCCGCCACACTCACGGCAGAGTGTCTGTGGCTCGCGGTGGCTGTGGGAGGTGGCGCAGTGCCCACACTCGAGGGCTACAAAATATGGATTGGGCACCTGACGATCCTGCCAGATCAGCGAGTCCGGGTCACGTTTTACAGCCGGCGGGTGATCTGGACAGGTGAGGTGATCAACGAGGTCGCAGGGGATTATCCGGTGGATTCGCGGTTGCCGGTCTAACGTTTTCCTGAAGTGCTGACGATCTATAAGACATGACCGGCTCTTCAGGAATCTTTGGATGAATCAGCGCTGGTGGCGTGAGGCCGTGTTCTATCAGATCTACCCGCTCAGCTTCAAGGACAGCAACGGAGATGGATACGGGGACCTCGAGGGGATCGAGTCGAAACTCGACCATCTCGAGTGGCTGGGTGTGGATGCGATCTGGCTCTCTCCCGTCTATGAGTCACCGATGGCCGATTGGGGCTACGACGTCACCGATCACACCGCTATCGACCCGCTCTTCGGTGACATGAAGGCCTTCGACAGCGTGCTGCGATCTGTCCATAACCGCGGGATGAGACTGGTGATGGACCTCATCCTGAACCACACATCCGACCAGCACCCGTGGTTCGTCGATTCGAAGTCGTCATCAGACAACCCGAAGCGAGATTGGTACGTGTGGGAGCCCGGAACGGAGGACCATCCGCCGAACAACTGGGTCAGTGTGTTCAGCGGTCCAGCCTGGTCATGGGATGAAGCGACAGGGGAGTGGTACCGCCACACCTACCTCCCGACCCAGCCCGACCTGAACTGGCGCAACCCCGACGTCGTCGAGGCGATGATGCGTGTGATCCGCTTCTGGCTCGATCGCGGGGTGGACGGGTTCAGGGTCGATGCCGCCCATCAGATAATGAAGGACCCGGAGAATCGCGACAACCCGCCCACACCGCCCGGCTATGTCGACCCCTACAAGGAGATGGGGGAGTACGGGAGGTGGATCCATCTCTGGGACCTCGGCCACGAAGACGTCCATGAGATCCACCGCCAGATCCGCAAACTCACCGACGAATACGAGCGGGGGATCGTCACGGTGGGTGAGGTACACGAGTTCGAACCGAGCCGTTGGCTCAACTACTTCGGTTCGGACGACGAGCTGACGATGCCCTTCAACTACAACCTGATGGTCGCGGAATGGACTGCGCCGGCGGTGAGGAAGGCTGTGGAGAAGGTGGAGTCTGTGCTCCCCGAGTGGGCGTGGACCAACTGGACCATGGGCAATCACGACGAGGTGCGGATCGCAAGCAGACTCGGTGACGTTTCCGCCCGCCAGGCGGCCGTGCTGCTCACCACGCTGCGGGGCACGCCTTTCCTTTACTACGGCGACGAAGTCGGAATGCTCAACGGGTCGAATCAGGGCCGTGACCCCTGGGGAGACAACGTCTCGTTCCTGAGCCGTGACGGGTGCCGGACGCCGATGCAATGGGATCCATCGCCGATGGTGGGGTTCAGCGAGGCAGATAGCCCGTGGATACCCGTCGGTCCGGACCCGGAGCGAAGGAATGTGCAGGCCCAACGGTCGGATCCGGAGTCTTTGCTTCACCTCTACCGCAATCTGCTGGCAATCCGGGGGCAGCGGCTATCGCTTCGCACTGGCGACTTCAGGAGCCTGGAATCCCCTAGCGAGGATGTTCTGTTGTTAGTGCGTTCGACTGAAACGGAATCGACGACGGTAGCGGTGAACTTCGGAAGCGACGCCGTGCAGATGAGCAGCCCAGGCGATCCACTCCTGACAGATGGAGGTTTTGAGCCCCACGGTGACCTGACGTTCCTCGGCCCGGGTGCAGCGGCGATCTGGGACTCGACCCCGCCAGAGCGTTGATCAGTTATCTTCTTCCACGTGACAGCATTCTTCCCCTCGTCCTCGGTCCGATGATCGAGCCCAGTGAACGCCTCAACGCCTGGATGGACGGCTATGTCCATGCCTGGTCGACCAACTCCCCCGAAGCGATAGCCGCCCTGTTCACCCCCGATGCGGTGTACGACCCGCAGACCGCAGGAGGGGAGTGGGATGGAATCGAGGAGATCATCGAACACTGGCTGGAGATCGACGACGATCCCGAGAATTGGGACTTCCAATGGATCCCGGTCGTCGAAGCCGGGGATCTGGCTGTGGTCGTCGGAAGCACGGTGTACCACACCCCGCCGATGACCTATCGCAACCTCTTCGTGATCAGATTCGACGAGGACAACAGGTGCACCGATTTCACCGAGTGGTACATCGAGGAAGACCAGGATTGACC
>JBBDMR010000173.1:0-9130 GCA_040878225.1 Acidimicrobiia bacterium
GTGCTGGGGAATGATCGGTGCGAACAGTGTCTGCCAGGGGGCGTACAACTCACCGAAGATTGCGAGGAACGTCTTGTCGTCGACGACCTCATAGCCGGTCATCTTGTTGTATCCCTCACGGGTGGTGATGTCCAGCTGATCGTTCATGATGGTCTCGTAGGTGAACGCGAAGTCGTCCGCCGTCACCGGGGTCCCATCCGACCAGGTTGCATCCGGGTGGATGTTGTACTTCACACAGAACGCATCCGGGCAGTCACCCGCTACGGGTGGTGGCGCGGTCGTGGGCGGCGTCGTGGACGTCGCTTCGGTTGTGGTCGTCGCCCCTCCATCAGTCGTGTCCGTTGGCTCAGCGTCGCCGCATCCAGCGGCGACAAGAGCAAACACGGCGAGGAGCGAAACCCATCGGGCCGTTCGTTTGGCCGAAAGGGCACTCTTCATGTGGTTTCTCCTTGATTTGTCGTCGTCGGGCAGCGCATTCAATGCTTCACCACCCTTCGGCCAACCCTGTAACCGCATGCCACAGCGGGCCGACGGTTCGCATGAGGGGCCTCACCAAGGTCATCTCGGCAGTCTCAGAGGCGTGCCACCAGTGTCCGAACTCTGACGTTGAACGCGACACCGACGAGAACGGTGGGAGCAGGCGGGATTTCTCGACAGGGACCGACGGTTCATGGCAGTATCCGATATGGCCGGACTTCAGATCTACATGATCGGGCTCATCGTCGAAGATATGGGCGCCTCACTCGCCTTCTACAGGCGACTCGGACTCGACGTGCCGTCAGCGACTGACTCGACACACGTCGAAATCGAGATGGCAGGCGGCATGATGCTGTTCCTCGACTCCCGACCACAGCGCTGGGATCCCGGGTTCGCGGCCCCTCCTTTGCAGGAATCCGGGACCTACAGGAGCCTCCTGGAGTTCTATCTCGACTCAGAGGCCAATGTGAAGCAGAAGTTCGACGAAATGGTTGTCCACGGCTACCGGGGTGTCCGGGACCCTTACCGCACGCCGTTCGACATGTGCTTCGCATTTCTAGACGATCCTGATGGGAATACGATCTTGCTTTCCGGCGTATCCAACCCGGCCATACTTTCCAGTTAGCGGCCAAATAATGCGTTTCCTAACAGGCGACGGCGGGTAGATTGTCGGGTATAGAGCTAGAGGGGCAAATGCCAACAATCTTGGGTGTGTTCAGGGACCATAACGATCCCGACTCAGTGATCGAACAGCTCGTGAGCAGCGGGACCGACCGAGAGCACATCGGTTTGGTCTGGCGTGAAAAGATCGTTCGCAAGGCTGAAGAGATTGAAGTGGTGACATATGTCGACCACTTCGAAGGACCAGCCATTGAAGCGAAGAAGGGCGCTTGGGGAGGAGTCCTCGGTGGGGCGGCGTTTGGAGTCGCGAGTGCACTGCTCGCCGGAGCGGGAATCATCCTCGGACCGAACATCGCCATTTTCCTCGGAGGAGGCACCGCGGCTGCCGCCGCCGCAGCCGTAGCCGCCGGAGCAG
Organism: Acidimicrobiia bacterium; assembly: GCA_040878225.1. Taxonomy (GTDB): domain Bacteria; phylum Actinomycetota; class Acidimicrobiia; order Spongiisociales; family ZC4RG35; genus MA-ANB-1. Next base: position 1,514 of record JBBDMR010000173.1, read on the forward strand.
CCGGTGGTGGACTTGCTGGCACGGCCATCGGCGCGCTTCTCGGCGCGACCGACCACGGGGCGACCAAGCGGACCACTACCGAAACCGAATACCACGACGTCACTGAGACCGATGGATTCGTGATCACCGTCGAAGCGGGTAGCGATCGGGCGGCGAAGGAAACAGAGAACCTCGAAGCGGCCGGTGCGACTGAGATCACAATCCTCGGTGCCGAAGGCTCAACGTTGCGGTCCCATCTCGAGGCGGAGCATAGAGCCGAATACCAAGGTGAGCCGCGCTCGACTTGAGTCTTCCTTCAAACGATGAGCGGATTTCTCACCGTGATCGGGAAACGGCTGTGATCGCGGGTGGCGACGGCGATCAACCGCCGCGACCGCTGTAAATCGACTCTCGTCTCGACACCCGTTGGTTTCGTCGATTCCGGCCTGAAGGCTGGGCAATTCCCGACTCAGACAACAATAGGGCGTACCCCGGAGCCGGCGGACCAACCTCCCCGATACGGGCTTGGGTCGCGCATGTTTCGGGGAATAGAGGTGCGGTCCGATCTGTTTTCTTAGTCTAAGTCACTCAGATTCTTAGATTGGATAACACATAAATGTCAGATCTCGTCTCCCGTCTCGCCCTGCCGGTGTTGCCGCTCAACAACGGGGTCGTGTTCCCGCACATGGTGATTACGGTCCGCATGGAGTCGGAGGAGGGCAAGCTCGCCCTCGCCGCCGCAGAGGCCAGTGACGGTCAGTTGCTGCTCGTGCCGCGGGTGGAAGGAACATATGCCTCCGTCGGCACCGTCGCCAAGATTCAGGACGCCGACGACGACGGCAATATCGTCGTCACCGGCATGAGCCGTGCCCGTGTCGGCACCGGCTCCACCGACGACAACGGCGCTCTCTGGGTCGAAGCCGAGCCCATTCTCGAAGTCGATGTCCTCAATGACCCCGCTCTCGAAGAGCTGGTCGCCGAATATCGCGCTGTCGTCACCGAAGTCCTCGACCTCCGCGGAATCGGCCGCCTCGCCGAACGCGTGCTCGATGTCGACAACGCTTCCCAGCTAGCCGATCTTGCCGTCTACTCCCCCGACCTCTCACTCGAACAGAAGGTCCAGGTCCTCGAGACGATCGACCTGCGGGCCCGCCTTGCCCTCCTCCTCGACTGGATGCGCGACGTGCTCGCCGACCTCAACCTGCGCAAGAAGGTCCGGGAGGACGCAACGGAGCGCATCGACAAGGGCCAACGCGAGTACATCCTCCGCCAGCAAATGGAAGCCATCCGCAAGGAGCTGGGTGACGACGACGATGTCTCCGGTCAGTACCGGTCCAAACTCGCTGAAGCCGACATGCCCGAGAAGGTCTCCGAAGCAGTGACCCGGGAGATCGACCGCCTGGAGCGGATGAGTGAACAGTCGCCCGAGCACTCCTGGATCAGAACCTGGCTCGACACCATGTTCGAGGTGCCCTGGTCGACCACCACCGAAGACCAGCTCGACCTCGATGCTGCCTGGACGGTCCTCGATGCCGACCACACCGGCCTGAAAGACGTCAAAGAACGCATCGTCGAGCACCTCGCCGTGCGCAAGCTGCGCCAGGAACGTGGTCTCGAAGGTGAGGAAGACCGACGGGCGGGAGCAATCCTGCTTCTGGTCGGGCCTCCCGGAGTGGGCAAGACTTCCCTCGGCGAGTCGGTGGCCAAGGCACTCGGCCGCAAATTTGTCCGGGTGGCACTCGGAGGAGTCCGTGACGAGGCTGAGATCCGGGGTCACCGGCGCACCTACGTCGGCGCCAGGCCCGGCCGCATCGTCCGCTCCCTGATCGAGGCCGGATCGATGAACCCGGTGTTCCTGCTCGACGAAATGGACAAGGTCGGAAACGACTGGAGGGGTGACCCGTCCTCGGCCCTGCTCGAAGTGCTCGACCCTGCCCAGAACCACACCTTCAGAGACCACTACCTGGAGACCGACCTCGACCTGTCCAACGTGTTGTTCATCGCCACCGCAAACGTGGTCGAGACGATTCCCGGCCCACTGCTCGACAGGACCGAGGTCATCAGCATCGACGGTTACACCGACACCGAGAAAGTGGAAATCGCCAGAGACCACCTCCTCCCCCGCCAGTTGCGGGGCGCGGGCCTTGAGCCCGAGGAGCTGGAGGTCAGCGAAGCCGCCCTGGCGACAGTGGTCGACCGCTACACCCGCGAAGCGGGCGTCCGGAGCCTGGAGCGCCAACTCGGCAAACTCGCCCGGAAGGTGGCTACCGAAGTCGCCCGCAAGACCGGGGAGAGCAAGGTGGTGGTCGGCGAAGACGAGTTGAGGGAATACCTCGGCCGTCCCAAGGTGTGGAAGGACGAAGCCAAGGACCGAACCGATGTGCCCGGAGTGGCCACCGGCCTCGCCGTCACCGGTGCGGGTGGCGATGTCTTGTTCATCGAGGCCACTTCTAAGGACGGCAAACGCGACCTGGTGCTTACCGGACAGCTCGGCGACGTGATGAAGGAGTCGGCTCGCATCGCCCTCTCCTATCTCGAGTCGAGGGCAGAAACGATGGGCATCGACGCCTCGAGCCTCGACCGCAGCTTCCATGTCCACGTTCCGGCCGGTGCCGTACCGAAGGACGGGCCGTCGGCGGGCATCACCATGACCACCGCCCTCGCCTCGCTGCTGACCGGCAGGAAGGTACACGGCGACCTGGGCATGACCGGCGAGGTGACGCTGCAGGGCAAAGTGCTTCCGATCGGGGGCGTCAAGCAGAAGGTGCTCGCGGCCCATCGTGCCGGTTTGACACGGGTGATCCTCCCCCGGCGCAACGAAGCCGACATCGACGATGTCCCTGAGGCGATCCGCGAGGAAATGACCTTTCACATTGCCGACAACATGAACGAGGTCCTGGAGTGGGCCCTGGTCTGAAGCGAAGATCCAATTTGTTGTCGAGGGCGTTGGTAGCGTTCACGATCGAGCTCGACAACGAATGAGCGCCGACTCCTCGAGATCCTGCGACCGGGGGCAAACATCGCGCGCCCGGTCGTCACCGATTCTCAATCGAGTTGGCTTCCCAAATATATCCCTCGCTCGGAGACGACCAAACGCCCCAAGACACCCGCTCCGAAGGCGAGCACGGGGCGTCACTTTCTAGCATCGGCGGATGCGTCAGCGGGAGCGGTTGAGCTTTAGCACCTTCTTGGCCCTGCGCCGGTTCCGCTTGAGGAATCGACGGACGCCGGCGTGGGAGCGATCGAAGACTCCCATCGCGCCCGGTCGACCCTCGAATGGCAGCTCGGCCATTTCCGGCCATCCGGCCCGTGCCACATCACGAGCCAACCGTTGCTCTGCGCGATATTCGGTGGGCAACGAGAGCATCGCGTCAAAGATGCGGCGCTGTGCCAACGGGGTGAGGTTCACAGCGAAAGGCGCGGCACCGTACATCTGCGGGCTCGCCCAACAACCCAGCCGCTGCTCGATGTAAAGCAAGTCCAGGATCGCCTCGTCGTCCTGGTCCCGAACGCCGTCCAGCCACTCCTGAGCAGCCGCCAGTGCCTCCTTCGCTGTGGGCAAGTGCATGCGCCGCAGCAAGTCGCTAGCCGTCAACCCGGAGTTCGAGGGACGCCAGTAGTAAGCCCGCCCCACCTCACCCGCGAAACCTGTCACCCAGGCCCGGTCAGTCGGCAGCATCCCGGCCGCCTGGTGGAAGTCGTTCGCCTTCCCCTCGTTCGCGTCGAAGCCCACCAGACGGAGGTATCGCTCCTTCACCGACTCGCTCGCCTCCGAGACGGGCAAAACGTGGTGGTTGAGCGACCACCGCCGGGCGACATAGCGCGCATACTTGACATCGCCGCGTCGAGCTCCTGGGTAATCGAACGTCACGAACTCGCTCTGCTCGGTCAGGCTCGCAGCGGCGGATACAACCATGCGGCTATCCCGACCAGCCGTGAGAGGCAGAATCAGGACATACTCGGAAGCGAACGTGGCGAGCACATCCCGTGTGCTCTGCTCGATCACCGCCACATGCTCTGCAGTTCTCTCGTCGCGGCGGATGGGCGCGGTCGGCCAATGCCGGGAGACCTCGAACGACTCAAGGTCCAGGCGATGGTTCGGGAGCAAACGTGTCACTCCCGCGCGGCTGGTCAGCCCGAACGGATAGAACCGGTTAGGCGCTAGCCGCCCCCGGCTGCCGGCGTCGGCTTGCTCCGCGAAGCCATGAAGCGTCGTCGTCGAGGCGACCGTCCCACGCTCCGGCGAGTAGGTCAGCGCGAGCGACCCCGTCGGGTCGAGATACACAGCCGGACGCTCCCCAGTGAGCAGGCACGCCCACCGCCCCGCGAGTTCATACAAGTGCTCCTCAAACTCGCTCTTGGAAGGGTCCGGAACGTCCAGATGCTCGGCGCGGTGCACGAGCGTTCCTTTGGGCTCCGCAGCCCAACCCAACAGCACCCCCACTTCGGTGCTTCCGAACCTGAGTTGCGTGATTGGAAGCGTGGAGCTGGAGGCGATCACCCACCCGTTCGAGCGGATTTGCTTGAACTGCGCGGGTGCGGCTACCGCACCCCGTGACGCAACGTACTGGTCATAGAAGTCATCATTGAGCTCCGACACTCATGCATCCTTCCATGGCTGAGCGTCTAGGCGCCGCGAACCCCCGACTTTCTTCCCGCCGCCGCATCCGAAGCGAGATCGGTATCGACCCTGACCTCGATCAATCCCTTGCCTACCGACTGATCGAGCTGGCTTTGCAGGATGGCCGCGGCCTCGGCCCCGGGGATGGTCCGGTCGTCGCCCAACCCCTGGATGCCCTTGGCATTCGCCTCCAAGGTGAGGCGCATCTCCTTCGCCAGGTCGGCGACAGTAGGGCCTCCGGCGTGGAACACATCGGACGGAGTTCCGTACAGGAGCCCCGAGATGCTGGAGAAGCGATCGGTCCCCCTCGCCTCGATCATGTCGACCGTGAGCCGAAGCTGCTCGCACATGAACCGCATCATCGTCCCGGGCACCGAAATCGGGCCGAGACGACCCACTATGTCAGCTTCGACCGCTCGCAACTCTTCCCTCGTTGCATCGGGGTCGAGCCGGAGCTTCCGGGACTCGTAAAAAGAGCGGTCCACTGCAGGCTGCTCCTTGAACCCGGCAGCGAAGAACTCTTCCTTAATCCTGAAATCCCAGTTAATGGCGCTGAGGACCCTGATCGGGCGCTGGGCCTTCACAATCCGATCGGAGAGTTCCTTGATGGTTTCGTGGCACGGCTCCACAGAATTCTCCTTCCTGGGAAAGGCACCCCGTCCACCGGAATCGCGGGTGATGGGTTTGGAGGAATGTATCACTCCGAAGCCACCGGCCCGCGCCGCCAAGGGACCGGTTTGCGTGGTGCGGGACTCGACTTCAGGTCAGTCCAAGGGCGGCGATATAATCACCTATCCCGACCATCTGGTCGTTGGGCCCATAGCTCAGCCCGGTTAGAGCGCATCCCTGATAAGGATGAGGTCCGTGGTTCAAGTCCACGTGGGCCCACCACAAACCCAGTCCCGCCAACACCCAGGCAGACCGGGTTTTCCCCTGTCACAGCAGTGTTTTCTGAGACTTGCTAATTGAGTCTCGACCAAGTTCGAGCTGAGCACGAGTGAGCAGAAATCATCTTCGTGGCAAGTCTCATCGGCGGCCCTCGAGAACCTTGCGGCGCTCGTCGTAGTCCTCCCGGTCGATTTCGCCACGGGCGAGCCGCTCATCGAGTATTCGGAGCGGGGAGTCGTCCCCCCGTCGCCCAGGCGTCGCCGTTGAGCGGACCGCCCATACGATCAGGAAAACAACCACCGCCCAGAAGGCGACCATCATCAGCCACCCCCAGGGACCCATTCCGTGCCAATACAACATGTGTTTCACCTCACCGCCCATAGAACCCCACCCCGGGAGGGCTGGGTAGGGCCAAAGGCCCCTCGATCAGGGCCACTCGGACGAGGCGCGGACGCCGAAACTACGACCGAGCCTCCTCCTGTTCGGTGAACCGGTGTTGGTTTCCGGGGTCGCGAGAAGTTCGCATACCCGACGAAGGCGACGAGCAAACAGGGCCTTCGATTGCTCGTTCTACCGATACCTTGGACTACGGATATCATTGGGTCATGTCGAATCGGCCTCGCCACCGCGTGATGCTGTTCCTGGCCGCAGTGTCGGTCGTGGGACTCCTGTCGATGCACGGGCTCGACCCCGTTGTGGCGACAGTCGACCAGAGCAACACCGGCCACGCGCAAGCCGAGGCTGGTGTCGCTGACCATGGAGCGGTCGGGCTCTGTATCTTTGTGGCCGCGGTCGCTACCCTTGGACTGGCGGCGATCAGACGGCTCCAGAGCACCGAAGCCCTCGCCAAACTGTTGTATCGCCCCGGGCATTTCACCTTCACACAGCCCGTGATTACGTCCGGGCCTTCCCTCCTCCACAGGTTGTGTGTGCTCAGACTTTGAGCCGACCCGCTCGTCGCACGCACACCATTAGCTACCTGAGAGGAAAAACCAATGACGAAACTTTTGACGCGCACTGCCGCCCCGATCCTGATCATCGCTGTCGCCTTGACCGTCGCAGCCTGTGGGCAGGACACCGGAGAAACCACCACCACCACGACCACCGAGACCACCGGGTCTGAGTTCGCCTTCGGGTCCCCTGCCGACGCCGCCGACGCCGATCGCGTCGTCGAGATTCAAACAAGCGATGCTCTGACCTTCGAGCCAGCCGACATCACCGTCGCCGCCGGCGAGACCGTCACCTTCCGGCTCACCAACGACGGAGCGTTGGTCCACGACTTCACGCTCGGCGACCAGGCAACCCAAGACGAACACGAAACCGAAATGTCGGAGATGGACGGAATGGACCACGACGAACCGAACGTGGCCACCATCCCTCCAGGTGAGACGGTCGAGCTCACCTGGACCTTCGGTGACGAGGGCACCGTCCTTATCGGCTGTCACCAACCCGGACACTACGACGCGGGCATGACCGGCCGGATCACGGTCGAGGGATGAACCGGCTCATGGTGGCAGCGGCGGTCCTCGCCGCTGCCACCATCACAGCGTGCGCCTCCGACACAGAGACGGTGTCAAACGCGGTCGTCGAACGCGGAGGAGAGCTCTACCAAACCAACTGCGCATCGTGTCATGGAACCGACCTGGCCGGCGCCCCAGACTGGAAGACCCCCAACGAAGACGGCTCCTATCCGGCCCCACCCCACGACTCCTCCGGACACACCTGGCACCACTCAGACCGCCTGCTCATCGAAATCATCCGCGACGGCTCCAACGCGCCTCAGACGCGAATGCCCGCCTTCGGCGACCAACTCACCGACGACGACATCGAAGCGATCCTCGAGTTCATTAAGGCCAGCTGGGGACCCCAAGAGAAGGATTACCAAAGCCAGGTCACCGAACAGGAGGAGACCCGGTCGTAGACGTCGATCTCCGCCAAGTATCAGACGAGCGAACCAAGGAGAAGGAGATGGAAACATCGCTCTACCCCCTACGCAAGATGAACGTCAAACCGGCGACTGCGGCCGCCAAGACCACGAAGGGCAGACCTTCTACTCCTCCTCCCTGGGCTGCCACGACAGCTTCGTCACCATCCGGACACGTGCCTAAACAACTGACCAAGTGATCGAA
>JBBDMR010000174.1:0-1694 GCA_040878225.1 Acidimicrobiia bacterium
AGACAGCGCCCAAGTCGTTACGCCATTCGTGCAGGTCGGAACTTCGCGTTGATCCCCTGTTTCCAGGGGCGCAGACTATCCCTTCACCTTGGCGCAGACTCGCGAGAATCGCTTCAGCTTCGTATCGCCGGTTCCCGCTCGGGTTCATCGTCCGAGCGAGTTCGACGATCCTAACCAGACCGACTGTGCTTCGGTGCGCTCCGGTCGCCATCACCTTGCAGATGGCGACGAACCGCTCGAAGTCCAGTCCCTTGCCCGACAGCAGCGGATACCGCTCGAAGTGAGGGATCACGCGTTCGAGGAGATCCTCGAGTCGCCGCGTTTCCCACTTGACCGTTCGGTCGCTGCTGTCGGCGCGGATGCTCCCGCATCCGAAGTACGTCTGGATCGCATGAAGCACCTCGGCACGATCTCCGTTTTGGCTAACCGAGAGGCTCGGCCTCACCTCCCAGCCAACGAGCAGCTTCGCTCGCGGGCTGATGGAGACTGTGAAGCACCCCTCTCCGTCGACGTAGCCGGAAATGTATGCCGAGAGGAACTCGCGACTGCCATACCAAGGGCCGGCGTCTGATCGCGTCGATAGATTCGCCTCGCTCGAGGCTGCGATCGCGATCTCACGTCCCGAAGGACGATCAGTCGTTACGGGGTCAAGCTCGAAGAGCTGACTTCCCACGGGATTACCCACTCGCGTCACGACGTCCTTGACGCGTCGCATACGAGGAGGGCTTCCCCGTTATTAGCCGGTTGTTCGCTGGGATCACTCCCAGCTCGGGCAATTCGTTTACCCGACAAGGAATTTCGCTCGGACCTGTTACTTGTAGACCTGTCCAGACCGGACAGGCGGGTGGGCGTTAGCCCACCTCCCCACGTCGCCGTGGGGCCCGGACCATATCTTCGCCTTCCTCTCGAAAGGCGGCTGGCGTGTGGCCTCTGAGGGGTCATGACCATTTCTCGGTCAGCGGACTTCCCTGCTGATTGTCCGCACCCGTCACGTTGTCACTATCGTAAACACCCTTCCGGACGTCAGCGATGAGTAGTGCGGGATGCTCGGGGTTTCCAGCATATAGCCAGCTGCACCGACGAGATCACTCTCGCCGGGGGCTCGCGATTGAACCTTAGGACGGTTATAGTTACCGCCGCCGTTTACCGGGGCTTGGATTCAAGGCTTCGCCCGAAAGCTAACCTCTCCTCGTGACCTTCCGGCACCGGGCAGGCGTCAGCCCCTATACGTCGTCTTTCGACTTCGCAGAGACCTGTGTTTTTGGTAAACAGTCGCTTGGGCCGTTTCACTGCGGCCCCCTCGAGCTCGCGGAGCAAGTCCGCTCACTCTACTGGGGCGCCCCTTCTCCCGAAGTTACGGGGCCATTTTGCCGAGTTCCTTAACGAGGGTTCTTCCGATCGCCTGAGTATTCTCTACTCGCCTACCTGTGTCGGTTTTGGTACGGGCACGCCCGACCTCCCTAGAGGCTTTTCTCGGAGGCATGGCTTTGGGAACTTCGCCCTTTCGGACTCGGCGTCCCGTCTCAGGCTCAGCCCCGCGGATTTCCCTACGGAGCGCCCTACGCGGTTACCCCAGGACAACCAGCGCCTGGGTTTCCCTAGCCTACCCCGTCCCCCCTTCGGTGATAACGGTTGGTACGTGGTACCGGAATATCAACCGGTTGTCCATCGCCTACGCCTTTCGGCCTCGGCTT
>JBBDMR010000175.1:0-9085 GCA_040878225.1 Acidimicrobiia bacterium
TCGCCAGCAACCGGGCCGGGCACTGCGGGGAGACCGCTAATGCAGACCTGTACACGACGAGGCTCGACAGCAGCTTTCACGCCAGGTCGGTCAGGCACCTCGGCTGCGAGGTGAACAGCGCCTGGGACGAACACAGCCCGTTCCCGGCCGAGATCGGCCGCCGGGGAGGCGCGCTGTTCTACTCGAGTGCCCGCCCGCTCGACGAGTTGGACGCGCCCGGCGACCACGACCTCTACTACTCACCGCGAGTTGGCGGCGTCTACGTGGCCGGTGTAGCGATATCAGAGATCAACACCACCGCCAACGAGGGGCAACCGAACGTTCGACGCGATGGCATGGAGTTGTTCTTCTGGAGCGATCGGGCCGGTGGGTTGGGTGGACCAGATATCTACTCGTCGACCAAGCAATCACTGCTTGGGCCATGGGAGCTGCCACAGAACCTTGGTCCGAATGTCAACAGCGCGTTCGGCGAGACCCGCCCATCGCTGTCATGGGATGGAACCACGTTGTACTTCGGTTCGACGCGGGTAGGCGGACAGTCCGACGTCTATGTGACTGTGCGCTGAGCCCGTTCGAGGAAGGGGAAGAGAGGGGCCGAACTCGGCCCCTCTCTGTTGGCGTCGCTGCGACATGCCGAACTTACAATTAGGTTCAGCCTCAGGGGTTGACGCTGCACTGCCTCTCGACCCCTTTGAATTCCTCGACCTTCTTCGAGAGCGCGCGGGCAGTGTCTTCCGCCACCTGCCGATATCGGGGCGAGGGTTGCCAGCTAACCTCCCGGCATGTCTGGTGTTCCCTTATCCGGCGTGGTCGTGGCCGATTTTTCACGGGTTCTGGCCGGGCCACTGGCGACGATGGTGCTTTCACTCATACAAACTCTAGGAATCGGGATGAGATTGATCCGCGCTGTCCGTATACGTCTCGCCGATGCTGGACCCGGTGGATGAGAACGACCATATCTTCGTCGTCAATCTCATAGATTATGCGGTAGTCACCGCGTCGGGCCGAATGGAGGCCTTCCAACTCACCGAGCAGCGGCTTGCCCAGTCGTCGGGGATTCTCTGCAATCGGACCGAAGATGGCTGCAAGGGCTGCTTCGCGCACCTTCGCTGGTAGTCGGTTCAGGTGTCGAAGACCTTCGGGCGTGATTTCGACCTCATACACATCACGTGCCTAGGCGTGGTCCTTGAGCCGGAGCCGCTGGCCGCTGGCAGCTTCTGCTCGTGAGCGCCTGAGCGATTCCATCAGCTTCTCATCGCGAACGATGTCTAGCGATTCCTCGAGGGACTCCAGGTCATCGAGACTCATCAGAACAAAGGATGGCCGACCGTTGCGAGTGACCATGATCCGGTCGTGCTCGACTTCGACTCTATCGGCCAGTTCGGACAGCCGGGCCTTCACATCCGAAAAGGGCAGGATTTCGCTCATAGGTCAGAATTATGACCTATTCGACACGCTATTGCAATAGGTGCCCGCCCTGGAATTAGGTCGTGTTTGGTGGGGGTGAGAAGGCCGATGTGTTTGGGAGGCCAATCCGATCAGTAGATGATGTCGAGAGCGAAGCGGAGGGCGCGGTCTAGTTGTGCCCGCGCCACTTCATCGAGGCTTCCGACCGGCCGTTGGTCGAGTCGCTGCTTTCCGATCGTGATGATGTTGTCACAGTTGATGACGGCCTTTTCGGGCAGGCCGTTGTTGGGTCCCACTTCAACCTCCGACGGTATCCCCCGCACCGCGCGCGTGATCGGTGCACACGTAACGCGGTCGAGTGCCGCTATCACGCTGCCACGAGTAAGAATGCATACCGGTCGACGACCACCGTGATCACCGAGATTGGCCCAATAGATCTCGTTGCGGGCTACCACTCGGGTGCCGACTCGGCGGCGAGTCGCTCTGAGGCACGGAGGAGCAGGGGGTCTGGCGGATACTTGGTGTATCCCTCTACCAGTCTCTCGTCGGCCTGCGCCCACTCATCTGCTTCGATGACCGCAAGGGCTCCTCGTCTCAGCAGTTCTGAGCGGCTCACCGCGACTCGTGTGGCTATCTCGTCGAGTCTGGCGACCAACTCGTCGTCGAGCTGGACCAGCACTTCACGTCTTGGCATGCCCATATGATAGAGCATATGGTCCTCTGAGGACGGAGTCTAGAGGGTCATGTTTCCACGTAAGCGGCAGAGTCCACCGAAACGGACCCGCTGAGCTTTCCGCCGAAGCACTCTTGAAGGGTACCGCGCACGCCCTGGACCTTGGTTGAGCAAGGGGGGTTGACGACTGCGTAGCGAATGTGCTACTTATAGCACTGTGACTCGTATCGGTATCCGAGAACTCCGTCAAAGGGCCAGCGAATATCTGCGCAGAGTTGAAGCGGGAGAAACAATTGAAGTCACCGATCGCGGTCGCCCGATTGCCCTCCTGACTCCGGTGCCGTCGGCGCCGCCCATTGAGAGGCTTCGTGCATCAGGAGACATCGAGGGTGGAACAGCGGGATGGGACGATATGCCTCCGCCCTTGAAGTTGGATGAAGGCCAGGAGGCACCGTCGGCTGTTCTGGCGCGATTGCGCTCTGATGAGCGGTGATGGCGTTTGGTATGTCGATTCATCGGCCCTGGTCAAACTTGTGGCCAGCGAGCCGGAAAGCGAGGCGTTGACTCGCTTCCTGATGCCAAGAGAGCCACTGGTCACCAGTGGCCTCGCAACCACGGAAGTCACCCGGGCGGTCCTGGCGCTGGGCGAGGAGTTCGTTGATCGTGCGTTTGAGGTTCTTCGGCGAATCGACCTCGTTCGCATCAGCAGCGATGTCCTGACGGCCGCCGGTCTCCTCCAACCGGCGAGCCTTCGATCCCTGGACGCTATTCACCTCGCGACCGCCGCTCTCTTCGGGGAAACGCTGACCGGTTTGGTCACTTACGACGGCCGCATGCACCAGGCCGCCGACTCATTCGGCTGGAACGTTCAAGCGCCTGCATAGCAAAACCTGGAATTGGTGCGGTCGGCCGCAGATCCTTACGATCATGATTCGTCATGATGTATCATGATCTCTAATGGCAGTTCAGAAATTCTCATCGCAAGCCCGTCCGGAATTGCTCGAGGAAGTCCGCTCGATTGCCGCGGCCGAGGGACGTCATTTCCAGTCGGTTCTCGACGAGGCACTAGTTGAGTGGGTGGAGAGGAAGAAGGGTTTGGTTCCACGAGCTGACGTAATTGCGCATGCCAAGGCTTCGATCGCTCGTCATCGAAGGCTTTACGAGGAACTGGCCAAGTAGTTGTCCCAATACTTGACGGTGTTGGAAGTCCTCACCATTCATTCCATCCTCATCGACGAGTTCGGAGGAGCAGACGGTGTCCGGGATATGGGGGCCCTTGAGTCTGCGGTGTTTCGCCCCCAAACTGGTTACTACGACAACCGAATCGCCGAGGCATCGGCCCTGATGGAGAGCTTGGTTCAGAACCATCCCTTTCTCGATGGAAATAAGCGAATCGCGGTCGCGGCGGCGGATGTCCACCTCCGAATGCACGGCTTGGAGCTTGCGGGCGACTCAGCGGGCCATCACGAATTCATCATCGGCCAAATGGAGTCGGGAAGTATCGATCGCCGATCGATTGAAGAGTGGCTGCAGGCCAATATGGAACCGAACAGCTTCGGAGCGCTGCCGGATCTTGGTGTTCCCTCCAGGGACGAGTGGGATCGCGGTGATGGCGACATGAAGCGACTTCGAGAGCGGATCGGCAAGGAGATGAGGTCGCCACCGACCGAAGAGGAGTCGGAGTGGCTCGAGTCAGATCTCGACGACTGAACCCGGTCTACGTGCGGTCGCTGATAGCGCCCTCGATGAAGGAGCGAAGTTGGGCAGGGGAGTAGACCGGAATCCGGCCGGACAGGTTGAGAAGATCTTTGTCGCCCGAGACGAGGACCGAACGGGCATGACTGGCGAGGCCGATCAGGTAGTCATCATCTGGATCAACTGATCGGACCCCAGGCTCCTCGGCAGGATCAGGAACCAACACGGCATCCGAGGCCAATACCGCCATGAGTTGCGCTATCTCGTCGGGGTGAACCAGGTCGGAGAACTTCTCACGGGCGAGGACACCCTCAAGCTCCGCCAGCATCTTGGGAGACACCACAAGCTCGAAAGCACCGCTTCGCCAGAGCTCGTAGAGAATGGCGGGTATGCCGCCTGGCGAGAGTGTTGCTGAGATGATCACGTTGGGATCGAAGACGACCCTCAATGTTTGGTCTCTTTGCGGAATGCCTCCTGCTCTTCGATGGCGAGCTTCATCGCAGCCTCTTCCGTCATCTGATTGCGGGCCCAAAGCCGTTCCATCAGATCGAGACCAAGATCCCTGCGGACGGCTTCCTCAATTATCTCGCTCTCACCCTTCCCGCTCCTAGCCGCGCGTATCTTGACGGCTCGCAAGACGTCTTCGTCAATTGTGAGAGTGGTTCGCGTCTTTCTCATATCTACACAGTAGCATCATGATGTGATAGTGACGAGAGTGTTCTGACGGGCGCACCTCGCCGCTTCCCGCGCGCCTGGGAACCAGGTCGGGTTGCTGTAGCCGACTCGTCTCTGAGTTCATACGGTAGATTGCGTATCCCTTGCACTTGCGTTTCACTTGCGGTAACCTATTGATGTGACAGCCGATTTTTTGCTAGCTCTCAGAAGTGACGATCCGGAGGAAGTTCAACGGGTATGTGAGTTCGCATTCCGTGAAGAGCGTGAGTCTTTCAGCCGTCTCATTCCGCGGGCACTGGCGGGCAACAGAAGCGCTGCGTTCGCGTACGTCACCGTCTGGCGCCAGGCGAAGGATTCGGTCCTTCGGAGCCTTCAAGAAGTTGAACCAGACCTGGTCTTGTCGATCGGAGACCATCTGTATATCGCAGATGTCAAGATGTGGCCTTCCCTCGCCTCATCAGTCCTCCTCGATGCCGAAGCCTTGGAGGCGCCATTCTCCAATTGGATCACCAAGACCAACGATGCCGGCTTGGGAGCCTGCGCGGCCCTGATACAAAAGGTGCGTGAGATCACACCTGGCCTGCATCCGTTAATGCTGGCCGTAAATGCTCTCCCCCACTGGGATCAGTCCGACGCCCAGATCCGTGCGTTTCGTCGACACGTGAACTCAGCCCTGAATGAATCAGATCCTCCTTTGGAGCGCATCCGACAGGTTTTTGACCTCAGCCTGACGCAACTCGGAGAGCTTTTTGGGGTCAGCCGACAGGCCGTGACTCAGTGGCTTGAATCTGGCGTTCCGGAGGATCGACTTGAGAAGATCGCGACCGTGGCCTCAATTGCAGATCTATTGGAGCACAGACTGCGTACCGACCGTATCCCAGGCGTAATTAGGCGAGAAGCCGTTGCCTATGACGGGTTGACAGGGCTAGAGATGATCAAGCAGGACCGACATCACGAACTCTTGGCGTCGGCCCGAAGTTCCTTTGAATGGGCTCAGCCTGCTTGAGGCTGCAGGTGTGAAGTTTCAGTATCAAGAGCGAGGCGGTCCTTACTACCGAGTTGCCGACCCGGATTGGCTTGATCCTTTGGATGGTCGTCCCAGTATGGACAAAGGAGGACGATGGACCGCTCCCGGATCATTCCCAGTCGTCTACTTGAACCGAAGTGTGTCGTTAGCGCGTCTTTTCATTGCTCACAAGGTGCGGGATCTGCCCTACGGTCCTGAGGACTTCGATCCAGACTCGGGCCCGGTTCTCGTCAATGTTGAGCTGCCGTCTGAGAGATATGTAGATGTAGTAACTGACTCAGGTTGCGCCGCGGTGGGGCTCCCGAAGGCGGCATGGAATCAGGACGAGGCTGGAATTGCGTGTCGAAGTGCCACGAGCCGCGCTCTCAAGTCTGACGAGGAGTTGGCTTGGTTTCAACGAGGTGCACAACTGGGGGCCGCCGGTGTCGAGTCGTTCATGGAGTGGTTCTTTCCGTGACATGTCAACGGTGCGACGACGTCAAACTGGAAATAGGTGCGGGATTTCCGTGGGGGGCTTTGGCCATTTAGGGCTCTATTTCGCGGAGCGAAACAACCCGCAATGAGTGGCTCGGAAGAGGCAATCGAATTGCGGGCACCTGATGGATTGGCGGAGAAGGCCATTCCGAGAGAGTGCGAGGCTGGGTCGACTTATTGCATACCCGCCGCGCCAAGCCTTGTGGCTTGCCGGTATGGTTTGGCCTCTCTTGAACTCCCTACCCGATGGAATCGTCACTTTCCTCTTCACCGACATCGAGGGCAGCACCCGGCTGTGGGAGGAGGCGCCCGAGTCGATGATGGAGGCGCTGAAGCAGCACGACGAGCTCATCTCCGATGCGGTCGAGGCACATGGCGGTTTCTCGGTTAAGCCTCGCGGCGAGGGTGATAGCAGGTTCATCGTTTTTCGTTCGGCTGTCGATGCGACCACCGCCGCCGCCGAGATCCAACGCCGGCTTGCCTCATCGGTCTGGCCGACCCCCCGTCCCATCCGGGTAAGAGTATCGGTCCACACCGGTGCAGCGGAACTACTGATGGGCGACTACTACGGATCCGCGGTGAACCGGGCCGCCCGTCTCCGGGCGATAGCACATGGCGGACAGACGGTCATCTCAAGTTCCACCTACGAGCTGGTCCGGGACCAGGTTCCGGACGGCGTCTTTCTGGTGGATATGGGGCCGCATAGGCTTAAGGACCTTGTCAGGCCGGAGCACGTCTATCAGGTTGATATCACGGGGGTGCCTACGAGCTTTCCGCCGCTCGCTTCGCTGGATGTCACGCCAAACAACCTTCCGGTGCAGCTCACCGAATTCATGGGCAGGACCCACGACCTCGAAGCGGCTTCGCAGAACCTGAAGTCCACCCGGTTGCTTACGATTTTGGCCCCCGGTGGTGCCGGCAAAACTCGATTGGCCATCCAACTGGCCGCCGAGATAGCCTCAGATCATCCGGACGGCGTTTTCTTCGTCGACTTGTCACCCCTCGACTCGGCAGACGAGATGATCCAGGCCATAGCCGAATCTCTATCGATTGCTCTCTCAACCGAAGAGGATCCGAAGGACCAACTGGCGTCATACCTCGCCCGTAAACACCAGCTTCTGGTGCTCGACAACTTCGAACATGTCGTCTCCGGCGCCAACCTCGTGACCGATATTCTCACGAGCGCCCCCGAGGTCACCATCGTGGTCACATCTCGCACAAAGCTGAATCTCAAAGGCGAGACAGTCCAGGCGCTCCCGGGGCTGGACACCGAATGGGAGGGAGTCGAAGACGCACTATCGACCAGCGGCGTCCAGTTGTTCATCGACGCGGCAAAACGAACAGACAGCGCCTTCACGATGACCGGGCAAGATTTCGAACCGCTGCGGGGCATCTTGGCCACTGTGGGCGGATTGCCTCTCGGCATCGAGCTTGCCGCAGCATGGGTGGATGTGCTCTCGGTTGCTGAGATCGAGGCCGAGATAACCAAGAGTCTCGACTTTCTCGAAAGCGAAGCTCGCGGTATTCCCGACCGGCACCGGAGTGTTCGAGCTGTGTTCCACTATTCGTGGGCGATGCTCAGCTCGGAGGAGAGGCAGATGTTTTCGGCCCTCTCCGTTTTTCGAGGAGGCTTCACTCGGGAGGCTGCCGAAAGTGTGGCCGGAGCTTCGATAAGGAGTCTCGCCAACCTCACCAACAAGTCGCTGCTGGTCTTTGATCGAGACGCCGGCCGCTATTCGGTCCACGAGTTGCTTCGCCAGTACGCCGAATCCGAACTCGCAAAGGACGAGGTGGTTTTCGACAAAGTGGCGACGTCTTACACCATTTTCTTCGCCTCGTTGGCCGCGACGGCCGGGGTGACAATTCCGGTCGATGAGAAGGCGGCTCTCCAGATTGTCGAAGATGATCTGGACAATGTCCGAACGGCTTGGCGCCGTTCGCTCGCCGGGGGAGATGCGTCCACGGCAGCGATGTTTGTTAAGGCCCTCTGGTTTCTCTATGAGGTCCGTGGGTGGCATCAAGCTGCGGTTGACTTGTTCGGTGAGGCGCTTGAGGTGTTCCCGGAAGGTTCTGATGACAGAGAAACGGTCAAAGCCTGGGCGGGTTCCGCGGCGGCGCATGGGTGGTTCCTTTCCCACCTAGGTCAGGCGGCTCTGGGAGCGGAGCTGGCCGAGCGAGCAGTGGCGGCTTTGCGCCCACTCGACGACCTACAACTCCTGCTACTTGCCAACGAGTGCCAATGTGCCGCGCTGACCTATCTCAGCCGCTGGGAGGATCTGCAACATGTCGGCATGGAAGGCGCGGAAATCGCCCTTGCGGCCGGCGACCAGGTGGCGAGCGCCGACCCTCTGGTCTGGAGTGCCTTTGGCGACTTGAGGGTCGCTCCAACGGCAGTCGCCATAGCGAAGCTGGAGGAAGGCGACCGGATTCTCGCTGCCGCCGGGGAGCGACGGGCACGCACCTGGACACTGTTTGGTCTTGCCCTTATCGATGGGATGGAAGGGAGGCACGCCGATGCGATCGTCCGTCTCAAAGAGGTGGTCGAGTTGGCCGAGGACATCGGATACCGGAGGGGCATTCAGGCCGGTCTCCAGTATCTCGGTGAGGCACTCGTCAGCGCGGGCGATCCTGGTGCGTCCGAATCGGCATTTCTCAGGAGTTTGGCGATGTCGGAGGATATGGGTCAGTCGATCGAGATGGCCGGTACGCTCTCCCGTCTGGCCTCGGCCTATTCACAGACTGGTCAGGAGGAGAAGGCCGTCGAGGTGCTGGCCTCGGTTGTCGCCGACCCCTCCACCGGGACCTCTTTGCTGGCGGAGGAATCCACCGTTGCTGACGCCGCCCAGCAATTGCTGGATCAGTTGCGTGACTCGATGGAAAGTGACAGCTTCGACGCAGCGTGGGCTCGCGGTTCGGCCTTGTCCGTCCAGGTCACCGCAAAGCAGCTTCTGATCGGGACCTGACCACCTCATCACCCTCAGGTCCGGTGCACAGGTCGAACTCGGGTCGTACAGATTCGCATCACGACGGGGCGGGGTCGAGCATCGTGCTCCTTCTCAGACCGCGAGACGCGCGACTCGGAATTAGGGGTACGACGCTGGAGTTGGCGGCTTTAGGCCTTGTGGACCACTAGT
>JBBDMR010000176.1:0-1681 GCA_040878225.1 Acidimicrobiia bacterium
AGTTCGACGTGGGACACTTCGCCCGCATCCTGAAACGGGTCGCAACAGGCTGACCAATTAAGGTCAGTCGGATGCAACTCGCCATCCAGGTCCGCAACGATTTCGACTACGTCCTCCGCTCGGCGCGTTGGGCTGAAGACAACGGGCTCACCGCTCTCGCCCTCCCCGACCACTACATGCAGCGCGGTTCCGACCCAGAGCTTCCCGGCTATGACCACATCGTCCACCTGGCTGGCCTGGCCCGGGAGACCACCAACCTCGAACTCGTCTGTCTCGTCGCACCGGTCACGTTCCGGCATCCGGCGATCCTGTACAAGATGGGAGTCACCATCGACGAGATGTCGGGAGGACGGTTCACGCTTGGTATAGGCACCGGGTGGCTGGAAGAGGAGTTCACCATGTTCGGGCTGCCCTACCCGGAGAGAGCCGAGCGCTTCGAGTTGCTCGAAGAAGCTATGGCGTACCTCCGGGCCGCGATCACGCCCGGTGCCCACGGCTTTGACGGGAAGCACTATCAGCTGGCCGAGTTCGACCCCCATCCTCATCCCCACAACCTCAGGCTTCTCATCGGGGGCGGCGGCAAGGTCAAGACACCCCGTATCGCCGGACGCTACGCCGACGAGTTCAACATCTACGCCTGCCTGCCGGAGCTGTACACCGAGAAGGCAGACACGGCGCGGCGGCACGCCACGGAGGCGGGTCGGGATCCCGGGTCGATCCTGTTCACGGCGGCCAGTCCAGCCCTCGCAGCGAAGAAGGAGTCGGATTACCGCAAACTGCTCGAAGGATTCGCCAAGATCACCGGACAATCCACCGAGCACATCGAAGAGACCTACACCGAGCGCGGCTACCCGCATGGGAGCGGCTCGCGGCCGGCCGAAATGCTTGCCGCCCTTGAAGAGGCAGGCTGTCAGCGGTTCTACGCCCAGGCGTTCGTCGCCGACATCGACATGTACGAAACAATCTTCGACGCCTACCGGGGCTGAAACGAGATCCCGTCGCGGGACGAAGCAGTTAGGTTTGGTGTACCAAGCTAGGAGCAGATTTTGAAGTACTCGTTGATGACCGAGCCGCACATGGGCGGCACATATGACCAACAGCTCGAAGTTGCGCAGTGGGCTGAGGAGTCGGGTCTGGTCTCCTTTGCCCGTTGTGACCATTACCTGTCGAATCGCGATCCAGTTCCCGATGCCACCGACGCCTTTGCCGTGCTCGCCGGTTTGGCCCGGGAAACCGACAACATCCGGCTCTGCGTGCTGGTCTCCCCCATCACTTTTAGGCATCCGGCCGTTATCGCCAAGAGTGCCGCCACTATCGACCAGATGTCAGGAGGACGTTTCGACCTCGGCGTCGGGACGGGTTGGATGGAGCACGAGCACGAGGCATTGGGGATACCGTTTCCGGGCTCTTCGGAGCGGTGGGACCGATTCGAAGAGGCACTCGAGTATCTGGCAGCAGCCTTCGGAGAGGGCCACTCCACTTTCAGCGGTTCGCATTACTCGCTCGACGCCGAGGTGAAGCCGAAACCGACCGGTATCCGTCTAGTCATGGGTGGCTCAGGCAAACAGCGGACGCCCACCCTCGCCGGGGAGGTTGCCGACGAATACAACATGTTCACCTGTCCCCCCGACGAAGCCCGGTCGAAGATCGCGGTGATGAGGCAAGCCGCCGGAGAACGGTC
>JBBDMR010000177.1:0-1681 GCA_040878225.1 Acidimicrobiia bacterium
CGCCGTCTTCGGATAACGCGACCGACACCCTCCGCTTCGATGTAGACGGAATGACCTGCGCCACCTGTGCGACGCGGGTGGAGCGGGTGCTGGCCCGCCAGGAAGGCGTCGAGAACGCCTCGGTCAACCTCGCCGGGGCATCGGCCTCCGTGGACATCACCGCCGGCACCGATTCGGCTGCCCTGGTTGCCGCGGTCGACAAGATCGGCTACTCCCTCAGCCAACACGGTCCCGAAGCGGGACGTGACGTAGTCGACATGTACTCGGAGGAAGAACGAGAAGAGCGCCGCAAGTTCTTGATCGGTGCCGCTCTCACCGCCCCGGCGATGGTCCTGCACCTCTTCGGCCCTCATGAGCTTTGGAACGCGATCGTCCAGGGAATTCTGGTCACTCCGGTCGTCTTCTACGTAGGAGCCAGGTACCACCGCGTGGCGTGGCGTCTGGCCCAACAGGGCAGCGCCAACATGGACACCCTGATCTCGCTCGGCTCTCTTGCCGCCTACCTCTATTCACTGGCTGTCGTGTTCAGCCACGGCGATGTGTTTTTCGAGACCTCGGGGATGATCATCACCCTGATCACGCTCGGCAAGGTCTTCGAAGCAAGGGCCAAGGGCCAGGCCTCCGACTCCGTCCACCGCCTGCTCCAGCTCCGTCCGGAAACTGCCTTGCTCGTAACCGACGAAGGGACCCGGGAGATAAGCGTCGAAGAGATCTCGCCCGGTGATCTGCTTCGGATCAAACCGGGCCAGAGGATTCCGACCGACGGTGTGGTCCGACAGGGCAGTAGCAGCGTTGACGAATCGATGCTCACCGGCGAGCCGGCGCCCGTAGCCAAAGGCCCCGGCGACAGAGTGATCGGCGCAACTGTGAACCAGTCGGGCAGCATCACCATCGAGGCGACAGCAGTCGGTGCCGACACCGTTCTCGCCGGCATCGTGCGGATGGTGGAAGACGCCCAGAATTCCAAGGCCCCGATTCAGAGATTGGCCGACTCCTACTCTGCGAAGTTCGTCGGCGTCGTGCTCATCATCTCCCTGTTGGTCTTTGGGTTCTGGCTGACTGCCGGGGACGGAGTTGGTGAGGCCCTCCGGATTGCGGTGGCTGTGCTGATCATCGCCTGTCCATGTGCGCTCGGCCTCGCCACCCCGACCGCGGTGATGGTCGGGTCGGGCCGGGGCGCCGATCTCGGCATCCTCTTCAAGCGAGCAGAGGTGTTCGAGCAGGCAAGGAGCATCGCTGTAATGATCTTCGACAAGACCGGCACCCTGACCCGGGGCGTGATGACCGCACAAGAGGTGCTCACCGACGCCGACCGGGAGGAGTTCCTCCGGCTGGTCGGATCGCTGGAAGCAGCCTCAGGTCATCCGATCGGCATGGCCGTCGCTCTTGCTGCCGACGAGGCGGACGTCAGCTTGACCGAAGTCGAACAGCTGCTCACCGAGCCCGGAATGGGCGCCCGCGCCCGGGTCGGTGACCGGGAAGTTGCAGTAGGTAAACCCGCCTATCTCGAAGAGTTGGGCCTCTCCGGAGGGGAAAAATGGATTTCTGATTTCGAGCGACTTCAGGACTCGGGCCAGACCGTGTTCATGGCGGGATGGGACGGTGAGGTGAGGGGGGTCGTGTCGGTGTCGGATGCGCTGCGTGTCGAGTCGATCGAAGCGGTCCGACGGCTGCGGAAGCT
>JBBDMR010000178.1:0-9041 GCA_040878225.1 Acidimicrobiia bacterium
AAACCTCCGGGATCCGGGCCAGCGCCCTGATGGTCTGCTTGTAGGTGACTTTCGTCTCCTGGAATCGGGCGAAGGCGGTGTGGGCGAACGCATACGGCAGCAGGGCGATCGGCAACGCCCACCATTTCAATGCAGGGAACAACTCGCCGAACAGGGCACCGGTGAGGGTTAGACCGAGGAAAACGTTGAGGTCGTGGAGCAACGCCCGGGCGAGATAGGTCCGGGAGAGCTCGCGGGGGCCGAGCACGAGCAAAGCTCGCAAGCCAACCTCGACGGCGAGCCAGGCAACGAGGGCGACGCCGAAGGGAAGGAGGTCCTCCCAACCACCAGTGAAATCGCTGAACACCCCGAAGCGCATCGAGGTGTAGACCAGGGCGTAGACGTAGTAGCCAGCCAGCCTCCGTACCAGTGTCGGCAGCAACTCGACATGGCTTTCACCACGCGACAGACGCAGTGCCCAGACCACCGATAGGCCCGCCCCGTAGACGACGACAACCCCGGCGAAGTCGACTCGCGATCCGTCAACCAGTTCCTCGACCAGCACCAGGGGGAGGGCGGCTGCGACCGCAAGCCCGGTGGTGAAGCGGTTGCCCGAGTTGCTGGTGGCAACCCCGATCAGTGACCCGATTACGAGGGCGGTGACACCGACGGTGAGGGCAAGCGGAGTGGACTTGGCCTCGGGTAGAGCCAGCAACGCAACAACGATCCCGGTGATCGGAAACATCCAGGAGAGAATGGCGACGTTGCGACTCTTCCACTCAGCCACGAAGGGTCAGCTCCGGTTCTTCGGCGAGGCGCCGGGCCATCTCTTCGTCGTTCACATGGGGAGCGCCCCAACGCCGCCGGGTCTTGTTGAGCGCACGCTCGAAGGCGTCGACGACATCCGGGTGGAACTGGCCTCCGGAATGGCGGCGCAGCTCCTCGAGCGCATACTGCTGGGAGAGCGCCATCCGATATGAGCGGGCAGATGTCATCGCGTCGAACGAGTCGGCCACCGCCACGATGCACGACTCGAGGCTCGGGGACTTGCCTTCGATGTGGCCGCTGCCGCCATAACCGTTGCCGTCGAAATGGCTGTGGTGGCCGGAGGCGATCTCCACCATCGGTTGCAGGAAGTCGACTTCAGCGAGGATCTCCTCGACGAGGTGGGCGTGGTCTTTCATCACCTCGTACTCACCCTCGTCGAGACGTCCCCGCTTTCGGATCAGCTCGGTGGGGACGGCGAGTTTGCCCAGGTCGTGGATCAAAGCCGCCCAGCGGATCTCCTCGAGCTGGGTGCCGGTGAAACCCAGCTCCTCCCCGATGAGTTGGGCGAAATAGGCGACACGCTCGGTGTGCCCGCGGGTGTACATGTCTTTTGCCTCGAGCGTCTTTACGAAGCCCCTGAGCGAGCCGATATGGGACTCGCGGAGCTGGCCGAAGGCGTAAAGCGACATATGGCCGATCCCGTAGACCCCAAGGATCAGGACCAGGATGGCGGGCGGGCGCCGGGCGATAATGTAGGCGGCGCCGATCAGACCGCCGAGCAGACCCATCATCACCTGCCCGGAGAAGAGCACTCCCATCTTCGACCAGGGCTCGAGATTGTCCGAGCCGAACACGATTTTGACCGCGCGACGCACCAGGATGTTTTGGGTTAAGACATAAGCAAATGCGGCGAGAGTTGAGGCCACAGCAACCCGGAACAGCGACTCAGTTGTTGCGCCGGCAAGCCCACCCCCGAGATTTGCATCTAGCAAGAGTCCAGCCACCCCTGCCGCCATACACATCTGACCGAAATTGGCCAGTGGCTGGAACCAGCGCCGTTCTTGGAAGTCAGCCGGAACCAATGGACCGACAGCCGCCATCAAGACCATTGCAAACGTCGCGTCGGAATCGGGTTGGATGGCAAAAAACACACCGGCCGTCATCATCACCATCAGCCCTGAGGACTGGAGCATCCGATCGTTGACCTCCACCGCAAAGAATTCGAGGAGAACGAACAGTGCTGTGAAGGCGAACCAATAACCCCAATTGGGATGCTCGAAGAAGCGGCCCGCCCCCACCAAAACGACAACACCGACGATGGCATAGGGAATAGCCACACGGAGGCGGCGGCGAACCGTGTGGCGGAGATGATTTTTCCATCCCCCGTACCGCTTTCTAAGTCTGTTTCCCATGGTCAGGTGGGACATGTTGGCTGATGAGAGGGGCAAGACGGTGTAATCAACTCAGCCGATCTTCGTATTTGTCGTGGCCACGTGCCTCCAGGAGGCGGTGACTTCACGGCGTTTCGAACGTGTCACACGCATGGGGGACACTCACCTACGGGTTGTATTTCGCCGACCTTGGGGGCTGGCGACTAGATATCCGCTCCGCTTGGTTTGATGAGGGTCTACTTGCTTGCTGTCGTGTCCGACACCGTTGCTTGCCCACTCTGCTCCCGATTTCTCGGGAACCTTTTACATGTCAAAAAAGGCCCCTGACTTCGCCCGTCGGGTGCGGAACAGGCAATCTCTCGATCACAGGTCCCACCTCCACCACGGAAAAAGCTCCAGCCCGAACAAATCTAGACAGCTAGTGGTGATGACACAAGAGCTATATCGCTTCTTACAGGAGGAATGTCACCGGGTTGTTCGATAACCGTCGGTGAGACGGGTACGCTGCGCACGTGGATGCTGTCGCCCTTCAGGAGAAGATTGGCCGGATCGAAGGAGTCGAGGCAGTTCGAGTCGTCACCTCCAACGGCGCAATCGAAGAGATCCACGTTCTGGCGAGGAGGACCAAACCTCCCAAACAACTCGTCCGCGATGTGCAGTCGCTTGGCCACGCCCTCTTTGGCGAGGACATCGACCGGCGGGTGGTTTCAATCGTCCAACTCGCCGACGGCGACCTGGACGGTGGCTTGCGACCGGCGCTTGTCGACATCGGCGAAACTCTCGACGGGTCGAGGGCCGAGGTCGTGGTCAGTCTGCGCTGGGAAGACAAACTGTACAAAGGCATTTCCAGCGGGGCGGCTTCCTCTGCGACCAGACCGAGGCAAATCGCCGAAGCGACTATTGACGCCATCCGTCAGGGAATCCAGAAATCGGCTGCCCTTGCCGTGAATTCGATGGACGTCCCGTTGCTCGGTGGCCGTCATATCGCCGTCGCCCAGATCGTCCTGGTCACCGACGCCACCGAGCGCATGCTGATCGGGGCGGCGATCGTCGAAGACGACGAAGCCCGCGCTGTAGTCCGCGCCGTGCTCGACGCACTGAACCGCCTCCTCCCTGACCTGAGGGCACCCTGAGCAAAGCGGCAGTTGTCAGCCCGCACTACCTGTCGGCCGAAGCCGGTCGACATGTCCTTCTCACAGGCGGCAATGCCGTCGACGCCGCCATCGCGATTGTTGCTGCCCAGGGCGTGGTCGCGCCCGAGACGTGTGGGGTCGGCGGCGACCTCTTTGCCCTGGTCCACTCCAACGGGGAAGACAGACCGGTTGCGCTCAACGCCTCCGGGCGCTCGGGCTCAGCGGCCACCGCCGGCGTGCTTCGGGCCGCCGGACATGACCAGGTACCCGCGGACCACCCGCTGGCGGTCACGATCCCGGGATGTGTTGACGGCCTCACCGCACTTTCCTCCCGGCTCGGCTCGCTGCCCCTGGCCGCGTGCCTGGAGCCGGCCATCACCCTCGCCGGCGAGGGCTTTCCTGCTTCAGACGAACAATCCCGGGCCTTCTCCATGACGAGCAACGTCTATGCGGACAACCCGGCCGTCGCAGGCTTGTACCCCGGGGGAACGCCTGTGGAGGCCGGCCAGACAGTGATCAGGGCCGACCTCGCCCGCACCCTGCGGGATATCGCCGACGGGGGACGTGATGCCTTCTACGGCGGGGTTCCCGGCGAGGACATCGCCGCAGTCCTGGGCCCGTACGTGACATTCGAAGACATGGGCCGCCCGCAGCACGAATGGTTCGATCCACTGGCCGTTGCCATAGGGGAGGAAACCGCATGGACCCTCCCTCCCAACTCGGCCGGGTACCTGGGCCCGGCAACCCTTGCGGTGTTCCTCCGGCTCGACCCGCCATCGGATCCGACCGACCCGCTGTGGTGGCACCTGATGATCGAAGCCCACCGCTCGCTGGCCTGGGAGCGAAAACAACTCGTCTCCGACCCCGGCACCCTTCCGGTCCCTCCCGAAGATCTGGTGTCCGACGAGCGCCTCGATAATGCCGCTGCCGGAGTGTCCCGGGAGCGGGCAGGTACATGGCCAACCCCGCCCGCTGTTCCCTCGGGAACTGCCTACATGTGCGCCACAGACGGCGACGGGCTCTCGGTGTCGATCATCAACTCGAACTACTACGGGACCGGTTCACCATTCGGGGCGGTGCGGTCGGGGTTCCTCCTTCAGGACCGGGGCAGAGGCTTCAACCTCGAACCGGGGCACCCCAACGAGCTCGGCCCGGGAAAGAGACCGGCCCACACCCTCTCTCCGACCCTCTGGACCCGGAACGACCGCACATCGTGGCTCCTGGGCACCCGCGGCGGGCAGATTCAACCGCAATTGGTTGCTCAACTGGCCGCCAGGGCGATCGTCGGTGGCGATGATCTCACAGCCGCACAGACGGCTCCCCGCTGGTCGATGACCGAATACGGCCCGGGAGACAGGTCGGCGGTGTCCCTCGAACCGGACAGCGGTGTCGAGAAGGCCCTCAAGGAGCTAGGGCATCACGTGGTGACCAAGGATTCGCTCCAACCCGGATGGGGGCCGATGTCGATAGTCGACCGGCGCTCAGACGAGGTGGACGCGGCGGCCGACCCCCGTGTCGACACGGCGAGAGCGTTGTTCTGCTGATGACTCAGGCTTCGGATCTGGTCGGCACCTGGAGGTTGGTGGAGTGGACCGCCGACACCGACGGCAGGCCGGTGACACCATTCGGCGGCCAGACCACGGGCCTGATTACCTACACCGACGACGGGAGGATGTGGGGCACCCTCATGCGAGTTGATCGATCCCATGTAGACGGAGACACTCTTGCCGCCGCGCCCGAGGCCCAGCGGGCGAGAGCGGCCACCGGATATCTCAACTACGCCGGAACCTATCGGGTGGTAGGCCCGACGGTGATTCACACTGTCGAAGTGAGCCTTTTCCCGAATTGGATCGGAAGCGAACAGGTCCGTGAGATACAGTGGGTGCCAAACGACGGGGACGGGATGGATATGATGCTATCCGCGCAGCGGATATCGAGTCGCGGAGGCACTGTCACGAATCGCCTGACCTGGCGGCGACTCGAGGAATGGGACGTCTAAGCGCGTAGCCCGCTCATCACGGCGCCGATTTGCTCGTCGGTCATCGACCCGCCGGAGCCAATGCCGTAGAAGCCGATCCGCTGCACCCTTCCCTCATACCGATCCTTGATAGCGGCGGCCAGATCGTCGATCGAGGCGGCAACACCAACTTCGAAAACTGCCTCATCGGGAACGATCGCCGGCATTTCGGCCCACTCGCCGCGCTTCGACATCGCGTTCAGCTGCTCGCCGAAGTCCCAACCGTTGGCTTCGAGCACGTGGTTGTAGGACGGCGTGGAGGCATAGAACGAAATCTGTTGGCGCACCGGTTCCATCGCCTGTTCGATCTCGGACTGGGTTTCGCCTGTCATCACGAAGACCGAGGTCGCCCTCTCGACGTCGGCTAACTGGCGCCCGGCCGCAACAGCACCCTGCTCCATATTGGGGAGGACCGTTGTATCCAGGTACCGGGCGGTGTGAAAGGGATGAACGAAAAAGCCGTCGCACACTTCTCCGGCCATCCGGGAGAGCCAGGGACCGACCCCGGCGATGTAGACCGGGATGTCAGGTTGAGGAATCGGCCCCGGGTTGAAGAAGGGCGTCATCAGGGTGAACTCGTAGAACTCGCCTTTGTACCGCAGCGGTGTGGCGTTCTGCCACGTGTCCCAGATGGCGCGCATCGCAGTGATGTAGTCCTGGAGGCGGGGCCCTGGGTTACCCCACTCCGTCGAGAAACGGCGGGTTATGTGAGCCCTGATCTGGGTCCCCAAACCGAGGATGAACCTCCCCCGGGAGAGGCGGGCCAGATCCCAGGCAATCATGGCCGTCGTCATCGGGGAGCGGGGAAAAGCAACGGCGATGGAAGTGCCCAAATCGATCCGGTCGGTTTCAGCCGCTGCGAAGGCAAGGGGCAAAAACGGGTCGTACTGGGTTTCTGCCGAGAAGAAACCGTCGTAGCCCAAGTCTTCGGCCATCCGCGACGCTGCCACGGCACCGTCCGGTGGCGAAGGCGGGAAGTAATAGTCAACTTTCATGACAACATCGTAGAGCCGGGCCACCGCGGTACCCTTATAGGCATGGTGTCCAAGGTCGCAAAGGTCGTCGGTTTCGTTGGCGGTGTCGTCGCGCTCGTCTGGGCGATGCGGGACCGTTTCATATCGGTAGCAGTATCCCGCGAGCCCGAACCACCCGCATTCAAGAACGCGACCGACATGGGTTCAGCCGTCGTCTCCGAACTCGAGTCGATAAATGGGATCGGGTCTACCTACGCAGACCGCCTCCGCGCCGCGGGGTACAACACTGCAGCGGACCTCGCCGGAGCGGATCCCGAGCAGATCGCGCAGATTGCCGGTGTTGGCACCACCCGGGCCCGTTCCTGGCTCGACCAGATCCCTCGTTGAGGGTGCCTTACCTCACAGCACCGGAGGAGCTCGATACCCTGATCGAAGGCGAGCCTTCTTACCGGGTGGATCAGCTGCGTGAATGGCTCTACGAGCACCCGGTGTTGGACAGTGCAAGCATGACGAACCTCCCGTCCGGTCTGCGCGAGAAACTCGGCGACAGACTCTGGCCCTTTGAGGTGGAGATGGAGCAGTCTTCTGACAGGGGGACGACGCGGAAATGGCTGTTCCGGGCACCGGATGGCGCCGCGATCGAAGCAGTACTGATGGGCTATCCCCGGCGGGCCACCCTGTGCATCTCGAGCCAGGCGGGATGTGCCCTTGCCTGCACCTTCTGTGCGACCGGGCAATTCGGCTTCGACCGGCACCTCGAGGCTGGCGAGATCGTGGCTCAGGTCGCTTACGCCCAGGCGTTCCTCAACCAGATAGGGATGCCGGGGGTGCCCGACCACATCACCAACATCGTTTTTATGGGCATGGGCGAGCCACTTGCCAATTACAACCGGGTCCGGGAGGCAATCCGGAGGATGGTGGAGGTGATGGGAATCTCAGCGAGATCGATCACGGTCTCGACGGTCGGCATCGTCCCCGGGATCAAACGTCTCGCCGACGAACCGTGGCCGGTTTACCTGGCAATCAGCCTCCACGCCGCCGACGACGCGCTGCGCACTTCTCTCGTGCCGATCAACAAGCGGTACCCGCTGGCGATGCTCGAGGAGGCAGCAGCCGAGTACTTCGAGAAGAAGCGGCGCCGGCTTTCGATCGAGTGGACGATGATGGACGGTGTCAACGACACCGAAGACCAGGCTTTCAAACTGGCCGCAATCGCCCGCCGCCTCCACGCCCATGTCAACCTCATCGCCCTCAACCCGACCCCCCTCACAGAGGAAAAGGCTTCGTCCCAATCGAGAATCGATCGCTTCTCCTCCATCCTCAAAGGCGAGAAGGTCAACGTGACCGTCCGGGACACACGCGGCCAGGACATCGACGCCGCTTGTGGACAACTCCGCGTCATTGCTGGTAATTCGCGAAAATCGGATTAGTGTTCCAAGGGCGGAGCGGATCAGGGGCTGAAGGAGCGTACCTTCAATGCCTGAAAACCGTCGCGCCCGAGCCGCAGTGGTCGCCACCGTGCTGGCCCTGCTCGTGGGTCTCTTCTCCCTCGATTACACCGTCGAACGCGGCGACACCCTGGCTCGGATCGCCCAGGAAAACGGCGTCTCGCTCGCCGACTTGATCGATGCCAACGACCTGAAGAACCCGAACCTGATCTACCCGGGCCAGACCCTCGTCATCCCCGGGACCGACAAGGTCCACGTCGTATCTCGTGGTGAGACCCTCGGCAAGATCGCCCTCGACTACGGCACCACAGCGAGAACCCTGGCGGACGCCAATGCGCTTGCCAACCCGAATCTGATCCTGATCGGCCAGGAAATCCTGGTCCCGGCTGCGAGCTCGTCGTCTTCAGGAGCTAAGACGACCACGCCCGGCACCGTCTCCCGCACAGGCGACTATCACATAGTCAAGAGCGGGGAGACGATCGAGGGCATTGCCGACAAGTACAAGGGTGTCACGGCCGCCGACATTCGGACCGCCAACGGCATCGTCGGGAACACCGTCTACACCGGCACCCGCCTCTTCCTCAATGGACCCGGATATGTGGCATCCGGTGCACCGGGGACCGGCACCTACACGGTGAAGTCGGGCGATCGCCTCGGCGACATCGCAGCCCGTCACGCCACCAGTGTGTCGACACTGGTCAGCATGAACAGCCTGAGCAACCCGAACGTGATCCGGTCGGGGCAAAGCCTCAAGGTTCCGTCCGGATCCAGCTGGATCTGCCCCGTAGGGCCTGCGAGCTTCTTCAACGACTGGGGTTTCCCCAGGGCCGGCGGTCGCTACCACGAAGGCAATGACCTGTTCACCGGCAGGGGAACCCCTGTGGTGGCCCCGGTATCAGGGACCGTCGAGTTCATAGTGGGATCGATCGGTGGCAACCAGTTCTATCTGGACGGGGATGACGGTGCCCGTTACCTGGGCAGCCATATGGATGGATTCAATGGCAAGAACCGCAGAGTCGCGGCCGGGGAGGTTCTCGGGTACGTCGGCACCAGCGGCAACGCCCGCGGCACCTCACCGCACCTCCACTTCGGTATTTATCTCAATGGCAACGCGGTCAACCCCTACCCCACGCTGCTCCAGTTCGACTGCAAGCGGTAGCTGTCCGTCTCTCCCTCCGCTTGTGTGCAACTGACGGTTCCTGTTTACACCTGCGGGTTCTGTGTTTTCTGTTTTAGCCGTTCGTAGGGGGTTTGTCCGTCGAGCCCGCCGTGGGGCCCGGTTGAAGTTGTAGAAGTCCTCCCACTCTTGCAGTTTGTCATTGAACAGTTCG
>JBBDMR010000179.1:0-1674 GCA_040878225.1 Acidimicrobiia bacterium
TCGGCACCGCGGACCTCACCCACCACAATCAGATTCGGCCTCATCGCGAGGACCATCTTTGAGTTTTCGTATCCCTGTCATCTCAGTGTCAGCCACCCTGTCAGCCGAGTGACAAACGGCCCGTGATCAGGCACTGGAGACAAACACCACTTTCATAGAGTTTTTCGGGAATGGCAAACTGCGGGCAGGAATTCAGATCGGGAGGCGTCGTTTCGAAGAGATCACACCCGTGTCGAAACCGCCGAGATGGAGTTTGCCGGAGAACCGGGCGTGCTCGATCTTGAGGCAGCGGTCCTGGACCACCAGCAGGCCGGCCTCCTCTGCCATCCGGGCCGCTTCGTCATGACGCAGTCCCAACTGGAACCAGACCACCTTCGCCCCCACTTCGATCGCTTGTTCGACCACGCCGGGAATCTCGGAGTGTCTCCGGAAGACGTCGACGATGTCGGGGACTTCGGGCAGGTCGGTGAGTGTTGGGTAGCACTTCATCCCCAGCACTTCTTCGTACATCGGGTTCACCGGGTAGGTGCGCAGCGGGGTCCGCACCAGGTAGGAAGCGACGAAGTTCGACGACCGGATCGGGTTTGCCGAAACCCCGACCAGGGCGGCGCTCTTCGCGTTCTGGATGATCTTGAGTCGCTCCGACGCCGTCGCATCGTGGAGTGTTGTTGTCATGGTGTTCCCTCTAGGGCCTGGTCGATGTCCCAGAGTATGTCAGCTACGTCTTCGATCCCCACCGAGATCCGGATCATGTCATCGGTGACTCCCGCAGCGGCCCGCTCCTCGGACGGAACTTGCTGGTGAGTCGTCGACGCCGGGTGGATCACCAGGGTCTTGGCGTCGCCGACATTGGCGAGGTGGGAGGCCAGCTCCACACCCTCGATGAACCGGATGCCGGCTTCGAACCCGCCCTTCAGGCCGAAGGTGAAGACGGCCCCAGGGCCGCCCGGTAAGTAGCGTTGGGCAAGAGTCGTGTACGGGTTGTCGTCGAAGATCGGGAAGCTGACCCATGCCACCGCCGGGTGATCGCGGAGGTGGGTGGCGACCGTCCGGGCGTTCTCGGCATGCTGGCGCATCCGCAGCGACAGTGTCTCCAGCCCGAGGAGGAGGATGAAGCTGTTGAACGGCGACGGCGCCGCCCCGATATCGCGGACCAACTCGACCCGGGCCCGGGTCAGATAGGCGTACTCACGGAAGTTCTCCCAGAATTGGAGGTCGTGATAGGCCGGTGAGGGCTCGACCAGGATCGGGAAGTTGCCGTTGTCGTAGGGGAAGTTGCCGCTCTCAACGATCACGCCACCGATGGCGACGCCGTGGCCGCCGATGAACTTGGTGGCCGAATGGACCACGATGTCGGCGCCGTGCTCGATAGGCCGACAGAGGAAGGGGGTGGCAAAGGTGTTGTCGACCACCAGCGGCAGACCGTGGCGGTGGGCCACGTCCGACACTGCCGAGATGTCGAGAACGTCTGCCCTCGGATTTCCGAGGGTCTCCCCGTAGACCAGTTTGGTGTTGTCGTTGATCGCCGCCTCGATCGCGTCGGGGTCGTGGATATCGACGAAGGTCACGTCGACCCCCATCCGGCGGAGGGTGACGTCGAATTGGGTGTAGGTCCCGCCGTACAACGACCGGGAGGCGACGATCTCGTCACCCTTCTGGCAGAGGGCGAGGGCT
>JBBDMR010000180.1:0-1377 GCA_040878225.1 Acidimicrobiia bacterium
CGATCATTCCCCAGCACGTGCTCGAAGGCCAGCCCTTCAACTCGGTGTGGGACGAGTTGATCACCGTCGGGTCGGGCCCGTTCACGATGCAGGAATGGGTCTTGGATGAGCGCATCGTCCTCCAGCGAAATGAGAACTACTGGTCTTCGGTGGAACCTGCAACCGGCGAGCCGCTCGGTGATGTCCAGACGATCAACATCGTCTTCCTCGAGGACTCACAGACTCAGGTCCAGGCCCTCAGAGGCCAAGAGATCGACATGTTCTACCCGCAGCCACAGGTATCTCTGGTAGAAGAGGTCGACGGCATCGAAGGTGTCGAATGGGAGGCGAGCCTCGGACCGGTATGGGAGCACGTCGACTTCAACCACGACGACCCGCTGTTATCGCAGACGTTCATCCGGCAGGCTTTTGCCCAGGCAATCAACCGTGACGCCATCGTCGAGGCCATCGTCCGGCCCATTGCCGCCGATGCCGTGCCGTTGAACAACTCGGTGTGGATGAATGGGACGGCCTTCTACCAGGACAACTTCAGCCAGTACCCGTACGACCCCGTCGCCGCCGAGGCCCACCTCACGGACAACGGATGCACCCGTGGTTCTGACGGAATCTACGAGTGCGACGGGCAGCGCCTGTCCTTCAACTGGGCCACAACGGCCGGCAACGAAGGTCGCGAGCTGCAGTTCGCTCTGGCACAGGCTGACCTCGCCGCCGTCGGCATCGAGGTCAACGCCGCCTTCGGACCTGCAGCGGAGGTGTTCGCTGATGCGTTCCTCTTCGGAGACGCCTCGGTATGGCAGATCTTCAACTTCGCATGGGTCGGCTCACCTGACCCGGCCGGCAGCAACACGCTGTACTACTGCGAAGGCGGGGCATCCAACGGGTTCGGCGACCAAAACAACCTCCGGTACTGCGACGAGGAGGTCGACGCCCTCGTGAAGCAGACCGATACGTTGGTCGACCCGGCCGAGCGTGCCGCGAAGTACAACGAGGCTGACGCTCTCTGGCTAGCGGAAGTCCCGCTGCTCCCGCTGTACCAGAAGCCGACCTTCTTCGCCTGGAATACCCTCATCGAGGGGCCGGCGGACAACTCGACACAGGTGGGTCCGTTCTGGAACGTCGGCGCCTGGACCGGTAAGGAGCTGATCACCTACGGAGCTGACCAGCAGCCCGACTCGATGAACGTGCTCGAGCCCGACGGCAACCTGTTTGCTGCCGGTCTGGTCGCCACGGCTGTCCTCGAGGGTGCTTTCACGATCCTCCCAGACTTCTCGTACCAAGAGCAGCTCATCACAAGCGCCGAGCCGATCGTTCCCGCAGAGGGCTGATCGTTCGGATCACAACGGCACAGGGAAGGGGGCGGCGTTAAACGCCCCCCCC
>JBBDMR010000180.1:1387-8989 GCA_040878225.1 Acidimicrobiia bacterium
CTGCTTTCACGGCAGCCCCCTCGCCGTTGGACTCAGACGGAGCGCCGGACGACAGTGTCCCGGCCGCGGATCTCGACGGGCTCAAACCGTCGGCTGTCGAACATTGGTCTGGGGCCCCGGAAGTTCTTGGTGTCTTCAACCGGTGACTCGTTGAACGGGTATGCCTCGACCCAAGAGGCGCCACGTCCGTCGGCGTCGGCCAGCACGCGGTCGAGCAGGGCCTCCGCCACTCCATGTTGTCGATATGGAGGAGCGACGATGAAACAGGAAATGCCGATCACATCTTCGGGCTCGGGCCCGTCCGGGTCGACGGTCCGGAATAGCGCGTATTTGTCCCTGGACGATGCATTGACCCAGCCCGCCGGCTGCCCGTCGACGTAGGCCAGGTATCCGAACGTCTCGCCTTCACGGAGCCGTTTGACCATCGCCTCCCGGTTCGCCCTCCAGTCGGCATCCTCTCCTTCCACGGGGTCGTCCGGAGCGCGAACGTGGGGTTCCATGCAGTAACAAGCAGCCCATTCCGGTATCCCGACAAAAGCGTGGTGGTCGAAGAAGTCCAGCCAGTCATCCATTCGATCTTCGGTGACTCTGTGAACGGTGATCTCGCCGATCGCCTCCAGCCTTTCGGTGGAGCCGGTGAGCCGCTGGGTGGCATGAGCGAAATTGCGGATGTCCTGGTCACTGTACGGCCACTCGTGTTTGCTGCGGGCATGGCCGACGAATGTGTCACCGAGCGAATCGAGATCGTCCCCGGTTATTGCATCGCCGCATTCAAAGCAAGTCAGTTCCATTTCCACTCCTGTCGTTTGCGATCATAGGGACGGTTCGGGCGTGGTTGACTTGATACATGCTGCTCAGCCAGAAAACCCTCGATGCGGTAGTGAAAGGTGAGATCAACCGCGTCTACCGACGATGGAAGCGTCCCGCTGTCGTAGAGGGAACACTGCAGCGGACGCCGCACGGGGTGGTCGAGGTGATCGGACTGAGGCAGGTCGCGGAAAACGAAATAGAGCCCACCGCCGCAGGCTTTGACACCACCGAAGAGGTGCTGGCGGACGTACGGCCGCCGGAGCCCGGGACGGAACTTTATGAGGTGCGGGTTCGTTGGGCGGGGGATGACCACCGACTCGCGTTGCGGGAGTCCACCGATCTCGACGATGCGGCATTGGAGGCCATCGACAGTGTGGTCTCCGGTATCGGCCGACACGGCAGGCCCACCGGCATCGAGCTTCTCCAGGTGATCGCCGCCAATCCGGCGACGCTGGCGAAGGAACTGGCGGACGGGATCGGTGTCGAACGCGACGTGTTGAAACGCCGGGTCCGTCAGCTGAAGGAAATCGGGCTCACCGAAAGCTTGCGGATCGGTTACCGACTGTCACCCCGAGGGGAGGCCTACCTGGCCCGGAGGTCGAAGCGGATATAGAAAAAGGCCGCCGACACCTCAGTAAGATGCCAGCGGCCTTCTAGCGAATTATTAGGCGTCGAGCTTGCGCTTGATGTCCTCGGCTGTCTCGCCGGTCCGCTCCTTGATCTTTCCGACGAACTCGTCGTAGTTGCCTTCGGCAACATCAAGGTCATCGTTGGTCAGGTCGCCCCACGTCTGCTGGGCCTTGCCCTTGAGCTGGTCCCAACGACCCTCCCATTTCATCTTTGTGCTTTCGTCCATGGCTCTGTCCTTTCGTTGCGAGCTACAAAAGATGTACCCGATCGGCGCTGTCGCCAAACAGGCAATTCGACCCCGTGTTGCCGGATCAAGCCATCCGGTTTGCGAGGAGCGTGGCGCCACGGTGTGCGATTGCGGCAATCGACAGCATCGGGTTGACACCTGAGGCTGTG
The DNA here is from genome assembly GCA_040878225.1 of Acidimicrobiia bacterium. Taxonomy (GTDB): domain Bacteria; phylum Actinomycetota; class Acidimicrobiia; order Spongiisociales; family ZC4RG35; genus MA-ANB-1. The sequence goes on from JBBDMR010000180.1 coordinate 3,224, forward strand.
GGAAAACACGACCCGTCCATGACGAAAAGTCCGCCCACGTCGTGGGCCTCGTTTGAGTCGCCTACCACCGACGTAGCTGGATCCGACCCCATGCGCGCCGAGCCCATCTGGTGGAAAGTGAAGTAGCCCATCCGGTTCGACCCGTACCCAATCGAATCGACTCCGTCCATGAACTCGCTGATCGGTCGGCCGCTGCCGGGATGCCATCGGACCGGGCGTATCGTCGACGAGATGATCTCGGTGGCCCCTGCCGCTGCGTACAACTCTGCCGCTCTCTGCACTCCTTCGCGGATGTGGGCCTGGTCGTACCTGGAGATCGAGTACTTCCATACCGGTGAGCCGTCCCGGCGGACAACGACTCTTCCATGATCGCGATCGCGCAAGAGGATGCCCGCGACGCCGAGGTGACCCAGGCCCAGGATGTCGCGCTTGAACGAGGTGCCGTCCTCCCAACCGAGGAACGCCGCGGGGAAGAGGGGGTGCACGGGTGCCGTTTCGAACCTGAAGCCGTACCCATTGCCGTCGAGATCGGCGAATTCGTCTGAGTAGCGAGCCTGGAGGACGCCGCTCCACGGATCCACACGCTGTTCGAAGCGCGCCCAGACTGCGGTCACCGGATGGAGGTGGAGATGCCTTCCGACCGCTTTTCCTCCCAATCGGCTGCGCAACATGATGGCAGGGGTGTTGAGCGACCCGGCAGCCAATACAACCGCCCCGCTTTCACCGTCAGGTTGTGCTGTCCGACCGTTGCGGTGACCCCGGTTGCCCGGCCGGATTCGCTGGTGACGGCGTCAACGTATGCCCCGGTGATTATGCGGGCGCCGTGGTCGGCCGCGTCCTGGAGATAGGTGAGTGTCGTTGACCTCTTCGCACCCAGCCGGCACCCCATGGTGCAATAGCCGCATTCGTCATCCCTGCAGCCGTCGACGTTGCGCGGCATCTCGGCGGCATGCCAACCCAACTCGCGGAGACCCTTCTCCATGAGTTGGTCCCGCACCGATGGCCATCCGTGGCTCTGGTTGACGTTGAGTCGCTCCTGAACCGCACGGGTGCTGGCTGCGTAGCCCTGGCCGGTGAACACCGCTGAGAATCCGGCGGCTTTGTCCCATTCGCGGCACACCTCCTCAGGCGTCGCGAGTGAAGTGGTGTAGTTGATGACGGTCCCGCCGCCGAGCGTTGCGCCGGAGAGAACCGTGGTTCCCCCGTCGACGGTGCTCTTCAAGGCCTCGTTCAGGTACATATCGCGATAGGCCGTCGCCTCGAGGTGGTCGAAATCCGACTCGTTGCGATAGCCGCCGGCCTCGAGGACGATGACATCGAGTCCGGCGGCGGCCAGGACCCCGGCGGCGGTTCCACCCCCTGCCCCACTGCCAACAACCACGACGTCGCAGTTCAGCGTGGCGTCATGGGTCACGTCGGTTGTCGGGAGCCGCTTGGGAATATCCGGTGGCGGACCGGCCGGGCCGGGATAACCCATGGCGCCCCAGGCCAGGGGGCGGTTCGCCGGATCGTCTGTGGTAACCCACATGAAGGCCGCAAGCGTCTTGAGGGCTCTGACTCCTCCGCGCACGACACCGAGTCGGTGACCCTCCATCGTGCGATAGGCATCCGCCCTCTCTCCTGCCGTCAGCGCGGTGAAGGCTTTGGCCTTCCCGAACAGGACCAACCCGCCCGCAGCAGAGCCGAGAAGTCCGAGGAATCTGACAAGGTCTCGCCTGTCCAGGTCGTGAGGGAGCCTCTCGAACACAGAGGGGAGTGCCGCCGAGAACCCCAGGCCTCCGCCAGGAGTAGTCCACACCTCACCCTCACCGTCGGACGCCGGCAGGATCGTGTCGACGACGATGTCGAATGTTGCCAACGCCTTTGCAGAAAGTTCCATAACCCGCCGATCAGGAGAAGACGAGCGTATCAGGCGATGATTCAACCGGGCGGAGAGTCACCGTCGATGGCGGCTCCCTCTTCACGCCAGATGGGTGGGTCGCCATACCTCAGGACGACGCCCTGGTCATCTACCCACAACTCCGCCGAGAAGTTCCCCGAAGCGTATTGCCAGGTTGTTTTGCCCGTCCTGGTGTAGGCCTGGTCGGTGGCCATGAACTGGAGCTCGGACCACTTGAGCCAGGCCGCACGGATCGTTGCGGCGTTTCGACCTTCGAGCTCGAGCCTGCGGATAGGGATGGTGTTGGTTGCCGGCGTCCACCCGAGGTCGATGTCGGCACACCCGTCGAGGTCGGTGCGTCGCTCCCCGTCAATCAGCCAGGTGCCGGGTTCGGGAACCTCCACGCGGTGGCTTCTGGCGAGGGCAGGAATTTCGATCGTGGCGTTGCGGGTGGACCAATCGGTAGCGACTTCGACGCGATATGCGATCTCGACCCGGATACCGTCATGAATGATGAGGGTCGTTCCGTCCAACTCGTAGCCGGCGGCACCGGCAACGAGCTTGAAGTCCTCCCTGGAGTCGAGAAGCTCGCTTTCCCAAACCCGTTCGACGAGGACCTTACGAGGATCAGTCATGCCCGGCAACGCTAGCCCAAGGTATCGGTGTCGTGAGCCGACGGGGTAGCTCGAGGTAAGGCCCCACACGGGGACGTAGCTCAGCCTGGCAGAGCACCGGCTTTGCTCAGCACGCTTCCTGGGAGCCGACCGAGACTGGAGCGGACCCCTGGAGTTCTCAGAAGACCCCCTTGACCCAGTGGCTATCGGGCGCGTTGAGCCCATTCGTCAGACCCTTTCAAACGCGATACCACTGTGATACCATTCCCGTATGGCTTTTACACTCCGCACGGACGAAGAACTCGAGCGAGTCCTCGACGCTCTGACCGAGGACGAAGGGCTGTCCCGCCAGGAAATCATCAGACGTGCCGTCCTAGACCGTTATGAGCGAGCTGGCCACTCGAAGAGAGTTGACGCCAGCACCGATCGGATGATTGAGCGATGGGGTGATGTGCTCGACCGACTCGGTTCGGTGTGACCCAGGTCGAGTACCTAACACTGGAGGATCTTCTTCATCTCGTGCGTCGCCTCGATGTGGGACCCGTTCGCGACCTCGGACTCCTTGACGCAGCAGTGGTGCGGCCCCAGTCCAGTGCGTTTGGTGACGACGCCTATCCCACTCTCCACCTCAAAGCGGGTGCTTTGCTGCATTCGATAGTCACAAATCATGCTTTGGCGGACGGCAACAAGCGTCTTGGATGGTTGGCCACCCCCGTTTTCCTCGACATGAATGGAAAGGCAATCGAACTCGATGACGATGAGGCTTTCCAGCTCGTTCTGTCAGTCTCCGAGGGCGAACTGGACGCAGATCAGATCGCTGAGCGTTTCATCATTTCATAGGGGGGCCGTCGATCCGTTTCCTTCTGGATGGTTCGCTCAGGAGGCTGACACTTCGTAGACTATGGGACGATCCAAGGACGGGCGGTCGTTGCTCACCACATTGTGCTGTTGCACGTTGTGGGGACCTGAAATCGTTGGTACAAAATCAAAGAAACCAAGGGGACGTAGCTCAGCCTGGCAGAGCACCGGCTTTGCAAGCCGGGGGTCGTGGGTTCGAATCCCATCGTCTCCACCTTCCGAATTCAGATGAAGTTCTGGGCTACCAGAGTGGCGATGATCGCCATCAGACCGGCGGCAAGGGTGAGGACAATCCTGTCGAGTCGCTGGTTCATCGCATCGAACCGTGCGGTCACCGAGTGTTCGAACCGATCGATTCGTGTCGTAACCTCGCCTTCGACTTTGTCGATTCGTGTGGTGAGGCTCCTCTCCACGTCATCGATTCGGCCGCTCAACCCGTAGATGTCGGTCCTTGTTGCATGTTGACTGCCCTCGATCGAGGGAAGAAACTGCATAAGCGTGTCCGCTCTTTCGATTCCCAGGACTTCTGTCAGCCATTGTACAGGTCGCGGCGACGAGATTCGTAAGTGGCCATGTCGCCACCATGCCTGCCGACAGCCCCAACTTCAAGGCTCCCGGCGTTCCCGGCCATGCAGCCAGCCCGTACAATGGATGAACGGAACAATCATTCACCAAGCCGGGTTGTAGCGATAGAGCCAGAGGAGTGAAATGCCCAACGCAGTAATCGTCGACGCAGTGAGAACCCCGACCGGACGCCGCAACGGAGTATTCAAGGACATCCACGCGGTTGATCTGGCATCGATCCCGTTGCAAGCACTGGTGGAACGCAACGCCCTCGACCCGATGATGATCGACGACGTGATCATGGGCAACGTCTCTCAGACCGGAGAACAGGCCTACAACATCGGCCGCAACGCTGCCCTCGCCGCCGGGTTCCCCGAAGAGGTGCCCGGGGTCACCATCGACCGCCAGTGCGGGTCGAGCCAACAAGCCGCCCACTTCGCCGCTCAGGCGATCATGGCCGGCTCCCAGGACATCGTCATCGCTGCTGGTGTCGAGTCCATGACCAGGGTCCCGATGGGCATCACCGCCGAGCAGGGCCCCGGCATGCCGTTCGGCCCGAGAATGGTGGAGCGCTACGCCCAGGGTCTCGTCCCCCAGGGGATCTCGGCGGAAATGATCGCAGAGAAGTGGGGGATCAGCCGCGGCGAGCTCGACGAGCTGAGCCTCGAATCCCACCAGCGGGCCAACCGTGCCACCGAAGAAGGCCGCTTCGAGGGCCAGATCGTGCCGGTGGAGATCACCCGCGACAACGGCGACACTGAGATCATCACCCGCGACGAGGGAATTCGCTCGGACACGTCACTGGAGAAGCTGGCAAGCCTGCAACCTGCCTTCAAAGCCGATGGCGTGGTGACCGCGGGCAACTCCTCGCAGATTTCCGACGGGGCCGCCGCCGTCCTGATCATGTCGGAGGAGAAAGCCAACGAGCTCGGCTTCGCGCCGAAAGCACGATTCGTCAACTTCTCGATGGTTGGAGTCGACCCGATCACAATGCTCACCGGCCCGATCCCGGCCACAGAGAAGGTGCTCGAGCGGGCCGGCCTCGGCATCGACGACATCGACCTATTCGAAGTCAACGAGGCCTTTGCCGCCGTCACAGTGGCCTGGCGGATGGAACATGGTGGTTCCGACCCTAAGGCACTGTGGAATCGCACCAACGTGAATGGAGGGGCGATCGCCCTGGGTCATCCTCTGGGGTGCTCCGGCGCCCGTCTTCTCACCACCCTGGTCTGGGAGTTGGATCGCACCGGCGGCCGATACGGGCTGCAGACCATGTGCGAAGGCGGAGGCATGGCCAACGGAACGATCATCGAGCGGATCTGAGCGGCAGCTCACCGTCTTGACCAGGGAGAGTTGGAACCAGCGGTACCAGGGAAGCGACCTGGTGTGGTCGGCCGCCCCCAATGCCGCTTTGGTGGGCGAGGTCAGCGGGATGAATCCGGGCCGAGCCCTCGACCTCGGCTGCGGTGAGGGCAGGAATTCGATCTGGCTTGCCGAACAGGGTTGGGATGTCACCGGTGTCGACTTCTCGAACGTGGCCATCGAACGCGCCCGTGCCATAGCTGCACAGCGCGGGGTTTCGGTCAAGTGGGAGGTCGCCGACCTCAACGAATACGAACCACCGCGACGGTGGTTCGACCTGGTCGTCGACCTCTATATCCACCTCATACCGTCCGAGCGCAGAACCCTCACCAGGAAGGCGGCCGGTGCCGTCGCCGAGGGCGGCACGCTGGTCATTCTCGGGCATGACAAGTCGAACCTCGTCGAGGGATATGGCGGGCCACAGGACGAGAAACTCCTCCACGACCCCGAGGAGATCGCCAGCGAACTCACGGAACTGACAGTGGTTCG
>JBBDMR010000181.1:0-8984 GCA_040878225.1 Acidimicrobiia bacterium
CGCGATGGGAGGAAGGCAGACCGTACATTCACGTCGATGCCGACGGGCTGATAGTCGCCGAAGGCGACCTCACCACGCTCGCCGGCGAACGGGACGAATTCGCGGTCAGCATCGACATACCGGACCTTCCCCATCCCGGCTTAGGATCGATAATCGTCTTCGAGGTGGCAACCGACGGGACCCAGCGCCACGTCGTGGAATACCCGCTGACGATTACTGAGTGACTGCCCTCTTCGGCTCTCGACCCGTCGCCATGTAATACACGGCGATCGCGTGGAGCAGGGCAAGGCCCATGACCGGGGCACCGATCTGTTTGAGGATCGGAGTATCGGCTAACAACCCGACAAGGAACAATGCGAGCCCGCCGTTCACTGCCCACAACGAGATCCGGTTGTCGTCCGGGCCCCAGGTGGAGGCGACGACGGCGAACAGCGCGTTGGTCATGACACCGATAAACATGGCGTGATCGAATGCGAGGAGAGCCCCGATCGGACCGGTGTTGCTTTCGGGGTCGAGCTCGCCGGAGATGAACAGCCGGACGACGTTGACCAACAGAGCGATGCCGATGGCGAGGAACACGATCGACATGCGGGCGAAGTTGGCGCCGCCCCCGCCTGACCATGCCGATGGCTTGATCCGTGACCACATCCGGATCAGGACCAGAATGATGGCCAGCACCTCGAGAAGAGTCGCTACCTGGATGAGCGCCTCGATGTCGAACATGATCGCGATATTGACGACGATGCCGGCGACGAACAGTGACCACGCCACGATCGGCCCGATTCGTCCCGGTGGTCCGTCGAGAAGCCAGTCGGTGATCGCCACGCCTGCGAGGATCAGATAGCCGATCAGCATTGCCGGTGGGTGTGCTCCGGCGAGCGTGCCGGCAGTGTCATCACTCAACCCTGGCACCGAGCCCCGGGCAATGAATAGCCCGAGAATTACGCCCAGGACGGCCCCCATAGTGAGAGAGATCATGGTGAGGAGCATGGCTAGGTGATGGCTGGACCGGATGGCGAGAGAGGAGAACCGTTTCCAGACCCAGACCAACGCCCACACAATGGCGGCGAGCATGATCGTTCCGGCGATCGGGCGGAAGATCCCGGTTCCAGTGGCGAAGGCCACCACGTAGAGTACCGTTGCCCCCACCGCCCCCATCGCAAGGGTGTTGGAGGCGCGGACTTCGTCGGAGCCCGCCCCCTCGCCAAACATGAGCATCGCTGCACCGATCACCGAAAGCGTGATCCATCCAAGGGTTCCGGCGTGGACGTGGGTCAGCAACACGTTGTGAGACGGCTGCCAGATGTCCATGCCGTTGAGGATCCCGATGACAATTGTCACCACGAAAATCAGAAGGGCGGCGCGGAACACAATCCGTGCACTGGAAATCAGGGGGTACATCGTTCTCCTATGTGCGGGTGGCCTTCACAACGTGGGAGATTATCCGCGTGCAACTCCCGAGGCGTCCGAAAACGCACATTGAATTTTTCTGGCCGAAGCCGCTGGTCAGCTGCCGTTCCTGCGGTCGATGTACGCCATGGCCGGTGTTGCCGAGACACCGTGGACGACAATGGAGATGGTCACCACCAGGGCGGTGATCGCCCACACCTGCTCCACATGAATGAATTCGACCTGGTTGGAGGCGTACGCGAGGTAGTAGAACGAGCCGACGCCTCTGATCCCGAAGAATGCAACGGCCCCACGTTCCGGGCCGGATATCCTGGAGCGGGCCAACCCCAGCATCCCGGCGACCGGGCGGACCACGAGCACGATGGCAATCGCGACGAGGATGCTTCGCCAGTCGAGAAACCGGAGGATCCCGCTGGCGAGCGCTCCTCCGAACAGAATCAGGACGACCGCACTGAGCAGTCGTTCGATCTGAGCGGAGAACCGGTGCATGACCTCGAGGTAGGAGTGCTTCCGCTCCTGGTTGCGGATTACGACCGCTGCGACAAAGACGGCGAGGAACCCGTACCCGCCGAGCATCTCGGTCCCGGCGTAGGCGATGAGCGTTGCCGCCAGGGCGATCATCCCGTCTCGGAGGCCGGGCAAGGGCGACTTCCTGCCGAAGATCGCCCAGGCAAGTCCTCTTCCGACGACGATGCCTCCGAGACAACCGACCACGATCTTGTACGCCAGTTCGACGAGGAGGAAGTCTTGGAGCCAGCCCGAAGGGGCGATTCCTTCCAGCGCAATCAAGATGGCGAGGTTTGTGAACGGGAAAGCGAGGCCGTCGTTCAAACCGGCCTCCGAGCTCAGGGCAAACCTAACTTCGTCGTGGTCATCATCGGTTTCCGGTCCGGCGACCTGGACATCGCTGGCCAGAACCGGATCGGTGGGGGCGAGCACTGCCCCAAGCAGCACGGCCGCTGCCGGGGTCAGGCCGAGCACCCACCATCCGAGTCCGGCAATTGCAGCGATGGTCAGTGGCATGGTTATCACCAGCAACTTCACCGTAGAACTCCACGACTTCCAGCCGGGGACACGGTTGATGGCGAGGCCGGCACCCATCAGCGCGGTGATCACGCCGATCTCGGTGAGGATCTCCGCCGTCTCCGCGTACTCGATCGGGTCGGCGGCAGGAAGGCCGAGAGGGAGGGAGAAGAGGATCACCCCGCCGGCCACGAAAATGATCGGGTAGGAAAGCGGTTGTCGGCTGAGAACGTGGGGGAGGATCACCACACCGAAGGCGGCGAGTCCGAGAACGAGAAGAACCAATTCGTGGACTTCGATGAACTCGCTCATTTTCAGCGTCCTGAAACGAACAGTGCGTGGTGGAGGTGCCGGGACATCGGATCATTCAACCAGGGACCGGGGGGAAGATTGGGTCGCTACGGGGGTGGGCGTCCGCTGGTTGTGTATTTGAGACCGAGGCGGCTGGTCCATAGGTAGTCCCCGCCGGGGATCGGAACATAAGTCCATCCGAATTTGTGGCGACTGCAATGGTCGTGGCGGCAGAGCGGGCAGAGCTCTTCCACTCTGGTGTGACCGGTTTGAGAATATGGTTTGCTGTGGTCGATGTCGCAGTTAGTTGCGGGCATCCGGCATCCGGGGGTGATACAGGTCCGGTTTCTGGCATGGACGTGACGTTTTTGATAGGCGTTGGGTCGTCGTTTGGTGGTTCCGTTGTCAACGACCATCCCGGATTCGGGGTCGGTGATGGTGTACCGCCATTCGGCTTGTCGTTGGTGTTCTGTGACCTGGCGGGCGATGTCGGCGATGACCGGCCCGAATCCGGCGAGTTCTCCAGGGTCGTTGCTGAGCTCGGCGAGGGTGGCGAGGTCGACGTGGATGTCAATGGTCCCCCTCCCGGTTGGGGTGCCGTTGGCCCGCCCGCTGAGCAGGTCGAGTGCGACGTCGGTGCGGAGCTGGTCGAGGGTCCGTGTTTCGTCAGCTGTCTTGAGATCCAGCGCTATTTTGTTGATGAGATTGGACGCTTCGGCGGCACGGTCGGGTGCGGCATTGAGGATCATGAGGTTGGCTGTCCCCGCCTCGGTGGCCTCTCGATACACCCTGCGCTCTTCGAGCGCCTGTTCGTACCGGGACTTCGACTCATCGGGATCCACAGCGAAGCAGAGCTCGCGAATCAAGGCTCCGAGCTGTCCGGTCGTCAGCTGCGGTGCCTTGTCGATGATGCGGTCCACCACGTCGCGAGCGTCGTCACCGGAGAGATGTGCGGTTCCATACGCGACGGTTCGGGCGCGGCGGACGTCGATGTCGCCTTTGGCCAGTGCCTCACCGACGGCAGGAAGGCGATCTCTGAAATCTTGGGCCAACCCGAGCTCGGTCTCGGCTGCACGGCGGGTCATTCGCAGAGCGGCACGTATCTCGAAGGCGGCAGCCTCCTCAGCGCACTGCAGGTCGTCACCGAGTTCGAGCATGTAGTCGGTGATCGCCGTCATGTCGCGATACACACCAGCCTCGTAGTGCGATGCCTGCCGTTGGTGGGCACGGAGCACTGCAACACGGGCGCTACCCGATACAGAGGAAACGTCGATAGTGGAGAGGATGGCACCGAGGGCCGGTCCGGGTTCGAGACTCTCCAGCCCTGCCGGGATTCCTGGCCGCCCGGTCGTGATCGGAAGGTCCAACAGCGCCCGTTCAGCATCGGAAAGGTCGAGCAGGTCGTTGCTCACCGGTGGTGTTTCGAAAATCTCAGAATCGAACATATGTTCTAAAGATACAAGACGGCTGAGACAGAAACCAGACCCTTGTTCGCGAAAATCAGAATTATTTTTCAGAAGCCTGGAACGCGGAGTCCGGGCCGGCGCAGCCGTCACCCGCGAGTCGCTACCAGGGTCCCGGATCTGTGTAACGGCTACGGCAGAACACCGGCTCAGAGGGCGAGGGCGGCGTGAGCCTCCGAAATCAAGACGCCTAGCTGCTCGACTATGCCGACCAGGATATCGATGTCTACGACTTCAAGCGTGTCGCCGCTGATATGGGCCACCGTGGTGAGAAGGTCGTGGACCCCCTCCGAAGTGATCGCGACGGCAGGTGTTCCACGCATGGCGAAGATTGCGTGATCGCTCTCCCACCATGGCGCCATGTGTGTCCATCCGTCAAGCTCGGCTATCCGGTCGACATGAGCCTCCAGTGCGGAGGGGCAGCCGAAGCTGGCTACAGCAGTCCTCCTTCCTGCGACGCCCGCCCCGTCGAGGTTGACGTTGAGGCTGACGTCGTCGAGGTCGGTCGCTTCCAGCCACGCCTGCTCTCCACACGCGTCGTAGTGGTCCTCGCCGTTGAAGAGGACAAACTCGGTTGGGCCATGCAGGTCGCGTCCGCTCTCCGCGAGGGCAAGCAGGATGGCCACACTCGCCGCGTTGTCGAACGCACCGGGAGTCGTCGCCTTGGCATCGACGTGGGCGCTGACCACTATCCGGGGACCCGGCCCGCCGACGCGGGCAGAGAGGTTGACTCCCTTCCCCTGTCGCGTCCGACCACCAAGTGTGAGGCGGATCTGATCTCCCGTCCGGAACATGCTGCCAGTGGCCGGGGAAACGGTGATCGAAGGGATCCCTAGGTCGGGGTCTTCGAACGTGGGCAGGCTGGCGTGGCGTTCCGACAGCGCGATGACGGCCGCCGGCCCGTGACGCTCGAGAAAACCAAGGAGGCGAATACCTCCTTCAGAAGAGAAGAACGGGAACGCCTTCGGCATCACCGGCTCGCCTCCCAGCGCTGTGCCCAACACAATGACCCGGCCGGTAAGAGAAGGACCCTCAGTCGTGATTTGGTCCCAGCCCTCAAGACGGACCACCTCACCGCCCACGGTGCCTGGAGGGCTGTAAGGATTCGGAGCTACATCGACCGAAGAGCCATCCGCCAACTCGAGACGACCTCCACCCGGCTCCCACCACAACGTGGTGAATGGCGCCGCTTCAACTCGTAGTCCTGCGGCGGTCAGCACAGAATTGACGTAATCGGTGGCCCGACGGTTGGCCGGCGAGCCCGGTGGGCGAGGTCCGATTCCCTCAACCAGCACTCCCAAGTGCACCGCGATGCGTTCTCGCAGCTCAGACCGTGGGGTACGGATCTCGATGGTGCTCACTTCAACCTCCTAGCGTGGCTTTGCCGACGCACACTGCATGCCGTTGGGTCCGCCCTATTGGCTCAGGTCTAGTGGAACCATCCAGGCACCAACAGGGTATAACGACCCTTGCGAGGGCCCCGCCGCAACATAGGGTGAACGCGAACTGTCCAGTCGAAGGCCCAGTGATGGAGCTTCAGCGTGGCGTCGAAGAGTGGATCGGACAATGGTCGATGGATCAACAGGAGCAGATCAAGTGGTTTGCCGCGAGGGGGGTCAGGACAGCCGACAAGGGCATAAGCGAGGCGATTGATCAGCGAGGCCATCAATCACCAAACCGACATGCTTGACGAAGAGTGAACGAAGGCGTGTTTGCTGGTCAGCCCAGCTCGTTCTCGACCCGTTCCACGGCGTCCGTGAGGATCTGGTGGTGGTCGAAAGCGAGGCGGGCGGGTTCGGCCAGGGCCTCATCGACCGGCACCACGAAGGCGTGGGCCGCGTCGTCGCCTCCATTGGGGTCGCCGACGTCGTAGAGGAACGTCCAGAAGACGACTGACACCACCCGCATCCGCGGGTCGCGACCGGGGGTGCCGTATGTGCCCAGTTGTCGGAGGTCGACGGCGTCGATGCCTGTCTCCTCAGCGAGTTCACGGACCGCGGCGTCGGGCAGGTCTTCGTCGATGTCGACAAACCCTCCGGGGAGTGCCCAGCGCCCCCGGTGCGGCTCGGTGCCCCGCTCGATCATCAAGACGCAGAGGCGGCCGTCCCTGCGGGTGAAGACCGCGGTGTCGGCAGTCACGGCGAACGGGGGATATGCGCCGGGGTCGTAGTCAGCGTTCGATGTCATACGGCCAGCTTAGAAATGCACCAGCGTCCTACTGTTCGGCAGATGAGACCTGACACTGCCAGCGCGATCCATCCCGACGGCCCTGGCATGCAATCCGACTCGAGCCGGCCGGCGTGAGGGCGGTTAGTTACGATCGCTACGGCGGGCCGGAGAACCTCAAACTCACGGAAGTCGACAAGCCGGTGCTCAAAGACAATGGCCTGCTCATCCGGGTTCATGCTGCCTCGCTGAACCGCTCCGATTGGGAGAGTCTCATCGGGAGCCCGGCATATGTCCGCATCGGGGGTTTGTTCAAACCGTCGACGGCCACACTCGGATCCGACATTTCCGGGACGGTGGAAGAAGTGGGCAAAGACGTCACCCGCTTCCAGCCCGGAGATGAGGTGTTCGGCGACATCCTCTACGCAGGGAGTGGCGGGTTGGGAGAGTATGTCTCGGTTCCCGAAACGGCACCGCTGGCGCTGAAGCCTGCCGGCCTGTCCTTCGAGGAGGCAGCGGCACTGCCGCAGGCGGGGCTGTTGGCCGTCCAGGGGATGCGGGCCAGGGGTGGGGTCCAACCGGGCCAGAAGGTTCTCGTCAACGGCGCCGGCGGAGGAGGCGGGACCTTCTCGCTGCAGGTGGCCAAAGGCCTCGGTGCGGAGGTGACCGGGGTGGACAGCACCATCAAGCTCGACCTGTTGCGGTCGGTCGGTGCCGACGAGGTCATCGACTACACCGTCGACGACTACACGAAGGGTGCCGTGAAATACGATCGGATCCTCGACTTCGTAGGCAACCGCTCCGTCTTCGCCAACAGACGAGCGCTTGCGGATGGGGGTGTCTACCAGGTGGTGGGCGGGCCGGCGCGCCGGCTGCTGCAGGCATTTCTGGTCGGGGGGCTGATCTCGAAGCTGGGAAGCAAGCACCTCGGCGTTCTCATTGCCCGGCCCAACTCTGCCGATCTCGAAGACCTGGCAGGTGAAGTGGTGGCCGGGCGGATCACACCGGTGATCGACAAGGTGTATGGCCTCGACGATGCGCCCGAGGCGATGCGGCGTCTCGGGGAGGAACGCTCGTTGGGAAAGGTGGTGATCCGTGTTAGACCGTGATCAGTGTTAGACCCTGATGGGGAGGTGACGCGACGATGACGACACGAGACCGGTTCCGAGGATTGATGCTGGGCACCGCCGTGGGCGACGCCCTGGGGCGGCCCGTGGAGGGGCATCAGGAGGTGAGCCAGTCCTACATCGATGAGATCCTGGCTGGCCCGCGGTCGATGATCTACACCGACGACACCGCGATGACAATCTGGCTGGCCGAGTCGCTGCTCGCCGCAGGCAGGTTCGACGGTGCCGACATGTCGATGCGGTTCGCCGAGGGGTATCAACGAGAGCCACGAAGAGGCTACGGGGCCAACGTGATCGACGTCTTCTCCCGTGTCCTCAGGGGCTTCAACTGGGCGGAGACTGCACACTCGCAGTTCGGCGGGACCGGGTCGTACGGCAATGGCGCGGCGATGCGGGTAGCACCGGTGGCGTTGTGGGAATTCCCGGACATCGACGCGACGGTCCGACTGGCGGAGCAGACCGCCGAGGTGACCCACACCCACCCGGTGGGTGTAGAGGGTGCGGCGATCCAGGCGACTGCCGCCGGCCATGCCCTCCGCGATGACTTCGACCGCGACGAGCTGCTCGGTGCCCTGGACGATCTGGTGAAGGAGGAGATCTTCCGGAGCAAACTCGAGATTCTTCCGACGGCGATCGAGAGGTCGGACGACGGCTACGCCCGCCTCCGACTCGGGAACGGGGTCAGCGCCGGGAAGTCGGTGCTCACCGCCCTCTACTGCTTCCTCGCCTCCGACGACTTCGAGGACACTGTCGTGCGGGCGATCAGGATCGGCGGCGACACCGACACCATCGCCGCCATGGCGGGCGCACTGGCCGGAGCCCGTTACGGGGCGACAACCATCCCCGAAGTATGGACGGGAGTGGAGGGCGGCGAACGCCTGGTGGAACTCGCCGACGCCATGTTCGAGCGCGTCGGCTGATGTCCACCCCGGCCGTGCGAGCTCTGGAGCGGGCGGGCGTCGAGCACGCGTTGCACAGCTATGAGGTGGATGAAGCCGTGGGTGACGGGTACGGCCAGGCGGTAGCCGCAGCCATCGGCGCCGACGAAACGCAGGTGTTCAAGACACTGATGGCAGTGGTCGACGGCGAGCACGTCGTGGCGATCATCCCGGTGACGGAGCGGCTCTCGATGAAGAAGCTGGCATCGGCTGCCGGGGGAAGGAAAGCCGAGATGGCTGCCACGCCTGATGCCGAACGACTCACCGGCTACGTCTCCGGCGGGATCAGCCCGCTAGGCCAACGGCGCGCTCACCGCACTTTCCTCGACGAGACAGCTCAGTTGTCCGACCGGATCTATGTGAGCGCCGGCAAGCGGGGTTTGCAGGTTGAGATCGCGGTTGCGGGTCTCCTGGCTTTGACGGACGGAACAGTGGCGGACCTCGTCTAGGGCAGATTTCAGGGCTCTTGAAATGAGTTGGAGACTGTTGCATTCTCAGTTCACGATGGATACTCAAGTTCGGTGTAGCACAAGCTGTTGCGGATCTGTGACTGTTAACTATAATTT